>JBDTPG010000034.1:0-20482 GCA_039932815.1 Caldimonas sp.
TCCATCGCCTCGATCTCGTCCATCGAGTAGAGCAGCTTTCTCAGGATCCAGCTCTTCTGCAGGATCTCGGGCTTCAGGAGAAGCTCCTCGCGCCGCGTTCCGGACTTGTTGAGCAGGATCGAGGGGTAGACGCGCTTCTCCGACATGCGGCGGTCGAGATGGATCTCGCAGTTGCCGGTGCCCTTGAACTCCTCGTAGATCACTTCGTCCATGCGGCTGCCGGTCTCCACCAGGGCGGTGCCGATGATCGTCAGCGACCCGCCTTCCTCGATGTTGCGGGCGGCGCCGAAGAAGCGCTTTGGCCGCTGCAGCGCGTTGGCATCGACGCCGCCGGTGAGGACCTTGCCCGACGACGGCAGGACGTTGTTGTAGGCGCGCGCCAACCGGGTGATCGAGTCGAGCAGGATGACGACGTCCTTCTTCATCTCGACCAGCCGCTTGGCCCGCTCGATCACCATCTCGGCGACCTGCACGTGGCGGGCGGCGGGCTCGTCGAAGGTCGAGCTGATGACCTCGCCGCGCACGGTGCGCTGCATCTCGGTCACTTCCTCGGGCCGCTCGTCGACCAGGAGGACGATCAGGTAGACCTCCGGATAGTTCGCGATCAGCGCATGCGCCAGGTTCTGCATCATCACCGTCTTGCCGCTCTTCGGCGCCGAGACGAGGAGGGCGCGCTGGCCCTTGCCGATCGGTGCGATCAGGTCGACGATCCGGCTCGTGATGTTCTCTTCGTTCTTGATGTCGCGCTCGAGCTTGAACTGCTCCTTCGGGAAGAGCGGCGTCAGGTTCTCGAACATGATCTTGTGCTTGCTCTCCTCGGGCAGGAGGTCGTTGATCTTGTCGACCTTCACGAGCGCGAAATAGCGCTCGCCGTCCTTGGGAACGCGAACCTCGCCCTCGACCATGTCGCCGGTGTGCAGGTTGAAGCGGCGCACCTGGCTCGGTGACAGGTAGATGTCGTCGGTCGACGCCATGTAGCTCGCCTCGGGCGAGCGCAGGAAGCCGAAGCCGTCGGGGAGCACCTCGAGGACACCATCGCCGAAGACCTGCTCGCCGCCCTTGGCGCGCTTCTTCATGATCGCGAACATCAGCTCCTGCTTCCTCATGCGCGCGACGTTCTCGATTTCCAGCGCCTCGCCCATCTTGATGAGCTCGGAGACGTGGATGGCTTTCAGTTCGGAGAGGTGCATGGGCAGGGCGCGGTCGGCGCAGGAGTGCTCTGGGGGTTGGGCCCGGTGGCGTGTGCCCGGGCGAGGCTGCGTCGGGCGCAGCGCGGACGTCAAACAGTGGCGATCGGGAGAGGAGAAGCGGCGACCGCTTCGCGCTGTGCCGCACGGCTGGCGATCAGGCGATCGGGTGGATCGCCGGCCAGGCGCCGGAATTGTCTCGTGCCGGAGCCCGGCGTCGGTGACGCGCGGACCCCTTCGTTAGGCCGAGATTATAGGTGAGAGTCGATGAACGCGGTCAACTGCGCCTTGGAAAGGGCGCCGACCTTGGTCGCAGCCAACTGGCCGTCCTTGAACAGCATCAGGGTCGGGATGCCGCGAATGCCGTACTTGGCCGGGACGTCCCGGTTCTCGTCGACGTTCATCTTCGCGATCCGGAGCTTGCCGTCGTAGTCCTTCGAGACCTCGTCGAGGATGGGCGCGATCATCTTGCACGGGCCGCACCACTCGGCCCAGTAATCGACCAGAACCGGCGTGCCGGCCTCGATGACATCGGCGTTGAACGATGCGTCGGACGTGTGGGTGATCAGGTCGCTGCTCATGTCGGGATCCTCGTGCCTAGGGCGGGGAGGTGGGGCCGGGAACGCCGAGAGCAAGAGTGCGTCGGCAGGCACAATCATTCTGACATACCGGCCCTCGCGCCGACGCTGCCCGGCCCCATCTGCTCCCTATGAAGACGATAGCCCGCGTGACGCATCGCGGCGCGCACGACGCGCGCGTCTCGCGAACCGACGGCCCGGGCGAGGAACGTTGGGACGCCATCGCTGCCGGCTGCGCCGACTGGGCCGGGCAGGCGTCGGTCGCGTGGCGCGACGCCGTGGTGCTGGTTCCGTTCGTCGAGCTGCTCGCGCCGGCCCGGCGCGCCTTCGCCCGCCTCGGCACGTGGATGCCGCGGGTCGAGACGACGCGCACCCTCGCTGCGTCGCTCGGGCCACCGACCGCAGCCGATGGTGAAAGCGGCTTCGACGCCGCGCTCGACACCCTCGTCGCGACACAGTTGCTGGGGCGCCAGCGCTGGGGCGAGGAATGGCTGCGTCGCGATCGGCGCGGCTTCGAACACGCGGCCGGGCGTGTCGCGACGACGGCGCGCGAGCTCGCACGCGCCGCGTCGTCGCTGGCTCCGTCCTCGCGACCGGCGTGGTGGCAGGCCGCGCGCGATGCGCTCGACGGCGGCGTCGGCGGGCCGGCCGGTCTCGAGAAACAACTGGCACGGATTGCCGTCGAATGGGCCGCGAACGCGCCCGAGGCGTCGTCGACCGATCGGCTGTTCGAGCTGCGCCCCTCGGCGTGGATCGCGATCCAGGCGGGCGGCGCCGATCGGCTTGCCCTTGCGCTGCTCGGCGAGGGCGACGCCCCGGCCCTGGTCGTCGAGACCGACGTGCCGCTCGACCAGCCGTTCGCGGCGATCGTGCGCGAGCTCGCCGCCGACCCGCCGGCGCATGCGCTCTGCGACGGCTTCGAGGACGAGGCCTGGGCCGCGGCAGCTCAGGTGCTCGACCATCTCGGTCGCGGCGAGAAACCCGTTGCGCTCGTCGCGCTCGACCGCGTCCTGGTGCGCCGCGTGCGCGCGTTGCTCGAGCGCGCCGGCGTGCGCATCGCCGACGAGACCGGCTGGAAGATGTCGACGACCCGCGCCGGCGCGAGCGTGATGTCGTTGCTGCAGGCAGCTCGCCCGATCGCCAGCGCCGATGAATACCTCGACTGGCTCAAGTCCTTGCCGCCGGCGGCAACGCCCGAAGCGGGCTCGCTCGCCTCGCTCGAAGCGACCTGCCGTCGCCGTCGCGTCTCGCGCCGCGACGGCGTCGCGTCCGACGCGCTGCCGGCAGGCGCGGCGCGTCTGCACGCGGAGGCGACGGCGACGCTCGACGCGCTCGCGGCGCCGTCGCGACGCCACCTGCCGACCTGGCTCGATGCCGTGCAAGGCGCGCTCGAGCGTTGGGGCGTGCTCGCACAGCTCCGCGACGACGACGCCGGCCGCCAGGCGCTCGCCGCGCTCGGCATCGACCCGCCGCTCGCGGCCGGACGTCGCGCGTCGCTCAGCGAAGGCGTCGAGTCGCTGACGCTGGCCGAGTTCACGCGCTGGGCCGACGACGTGCTCGAGCGCGTCGCCTATCGCCCGCCGATCGCGACGGCGGCGGACGAAGATGTCGCCACAGCCGGCACGACCCCGCCCGACGTCGTCGTCACGCCCCTCGCGCGCACGATCCTTCGCCCGTTCGCTGCCGTCGTCATGCCCGGCGCCGACCATCGCTCGCTCGGCGCGATGCCGGTCGACGACTCGCTCCTGCCGCGCAGCGCAGTCGAGGCGCTGTCGCTGCCGACGGCGGCCGATCGCCGTGATGGCGAGCTGCTCGCATTCGTCCAGGTGCTCGGCCTGCCTCGCGTGACGATCTCGCGGCGGCGCGGCGACGCCGGCGATCCGGTCGCGGCGAGCCCCTTCGTCGAGCGCCTTCGCTCCGCACTGGCCGAGGTGCGCACGGCTGACGGCGCGCCGGGCGATCTGCGCCCCTGGCGCGACCCGCGCGGCGAGCGCCGCCTCGTGGCCGAGCCCGTCCGGCCGACCGCGCCGACGGTACCGGCGGACGCGTTGCCGCAGCGGCTGTCCGCCAGCGCCTTCGAGGCCTTGCGTGCCTGCCCCTATCGCTTCTTCGCCGAGCGCGTCCTGCGGCTGTCGGAGCCCGACGAGCTCGACGACGAAGTCGAGAAGCGCGACTACGGCACCTGGCTGCACGATGTGCTCGCCGTCTTTCATCGCGAGCGCGTCGAGGTGCGCACCGCTGGTGCAGACGAGGCTCGGCTGCGCGAGATCGGCGAGACCGTGCGCGCCGTGATGGGCATCGACGCGGCGGCATTCCTGCCCTACGACGCCAGCTTCGAGGGCTTCGTGCCGCGCTACGTCAAGTGGCTGCATGATCGCGAACGCGGCGGCTGGCGCTGGCTGAGCGGCGAGAGCGAGACGCGCCGTGCACCGGCCGAGCTGGACGGCCTGGAGCTGCACGGCTACATCGATCGCATCGACCGCCGCGAGGGCAAGGACGGCGCCACGATCGAGCTCATCGACTACAAGACCGGCAGCGCCGAAAAGTTGAAGGAAAAGGTGCGCGAGCCCCTCGAAGACACGCAGCTCGCGTTCTACGCCGCGCTCGTCGGCGACGAGCTGCCGGTCACGGCGAGCTATCTCGCCGTCGATCGCACCCGCGGCCTGATCCAGATCGCGCACCACCGCGTCGCCGACGATGCGCGCACCCTTGTCGTCGGCATCGCCGGCGAGATGCGGCGCCTGCGCGCCGGCGCCGGACTGCGTGCGCTCGGCGAAGGCAGCGCATGCGACTACTGCCGGGCGCGCGGCCTGTGCCGGCGCGATCACTGGGCCAGCGACGACGATGGCCCGTGACGCGCCCGCGCTGCGGGTCGACGGCCGGCGCGTCGAGGCGCTGGCCTTCTACGCTGCCGCCTGCGATCCGGCGCGCTCGTGCGTCGTCGAGGCCTGCGCCGGCTCGGGCAAGACCTGGATGCTGGTCTCCCGCATGCTGCGCGCATTGCTCGACGGCACGCCGCCGCATGAGATCCTGGCGATCACCTTCACGCGCGCAGCCGCGGGCGAGATGCGCGAGCGGCTCGACAAGTGGCTCGCCGACTTCTCGACGCCGCGCTCGACGCACGACCAGCGCGTGCGCGCGCTCGTCGAGCGCGGGGTCGACGCGGCGCGTGCCGAGGCGCTCGCGCCAGAGCTCGGGTCGCTGCAGGCCCGCGTTCTCGCAGCCGGACGCCCGGTCGAGATCCGTACCTTCCACGGCTGGTTCGCGCAGCTGCTGCGCTCGGCGCCGCTCGCGCTGCTCGACCGGCTCGGCGTTCAGGCCGACGCCGAGCTGGTCGAGGATTGGCGCGAGCACCAACCGGCCGTGCACCGCGCCTTCCACGCCGTGTTGCTGCGCGACGAGGCCTTGCGAGCCGATCACGCCGCAGTCACGGCGGCGCGGGGCCGGCATCAGCTGCGCGTCTGGCTCGACGCGGTCTGGGACCGGCGCGTGGAGTTCGAGCTCGCCGACGAGGCCGGCGTGCTCGCGACAAGCGTCGAGCGGGCCGAGGATGTCTGGCCTGAGCTCGCGGCCTACCAGCATCCCGCCGAATCGATCGCCACCGCGGCGTGGACCGACCTCCTGCGTGGCGCGGCGCGCGCGCTGGCGTCGGCACGCGGCAAGCTTGCGCGCGATGCCGCCGAGGAAGTCGCGACCGCGCTGTCTCTTCCGCCGCGCCAACGCTTCGAAGCGGTGTGGTCCGCGCTTTTCACGGTGACCGACGACAAGCCACGCGCGCTGGCCAAAGGTTTGCTGCTCGTCGAGCAGTTGCAGAACGAGCTCCAGCGGCTGGGCGATCAGGTCCACCAGCACGAGTCGCGCGAGGAGCATCTGCGCATGGTTCGCCTCGGCCGCGCGTTGCTCGTGGCGCTCGCCGACTACAAGCGGGCGCAAGGCTACGCCGACATGGCCGACCTCGAGCGCGTCGCGCTCGGCCTGCTGCGCGACGGCGAGCTGTCGGGCTGGGTGCAGGAGCGCCTCGACGCGCGCGTCGCTCACTTGCTGATCGACGAGTTCCAGGACACGAGCCCGCTGCAATGGCATGCGCTGCACGGCTGGCTCGCGGGCTACGCCGGCGCCGGCGGCGGCGCGAGCGGGCAACGCCCGCCGGGCGTCTTCATCGTGGGCGATCCGAAGCAGAGCATCTACCGCTTCCGGCGCGCCGAGCCGCGCGTGTTCGAGGCCGCCGCGAGGTTCGTGCGTGAGGGCCTCGATGGCAGCGTCCTGGCCTGCGATCACACCCGCCGCAACGCGCCGCCGGTGATCGAGGCGATCAACGGCGTGTTCAACGCCGCGGGCGAGCTGTTCCCGGGCTTTCGCTTGCACACCACCGAGGTCGGGGCCGTCGCCGCGAGCGCGGTGTCGGTGCTGCCGCGCATCGACCGCCCGCCGCGGCCGCCGTCGCGGCGCGGCGACGACGCGGTGCCGCTGGTCTGGCGCGACAGCCTCGGTACGCCCCGGCTGGTCGTCGACGAGGTGCTGCGCGAACGCGAGGCCGAGGCGGTCGCCGAAGCCGTGGTGGAGCAGATCGCGACCGGCACGCGCGCCGACGAGATCTACGTGCTCTGCCGCAAGCGCCAGTCGCTCCGCCTCGTCGCCCACGCGCTCGAGCGCCGCCACGTCGGCCATTCGGCGGTGGAGGACGCCATGCTGGCCGAGACGCCGGAAGCGCAGGACCTGATCGCGCTTCTCGACGTGCTCGTCTCGACCGGCCACGACCTCTCGCTCGCTCGCGCCCTGCGCAGCCCGCTGTTCGGCGCGAGCGACCTCGACCTGCTCGCGATCCGCGCGCAGTCGGCCGAAGGGGCGAGCTGGTGGCGAGCCCTGCGCGAGCTCGAGGCGCCCAGTCCCGTTCTCGAACGGGCGCGATCGCTGCTCGGGCGCTGGCAAGCGCTCGTCGCCGCTCTGCCACCGCACGACCTGCTCGATCGCATCGTCGTCGAGGTCGACGCCCACGCGCGCTACGCGGCCGCGGTGCCGCCCGAGCAGCGCGCGTTCGCGCTCGACGCGCTCGACGCCGTGCTCGCGCAATCGCTCTATCTCGATGGCGGTCGCTATTCGACACCCTACGCATTCGTGCGCGCGCTCAAGAAGCGGGCGGTGAAGGCCGCATTGCCGGTGCGCGCCTCGACGGTGCGCCTGCTCACCGTGCACGGAGCGAAGGGACTCGAGGCCGACACGGTTTTCGTGATGGACACGGAGCCCGAGCGCACCAATCCGCCGACGACGACGCTGCTCGTCGAGTGGCCGGTCGAGGCCGAGCGGCCGACCCGCTGCGCCTTCGTCTACAACGAGAACCGCTGCCCGCCCTCGCTGCGCGCCGCCCTCGACCAGGAGATGCGGGCACGCGAGCGCGAGGAGCTGAACGGGCTCTACGTCGCGATGTCGCGTGCGAAGCGGCGCCTCGTTTTCAGCGCCACCGAGCCGTACCAGGCGCCGATCGGTCCGACGTGGTGGAGCCGCCTGGGCGCGGCGTGCCCGGCCTCGCCGCAGCGCCAGGCCGAGCTGCTTTTCGGGCCGCCGACCGCCGCCGTCGCTGCGTCCGCGCCGCGCGAAGGCATCGTCATCGCGATGCTGCCGCCGTGGAGCGCGTCCCCGATCGAAGCCCGTGTCCGGCCCGCCGAGGCGCCGACGGTCAGCGCGAGCATCGGCCGGGCGATCCACCGCGCGCTCGAATGGATCGTCGCCGATCCCGAAATCGATCGCCACGAAGCCGCCGACGCGGCGGCGCGCGAGTTCGGCGCGGCCGCCGCGCCGGTGCGGCACGGCGTGGTCGCCATCGTCGAGCATCCCGACGGCGCCCGCTTCTTCCGCGGCCCGCAGATCCGCTGGAGCGGCAACGAGGTGTCGATGAGCGATGCGGGAGAGGTCCTGCGCATCGACCGCCTCGCGCTCGTCGACGATGCGGACGGTCCGGTCTGGTGGGTGCTCGACTACAAGCTCAGCCATGCGCCCGAGCAGCTCGACGAATATCGCGCCCAGTTGCTCCGCTACCGCGCGGCGGTCGCGCGCGCCCAGCCCGGCGAGGCCGTTCGCTGCGCCTTCGTGACCGGCGAAGGCAGGATCGTCGAGGTCGTTTGAGGGCAGCGCTTCACGGCAAGAAACCTCACTTTTCCGGCTTTGATCGCGCCATCGGCAGCGGCTCCGGTAGGCTCCAATCAGGCCAACTTCGTCCCTGCGATGCCGTCCGCTGTCGCTTCCCTGATCCGTTCCTCGTCTCCGCCGCGCGCCTTCGGCAACTTCGCCCTGGGCCGCCTGCTCGCCAAGAGCGAGCTGACGATGGTCTGGCTCGCGGTCGACCAGCGCACCGGCGGCGAGACGATGCTGTCGATGCCGCGCGTCGCACCGTCGGGCGCATCCAGCATCGGCAACTGGCTGCTCACCGCACGGCGGGCGGCGCGCCTCGATCATCCCAACCTCGCCAAGGTCGCCGATTGCGGCGTGCACGAGCATTGGCCGTACGTCGCGGTCGAGCGCCGAGCCGGCGTGACGCTCGAGGAGTGGCTCGCCCAGCACCCGGTGCCCTCCGTCGACGATGCCGCCGGCTGGCTTGCCGGCGTCCTGCGCGGCCTGGCATTCGCCCACGACGCCGGCATCGCCCATCTCGATGTCCAGCTGCACAACATCCTCGTCAACGAGCGCGGTCAGGCGAGCGTGATGGCGCTGGCCGTCGCCGCGCCCGACGTGGTCGAGGTGGCCGTGCCGGCGGTGCGCGCCCGCGGCAGCCGCGCCGAGCCGCTCGAGCCGCCGACGTTGCGCGCCCATCGCGCCGCCGCCGAGCGCGACGTGCTCTCCTGCGGCATCGTCCTGCATCGACTGCTCGGCGGCGCGCCCGTGCTCGACAAAGACGACGTCTCGCTGGTGATCGAGCGGATGACGCCGCGCGGTCGCGAGATCGTCCGCTTGCCGTGGACGACGCCACAGCCGATCGCCGAGCCGCTGCGCGCGATCGCCAATCGCAGCACCTCGGCGCAGGTGCGCCTGCGCTATCGCAGCGCGCGCACGTTCCTGGGCGCGCTCACCGGCTGGCTCGAGGCGACCGTGGAAGAGGAGGGCGGGCCGGTGGCGCTGCTCCTCGATCGCCTGCGCAGCGTCGGCCACCTGCCGGCGCTGCCCGGCCTGGCGACGCGCGTGCAGCGGATCACGGCGATCGAGAGCAAGCGCACCGACGAGATCGCGCGCCATCTCCTGCCCGACATGGCGCTCTCGTTCGAGCTGCTGAAGACCTACAGCTCGGCGCGCGTGCAGGGGACGCAGATCGCCGGCAACGGCCCGGTACTGACCCTGCGCCGCGTCGTCTCGCTGATCGGCGTCGACGGCGTGCGCGAAGCGGCGAACAGCTTGCGCGTCTGGCCCGGACCGCTCGACGAGGACGGTGCGCGCGCGCTGCGCGAGACGATCGACCGCGTCCGCCTGGCGGGCCACGTCGCGCAGTCGCTGCGCCCGGCCGGCTACGACGGCGAGGCGGTCTACCTCGTCGCGGTGCTGCAGAACCTCGGTCGGCTGCTCCTGCGCTACCACTTCGCCGACGAAGCCGAGCAGATCGTCCAGCTGACCGAGCCCTTCGTCGCCGCGCGCGCCGACGGCGAAGCCGGCGCGGTCGAGCAGCCGGGCCTCGACGAAGACGCTGCCGCGTACGCCGTCCTCGGCGTCGCCATCGAGGCCTTCGGCAATGCCGCATCGCGCCAATGGGGCCTCGGCGACGACATCCTGCACATGATCCGCCGCCTGCCTGTCGACGTGCCAGTGCGCAAGCCCGACAGCGACGACGAGCTGCTCCGCATCGTCGCCAGCGCCGCCAACGAGGCCGTCGATGCCCTCGATCTGCCGGCGCCGAAGGCCGCGGCCGGGCTCCAGGAAGTCGTCGTCCGCTACGCGCGGACCTTGCGCCTGACGACGCGAATCCTGCACGACGCCGTGCGCGACGCGAAGGCCGCACTGCAGAGCGACGGCGCCGAGACGTCGGCGAGCCGCGCGGACGCGGAGATCGAAGGAATCGTCGGAACGAACCGCGCCGACGTCGATGGCGCCGCGACGGCGCCTGCCGAGCCGGCCTAGATCGCGAGCAGCACCGCCGAGCTGGCCGCGACGGCCACCACCAGTGCGAACATCAGCACGCGGCCGACGACGAAAGAGCGGCGCGCGTCGACGGCCGACGGGGGATCGGAAAGGAACGAGTCGGAGTCGACGAAAGGGGAGCGCATGGCGGTCGCTGCGGGTCGGTAGCGGCGACTCTAGGCAGCTCTTGCGCGAGCGTGAATCCACACGACGAGGGATGCACTAGAACCGCTTTCCGGCCCGCGCTGACGACGAGCGCCTCGCGCCGTGGTCCGGCGAGCGCGGCACGCCGCGTCGTCAGCGGCGAACGGAGCGCGCTTCGACGAACAGCGGCACCGCGCGCTTGGCGCGGGCGTGGCGATGCGTCGCGGATCCTCGGCCCGGCCGATGCGCCAGACGCGTGCCGCCGGAGATCGGCGGCACGTTCGGTGGCACGTAGTGACCGTCGCGGGTCCGGTGCGCCGGGACGAAGACGTCGCCGGGCGCGGCACGCGCGTCGGGCGCGAAGACGACGAGCAGGGCGCAGAGCGCGAGGAAACGGCTGACGTTGCTCATCGCTTGGGTGGAAGGTGACGAGCCTGACCCCGGCACTGGTCGCAACGGTTGGGGCTGCTTCGTTCCCGACCTGACCCGGTTCGCCGCGCTCCCATGCGGGGAGGCCCGTCGATGACGATTCTAGGCGGGCGACCCGAAGGCTGCCGTGAACTAAAGACGAACCCCGAGCTCGTCGCCGCCGAATTCGATGTCGAGCGGCTCGATCACGAGCCGGTGCGGGCCTGCCTCGACCTTGCCGGCGACCCACGCGTCGACGCCGGCCTTGCGTGACACCGCCGCGGCACGTTCGGCGTCCTCGGCGGGCACGAACACGGCGAAGCCGGCCCCCATGTTGAAGGTGCCGTAGGCGGTGCGCGAATCGAGCCCGGCCTCTTTCTGGATGAACGAGAGCACCGCCGGAACCTCGGGCAGCTGGCCGATGCGGTAGGTGAGCTGTGCCGGGTGGCGCATCAGCTTCCTCCAGCCATGGCCGGTGACGTTGACGGCATAGCGAACGCGGATGCCCGCGCGGTGAAGCGCCTCGGTGATGGGGGGATAGAGAACGGTCGGCTCGAGCAGCGCGTCGCCGAAGGAGATCGGCACCGCGCTTTCGGCGAGCGGCGTGAGGTAGCCGCGCGGCAGGCGCTCCGCGAGCTGGCGCGCCAGGCTGATGCCGTTGGCGTGGATGCCGCTCGACGCGAGCAGGACGATCGCGTCGCCCGGCGCGAGGTGCTCCCCGAGCGAGAGGCGAGTCTTCGGGCTGACGATGCCGGTGCACGCCGCCGCGAGGTCGATGCGGCCGCTTTCGACGGTGCCTGCCAGCGCGGGCGTCTCGCCGCCGCCCCAGGCAACGCCGCAGACGTCGCAGGCCTGCTTCCAGCCGGCGACGAGCGCGGCGGCGCGCTCGCCGTCGTCGAACCAGTCGGAGCCGCCGGCCGCCCAGTAGGCCTGGACGACGAGCGGCGTGGCGCCGACGGTGACGAGGTCGTTGACCGCCATCGCGATCGTGTCCTGGGCGATGCCGGCGTAGGTGCTGCGGCCGGTGAGCGCCGACATGGCGTCGGCGACGAGCGCTTTCGAGCCGAGGCATTCGACGATGCTGGCGAGATAGAACGGCCCCACGTCCACGACGTAGGCCGATTCGCCTCGCGATGACTCGACCTCGCTGAATCCGTGCCGGTCGAGGTGGAGGCCGGTGGCGAGGGCGGCGCGCTGGGCCTGGAGCTTGAGCGGGTCGATGCGCTCGTAGTCGACCCCCGAAGCGCCGTAGGTCAGCGCGCCGGACGGATGCGAAGCAGGTGAATGGGGGGCGGCCACGTTGGCCTGGATTATCCCGCAGCCACCGGCGTGGAAAGAGGCGGCCCGTAGAATCGATCGGATGTCCTCCACCGTGCTGGCGCGCAAGTACAGACCGCGCAATTTCGAGACTCTGGTGGGACAGGCGCACGTCGTCCAGGCGCTCGCCAATGCGCTGACGCAGCAGCGCCTCCACCACGCCTATCTCTTCACCGGAACGCGCGGCGTCGGCAAGACGACGATCGCGCGAATTCTCGCCAAGTCGCTCAACTGCACCGGCGCCGACGGCAGCGGCGGCATCACGGCGCAGCCGTGCGGCGTCTGCGCAGCCTGCCGCGACATCGACGCCGGCCGCTTCATCGACTACGTCGAGCTCGACGCCGCCTCGAACCGCGGCGTCGAGGAGATCACGCGATTGCTCGACCAGGCCGTCTACAAGCCGGTTGCAGGGCGATTCAAGGTCTACCTGATCGACGAAGTGCACATGCTCTCGGCCCACGCCTTCAACGCGATGCTGAAGACGCTCGAGGAGCCGCCCGACTACCTCAAGTTCATCCTCGCCACGACCGACCCGCAGAAGGTGCCGGCGACCGTGCTGTCGCGCTGCCTGCAGTTCAACCTGCGGCCGATGGCGGCGGCGACGATCGTGAGCCATCTGGCGACGATTCTCGCCAGCGAAGACGTCGGCGCCGAAGCCGGCGCGCTGAAGTTGATCGCCCGCGCCGCGCGCGGCTCGATGCGCGACGCGCAGTCTCTCGCCGACCAGGCGATCGCCTACGGCAGCGGCCGCATCGAGGAGGCCGCGGTCCGGCAAATGCTCGGCGCCGTCGATCGCAGCCACGCGGCGCGCTGCATCGAGGCGTCGGCGGCGCGCGACGGCGCGGCGCTCATCGACGCCGTCGACGGGCTGCGCGAGCTGGGTCTGTCGGCCGCGGGCGCGCTCGAGGAGATGGCGGCGCTGCTGCAGGAGATGGCGGTCGTGCAGGCGGTGCCGAGCGCGCTCGGTGAGGACGATCCCGACAGTGAAGTCGCGCGGCGGCTCGCCGCGCTGCTGCCCGCCGACGAGACCCAGCTTCTCTACAGCATGGTGCTCGCCGGGCGCGCCGAGATTGCCCTGGCGCCCGACGAATACAGCGGCCTGGTGATGGTGCTGCTGCGCATGCTCGCGTTCGCGCCGGCCGACGGGCGTGTCGCGCCGGCGGTCCCGCCGACGCCGATCGCCGTGCCGACCGCGGCGACGCGCACCGCGAGCGCCGCGCCGACACGAAGCGACGCGGCGGCCGCGAAGCCGGTGTCGGTGCGCCCCGAGACACCGTCGGCGCGGGGACGTGAAGAGCCCGAGCCGAGGCCGATGCTGTCGAGCGACGACCCCGCCGCCCCCTCGATCGACGGCTCGTCCGCCGCGGATCTCTGGGTCGCGCTGGTGCAGCGCCTTGCCGCGTCGGGGGCGATCGCGGCCATGGTCCGCGAGCTGGCGATGCAGGCCGAGTGCATTCGCAGGGTCGATGGCGCGACGGCGCGCGTCTGGCATCTGCGCGTCGAGCGCGAGAACCTGCGTACGCCGGCATTGCGCGAGCGGTTGCAGGCCGCGGTCGCCGAAGCGGAGGGCCGGGCGACCCGCCTCGACATCGAGGCCGCCGCTGTCGCCGACACGGCGGCGGCGCGCGACTCGGCCGAGCGCGACCGCCGCCAGGCCGAGGCCGAGCGGGTGATCCAGGACGATCCGCTCGTCAAGGCGCTGATGGCGCAGTACAAGACGGCGCGCATCGTCCCGGGCTCGGTCAAGCCGCCTCCGTCCCCCGCCCATTGACGCCTGCCGCCGACGGCAGGCCCGCGACACGATCCAAGGAGCAGACGACATGATGAAGGGTCAACTGGCCGGCCTGATGAAGCAGGCGCAGGCGATGCAGGACAACCTCAAGAAGGCGCAGGACGAGCTCGCGACGATCGAGGTCGAGGGTCAGTCGGGCGCCGGTCTGGTCAAGGTGACGATGACCTGCAAGCACGACGTCAAGCGCGTCGCGATCGATCCGAGCCTGCTCGCCGAGGACAAGGACATGCTCGAGGACCTCGTCGCTGCCGCCTTCAACGACGGCGTCCGCCGCGCCGAGGAAGTGAGCCAGGAGAAGATGGGCAAGCTCACCGCCGGCATGCCATTGCCGCCCGGCATGAAGCTGCCTTTCTAGTCTTGGCCGCCGAGCCGTCGCTCGAAGGCCTCGTCGAGGCCTTGCGGCGCCTGCCGGGCGTCGGCGTCAAATCGGCGCAGCGGATGGCGTGGCACCTGCTCCAGCACGATCGCGACGGCGCGCGCCGGATCGCCGACGCGTTGCAGAGCGCCGTCCTGCGCGTCCGCCATTGCGAGCGCTGCCACACGTTCACCGAAGCCGAGGTGTGCAGCATCTGCCGCGATCCATCGCGCGACGTGCGCCAGCTCGCCGTCGTCGAGACGCCGGCCGACCAGGCGGCGCTCGAGCGCACCGGCAGCTTCCGCGGCCTGTACTTCGTGCTGATGGGCCGGCTCAGCCCGCTCGACGGCATTGGCCCGACCGAGATCGGCGCGCGCCAGCTACTCGATCGCGCCGCCGACGGACACGTCGAGGAAGTGATCATCGCGACCAACTTCACCGCCGAGGGCGAGGCGACTGCGCATGTCCTCGCCGAGGCGCTCGGCTCGCGCGGCATCCGCGTCACCCGGCTGGCGCGCGGCGTGCCGATCGGCAGCGAGCTCGAGTACGTCGACCTCGGCACGATCGCCCACGCCTTCGTCGACCGCCGCTGAGCGCGAGGCCCGGCGCTCGCCGCTCCGGCTTCAGTTCCTGGCGACGACGTGCTTGCGTGTCGGCGCCGCGCGTCCTGACTTGCCGGACTTCGCATTGGCGTTGGCGGCGACGCGGGTGCGATGCGTGGAGTGCGTGCGGGCGCTTCGGGTCGAACCCGACGCCGCAGGCCCGCCCCGATTCGCCTTGCTCGCGACGTAGACGACGATCGTCTGGCCCGGGGCGAACCTGGCGTTGGTTCCGACGTCGTTCCACTGCGCGACCTGGGCGACGTTGACGCGATAGCGTCTGGCGATCGAGTCGACGCTGTCGTGCTTGCCGGCGCGCAAGGCAACCTTGCGCAGCGGCGGCGCGTCGGGCGCGAGCATGATCGTCGCGTTGTCGGCGACCGTGCTGGAGACGTCGGCGATCATCGCGTTATTTCGGCGCGGCACGAGCAGCGTCGATCCGGTCTTGATCACCATCCGCGCCGGGATTTGGTTGACCTCGCGGAAATCGTCTTCGCTCATGCCGGCGAGATGAGCCGCCTCCGCCGACTTCATCGTCTTCGGCGCGATCCAGGTCGTCCAGCTGGTCAGCGGTCCCTTGTATTGCGGCAGCTCGCGCACGAACCGGTTGGCGTTGTCGTAGGGGAGCAGGATCTGCGGCGTCCCGGCGGCGAGGATGACAGGACGGTTCATCTGCGGATTGAGGTGCTGGAACTCGTCGCTGGTCATGCCGGCGAGCCGGATCGCGAGGACGACGTCGATGTCGTGCTCGATCGGCACGCTCAGGAAATACGGGTGGTTGTAGAGCTCGGGCAGCTGCAGGTTGAAGCTTGCCGGCCGACTGACGATGTTCTTCACCGCCTGAAGCTTGGGCACATAGCCTTGCGTCTCCGTCGGCATGCGCAGGCTGGTGTAGTCGGTGCCCAGGCCGGCGCGCTGGTTCTTGGCGATGGCACGCTGCACGCTGCCTTCGCCCCAGTTGTAGGCGGCCAGGGCAAGGTGCCAGTCGCCGAACATGCCGTGCAGCTTCTGCAGGTAGTCGAGCGCCGCGCGAGTCGAGGCGAGGACGTCGCGGCGATCGTCGCGGAAAACGTTCTGCTTGAGCTCGAAGTCGCGCCCGGTCGACGGGATGAACTGCCACATCCCCGAGGCCCGCGCGACCGACATCGCCTGCGGGTTGTAGGCGCTCTCGATGAACGGCAACAGCGCCAGCTCGGTCGGCATGCCGCGCTTTTCGAGCTCTTCGACGATGTAGAACAGATAGCGCCCGCCGCGCTCGGTCATGCGGGCGACGTAATCGGGACGCGTCGCGTACCAGCGCTCGCGATCGCGGACCAGCTCGCTCTCGAGGTCGGGCATGGCGAAGCCGCGGCGCACCCGCTCCCAGAGGTCGACGCGGGCGGCGCGCGAGTCGAGGTCGAGCCGGACTTCCGGACGGAGCGGATCCACGGGCACCGGCGCCGCGACGGACTCTTCCGCTTGCGGCGCGGTGGCGACGACGGGCCGGGGTTGCGGAGCGTCGGCCTTGGCGCTGTCGCTGCCGTCGGGCACCGGCACGGCGACGGCGACCGGTGCTTCCGGTGCCAGGACGGCGGTCGTTGGCGGCACCGACACGCACCCCGCGAGAAGAAGAATCGGCAGTGCGAACCAGACGAGGGTTCGCGCCGCCCGCGGCTGCGCATCGGGTCGTGTCGTCATCGGAATTCGTTCTTCCAGGTTCGAACAGCGGCCAGCGTATCGCCGTGAAAGACCATCGGCTCGCCCGCACGCGAGGGCTCGAGGTAAGCGATGTGACCGACGGTGTGGGCCGCGATTTCGTTCACGGTCCGGAGAGGGAAAGCGGCGACGACGCGGGCCGATGCGGCCGCGCGAAGGTGCGTCATTAGAATCGCCGCCATTCGAGGCGCCCGGCTTCGAGCGCGAGCGCTTCGGCCACCGGCACCGGCTCGCTCGCGTCGACGATCGCGCGGGGCGCATCGTCGATCATCGCGATGCAGTTGTCGGCGAATGCGGGCAGGGCGTTCAGGTTCATGACGGAAGGCGTGATCATACAGTTGCCCCAGTGGCTGAAATCCCCCGCAGGGCAGTACCTGCTCGCGTGGGAACAGCGTCATCTCGACCACGCCGTGGCCGATCTGTTCGGCTTCCACGCATTGCAGCTGGGCCTGCCGCAACTCGAGGCGCTGCGTGCCAACCGGATGCCGCATCGCTGGCTTGCGGTCGAGTCGGCGCACGACGACGAAGTTCCCCCGGGAGATCCCGCAGATGACGCGGGGAGGGGCAGCGAGCCTCGCGTCGATGGCGACGCTCCGCGCGTTCTGGTCGTGCCGCCGCCGTCGCTGCGCTGCCACTTCGATGCCTTGCCGTTCGACGCCGCCAGCCTCGATCTCGTCATCCTGCCGCACGCGCTCGAGCTGGCGCGCGATCCGCACCTCGCGCTGCGCGAAGTCGAGCGCGTCCTCGTTCCCGAGGGGCGCGTCATCATCGTCGGCTTCAATCCAGCGAGCATGTGGGGCACGCGCCAGCGCCTCGGTCGACTGCGGCGCCGCATCTCGCGAACGTCGGGCGATCTGTTCCTGCCGCACGCCGGCGAGTTCGTCGGCTACCGGCGCCTGCGCGACTGGCTGCGGCTGCTCAGCTTCGAAGTCGAGGCCGGTCGTTTCGGCTGCTACATCCCGCCGTTCACCTCGGCGCGCTGGCTGGCGCGCTTCGCCTGGATGGAACGCGCCGGCGAGCACTGGTGGCCGGTGTTCGGCGCGCTCTACTACATCGTCGCTGTCAAGCGGGTGCGCGGCATGCGGCTGGTCGGACTGATCCGCAAGGACGCGCGCGTCAAGGCCCACGCCGCGCCGGCGCCGGTGGTTGCGACTCCGCATGCGAGCCAGGTGGCTGCCGAAACCGAGGAGATGATCGGCCGATGAAATGGATCGCGTACACCGACGGCGCATGCGCGCCCACCAACCCCGGCCCGGCCGGATGGGGCGCCGTCCTCATCGAGCCCGAAGCCGGCGCCGAGTCGGATCACTTCGGCTTCATCGGCCTCGGCACCAACCAGATCGCCGAGCTGACGGCGGCGATCGAGGGCCTCGCCCTCGTTCCTCCGGGGGCCGAGGTCGAGCTCGTCTCGGACAGCCAGTACGTCCTGAAGGGGCTGACGGAATGGCGTGCGTCATGGGAAAGGAAAGGCTTTCGCAACTCGAAGAACGAGCCGGTCGCCAACCTGGCGCTCTGGAAGCGCCTGTTCGCCGCCGCCGACGAGCGACGCGTCAGCGTGCGCTGGGTGCGTGGCCACAACGGCGATCGCTGCAACGAGAAGGCCGACGCGCTCGCCAACAAGGCGTTGACGATGAAGACGCGAAGCGACGCCTGAGGGCGCCGCTTCGCCCGCTCAGGGCAGGCTGCGCTCGACCTCGAGCAGCTGGAAGCGGGCCAACGCCAGGTTCGTGCGGTGCTTCTCGAGCAGCGCGACGAGCACCAGATCGGCGTGACGCTGGAGGGCGCGGATCAGCACGTGGCGCGAGCCGGCGGTCGTGATCACCTCGTCGATCGGATCGGCGAGCCCCATCGCCCGCGCGGCGTCGCGATGCGCACCGAGGACCTGGGCGCACGAGGCCGCCGCCAGCTCCATGTCGAGCGATTGCGGATCGCGCGTCTCGTGCGCGAGGACGAGGCCGCTGGCCGAGTCGACGAGGGCGCAGCCGAGCAGGCCGTCCAGCTTGAGCAGACTGGCGAGCGCCTGGCGGCCGCGCGCTGCATCGAGCACCGGCCGCGACGCCGCCTCACCCGCATCGCCGTCGAGGCCGCCGAGCAAGGACGTCCGCACGCCGGCGTCGGCGCTGCCCTCGAGCTCGCCGACCTTGATCGGAAAATCGCTCGTGCCGAGCATCGGCGAGACCGCCGACGGATCCCATCCGGGCTGCAGCTTGGCCTCGTTCCAGACGTTGAGCATCGCGTTCCAGACCGACGACGCGCCGGTCATCGGCTCGCTGACGATGTGGACGTGAAGGCGCTCCGGCCAGGCGATCGCCTCGACCTTGGCGTTGATCCAGTTCGCGTTCGGCGGCAGCTGGAACAGCAGGTGCGGACAGCGCCAGGTCGGCAGGCTCGTGGCCAGCTTCAGCGAGGCCAGCAGCGCGTCGATCGCGTGCGGCTGCATCGGGCCGATGATGACCGCGGTCATCTGGCTGCGCTCCATCAGCGCGACCGGGATCTCGGCGTTTTCGGGTCCCGGCGCGCGAACGTCGGCGTGGAAGATTCGCAGCGTGTCTTCCTGGCGCCGAACCAGCATCGTCCGCTCGATCATCGCGATCGTCCGCAGCGTCGTCTGCTCGCGCAGGTGGAGCTTCTCGATCGGCCGGCCGCCGGCATCGGAGAGCGCCTTGACGACCGACGAGGCCCACACGCCGACCGGGTCGAGCAGCGTGATCATCGACGTCGCCGTCTCGAGGTCGGCGCGGGTCGCCGCGAAGTGCTCGCGGATCGCTTGCGCCGGCGAGCCGGTGACGACGAGGTCGCTGACGTGGCGGTCGATGATCTGGCCGCGATCGTTGACCTCGGTCGCGATGCTTTCCATGATCGCGGTGGCGGCGAAATCGGGATTGCCTGCGACGACCTGGGTGTCCTCGAATTCGGAAGACGACTTGGCCTTGGCGTCGCGCGACGCCCTCAAGTCTCCGAAGAGCGATGTCAGCATGGCGGCTCCTGGTGCCGGGCAAGACCGTTCGGCCCCATCCCAGCAGGCAGTCTAGGCGGGGCGCCGCCGTACGTTTTGTTACAGCGACACGCGGCAGCGGGCGGCGGACGACCGGCCGCGCCCTCCGCGTCTAGATCCGCCGGACCCGGCCGCTGCCGACGATCGCCGCTTGCGGCGTCGCCGCGCCGCTGTGGAAGATGCTGCCGCTGCCGGCGATCGTCGCCTCCAGCTTGGTCTCGGCGCGAACACGGGTGTCGCCGCTGCCGGCGAGCGCCACTTCGACCTCGCCGGCCACCAGCCGCTCGGCGTCGCAGCGGCCGCTGCCGCCGACGCTGACCGAGAGCCTGCGCGCGCGACCGTCGCTGCGGAACGTGCCGCTGCCGCCGATCGCGACGGCGAGCATGCCGACGTCGAGATCGGCGAGGTCGATCGATCCGGAGCCGCCGATCGACGCATCGAGCTGGGCCGCCTTCATCGCTTTCGCGCCGATGCTGCCGGAACCACCGACGGCGAGATCCCCGAGGCGGACGTAGTCGATCGTGACGACGATCGGCGTCCGCGGCTCGAGCCGGGTGCCGCGGACCACGCCGAGGGTCAGCGACCGATGGGCGCCGTCGCCGGTCAGCCTGGTTTCGATGTACGGCAGGAGGTTGTCGTCGGCGACGATCTCGATGGCCTGGCGGTTGCCGGGCCGCAGGACGACGGCGAACGGTCCGCCGAGGCCGATGCCGGCGAAGGCGCCGACCTCGCGGCGTTGCGTCGCGGCGGCGCCCGAGCCCCGGACCGTCCGCTCGGCCGCGCGGACGAGAGGTGTTCCGATCAGGAAGCCAAGGCCGGCGAGGGCGAGGAACGGTCTGCGTGCGAAGTTCATGCTGTCCTCCGAAGTCCGATGGCGGCCATCTTGCGCGCGTCGCGGCCGCGGGGCGAGCGACCGGCGACGAGATGCGCTCGCGGCGGAACACGCCGTCGCCGGGCGCGACGAATCGCGGCGACCGTCGCGCGTCCCGTCTCGGCGCGCCTACCTGCCTTCGCTCGCGCGCAGGAAGCGGCTCGGCGGCGCTCCCACCGAACGGCGCACCATCGCCGCAAAGGCGCTCGGGCTGGCATAGCCCAGTTCGGCGGCGATGGTCGCCATCGGCAGCTTGCGCGCCGCCAATGGCACGGCTCGGGCGAGGAGCACCTGCTGGCGCCAGCGCAGGAACGACGTGCCGAGCTCGCTGCGGAAAAGTCGCGTCAGAGTTCGTGCACTCGCGCCCGTGTCGGCAGCCCAGGCGGCGAGGGTCGCGTGACGTGACGGCTCCTCGATCACCGCCTCGCAGAGCCGGCGCAGGCG
>JBDTPG010000035.1:0-20037 GCA_039932815.1 Caldimonas sp.
CGGCGCGGCCGCCGCCGTCGAACACCGGCACGTTGGCGAAGATCTTCTGCACCAGCTCCTTCGCCTGCGCCGGCGCGCCGCCGGCCTTGATCGCCGATCCCCAGGCTGCAACGTAGGTGTAGCGGCCGTTGCCGGTGATCTTCGGATTGGGGATGACGACGCTGGTTCCCGCCTTGGCCAGGTCGGGCCAGTCGCGAATGCCTTTCGGATTGCCCTTCCGCACCAGGATCACGGTCACCGACGTGGTCGGCGCCGAGTTGTTGGGAAGGCGCCTGGCCCAGTCTTCCGGGATCAGCTTGCCGCGCGCGATGGCGTCGATGTCGCTCGACTGGTTCATCGTCACGACATCGGCCTCGAGGCCGTCGAGGACGGCACGCGCCTGTTTGCTCGATCCGCCGTGCGATTGCGAGATCGCCACGTCCTCGCCGGTCTGCTGCTTCCAGCTGCGTTGGAACGCAGGGTTAATGTCCTTGTAGAGCTCGCGCGCGACGTCGTAGCTGACGTTCAGGAGCGTCGGGCCGGCGGCGTGGGCGGCGAGCGGCGCGAACGCGGTGGCGAGGAGGGCGACGAGCGCAGCGCGACGAGTCGCAGGGATCAAGGGGGTCGGCATGGCAGGGTTCGTGAAAGGCCAGCCCAGGATGTTAGGGTCGGCGCCGGCGCCGGCAACGATCGCCTCGTTGCAAGCTTATGCCTCGCCAGCCCCTGTGCGGCGAGCCGAAACGAGGGCCCGGACGCGCTCGACCGTTTCCGGATCGACCTCCGCCGCGATGCCGCCGGACAGCGCGCCGCGGATCAGCCGCTCGGCCGTCGCCGCCTGCGGCATGACCGGCCCGAAGAAGCGAGCGCCGCGCGCATCGGCAATGAGCAGGGTCGGGAAGTTCTCGATGTCGAGGTCGCCGAGGAGGTCGGCGTCGTCCTCGATATCGATCCAGGCGAAGTCGGCGTCGGTGCCGAACTGCGCCGCCAGTGCCGTGAACGTCGCGCGGTACTCGCGGCAGGCGACGCACCAGGCGGCGCAAATGCACGCGACCCAGGGCCGCTCGCCGCTCACGTCAGGCCGCGGGCACGTGGAGCATGTCGTGGATCTCGTGCTCGTGCGTCGGCGGGCCGTCGAGGTTGACCGTCTTCCAGCCGTTGTCGTACTCGACGATGCGGAAGCGCCGCATCGGCTCCATGCCGTGCGGGCCGGGGAAGAGCGCGAACACGTCCTCGCCGCGGTCGAGCGCGGCGACGACCTCGGCCACGTCGGCGACCTGTGGCTCGGTGTGCCACTCGTTGGTCTCGGTGTTGACCGGACCCCACTCGACGCCGGTGACGCGTCCATCGGCATCGAGCCGGACTTTCGCAACCGCATGAACTTTCATCACGTCCCCCGTTCTCGTTGGCGAACGAACAGTATGCCGCGCGTCAGCGCGCCGCTTCGCCGCGCAGGATCCACTCGGCGGCGCGTTCGGCGATCATGAGCGTCGGCGCGTTGGTGTTGCCGCTGGTGATCGTCGGCATGATGCTGGCGTCGACGACGCGCAGACCCGGCACGCCGTGGACCCGCAGCTGGGCGTCGACGACGGCACCCGGGTCGCGCGTCGGGCCCATCTTCGCCGTCCCGACCGGGTGGAAGATCGTCGTGCCGATGTCGCCGGCGAGCGTCGCCAGCTCGGCGTCGCTCTCGAACTGGCGGCCGGGCTTGATCTCGGTCGGATGGAACGGCGCCAGCGCGGGCTGGGCGACGATGCGGCGCGTCACGCGCAGGCTCTCGGCGGCGATCCTGCGGTCGTCGTCGGTGGCGAGGTAGTCGGGGGCGATGCGCGGCGGCGTCGCCGGATCGGCCGAGCGGATCGTGACGTGGCCGCGGCTCGTCGGGTTGAGGTTGCAGACGCTCGCCGTGAAGGCGTTGAACGCATGCAAGGGCTCGCCGAACGCGTCGAGCGACAGCGGCTGGACGTGGTACTCCAGATCGGGATGCGGCCGATCCGCGCTGCTGCGGGTGAACGCGCCGAGCTGCGACGGCGCCATGCTCATCGGCCCGCTGCGTTTCCAGGCGTAGTGCAGGCCGATCATCGCCTTGCCCCAGAACGTCGCCGCCATCGTGTTCAGCGTCTTCGCGCCCTCGACGCCGTAGACGGCGCGGATCTGCAAGTGGTCCTGCAGGTTCGCGCCGACGCCGGGCAAGGCGGTCCGCGTCTCGATGCCGTGCGCGGCCAGCACGGCGGGATCGCCGATGCCCGAAAGCTGCAGGATCTGCGCGCTGCCGATCGACCCGGCGGCGAGCACGACCTCGCCGCCGGGAGCGAGCCGGGCCGTGACCGGTTCGCCGCCGCCGAGCGGCGCGATCTCGACGCCGCTGGCGCGAGCGCCGTCGAAGACGACTCGATGGATGTGGGCGCCGGTCCAGACCTGGAGATTGGAGCGCGGGAACGCCGGCCGCAGGAACGCCTTGGTCGCGTTCCAGCGGATGCCGGCGCGCTGGTTGACGTCGAAGTAGCCGACGCCTTCGTTGTCGCCCCGGTTGAAATCGTCGCAGCGCGGCAGGCCGGCTTGCACGGCGGCGGCGGCGAAAGCGTCGAGGATTGGCCAGTGCAGGCGTTGCTTCTCGACGCGCCACTCGCCGCCCTGGCGCTTGCCGGTCGGATCGAACCCGGGCGCGGCATGGAACGCATCGGCGCCCTTGTAGAAATCCTCGTGCTTGAGGAAGTACGGCAGGCACTCGGCCCAGCTCCAGCCCGGGTTGGCGCCGTGGCCGTCGCCGGCACCCCAGCCGTCGTAGTCGCGCGCCTGGCCGCGCATGTAGATCATGCCGTTGATGCTGCTCGAGCCGCCGAGCACCTTGCCGCGCGGGTAGCGCAGGCTCCGGCCGTTCAGTCCCGCGGCCGGCTCGGTCGCGTAGAGCCAGTCGGTGCGCGGGTTGCCGATGCAGTAGAGGTAGCCGACCGGGATATGGACCCAGAGGTAGTTGTCCTGGCCGCCGGCCTCGATCACCAGCACGTGCTTGCGGCGATCGGCGCTCAGCCGGTTGGCGAGCAGGCAGCCGGCGGTGCCGGCGCCGCAGACGATGTAGTCGTAGAGCGCCTCCGCCATGGCGTCAGCGGACGTTGCTGGCCAGCACGGGGAAGAGCTTCACGAGCCCGTCCGACATCACCTCGACGGCGAGGGCCGCGAGCAGCAGGCCCATCAGCCGCGTCATGACGTTGATGCCGGTGCGCCCGACGACGCGCGCGATGCGGCCGGCGAGACCGAACGCGATCCAGATCGCCAGCGCGATGACGACGCCGTAGCCGACGAGGACGCCGATCTCCCACCAGTGGCGTGTCTTCTCGGCGTAGATCACCATCGTCGAGATCGTCGCCGGGCCGGTGAGGAGCGGAATGGTGAGCGGCACGATCGCGATCGAGTCGCCGGCGTCGACCTTGTCGTGGCCTTCGGCCAGGTCGCTGGTGCGGCTCTCGGCCGGCTGCGCGTTGAGCATCTGCAGCGAAGAGAGCAGCAGCAGCATGCCGCCGCCGACCTGGAACGACGCCAGCGAGATGCCGAAGAACTCGATGATGCGCAGGCCCAGGGTGGCGCTGACGGCGATGACGATGAAGGCGCTCAGCGCGGCGACGCGGATCGTGCGGCGCCGCTGCTCGCGGCTGAAGCCTTCGGTGAAGTGGATGAAGAACGGCAGCACGCCGATCGGATTGACGATCGCCAGGAGCGCGATGAGCGGCTTGAGGATGTCCATGGGCCAAGGCCGGCGCCGTCAGGCGGACGAGGGCGGCGCGACATTGTCGTCGGCGGCCAGGGTGCGCAGGTAGCGCAGGCCGGCGAGCGCGCGCACGCCGTACCAGCTGAGCAGCTCGCCGTCGACGCGAAGGACGCGTGCCTGCGGGCAGAGCGCCTGCGCCTCGGCCAGGTGGCGATCGTGGAAGGCGAACGGCTCCGAGCTCAGCAGGATGCGCTCGACGTCGCCGAGCCACGCCTCGTCGCCGCTCAGCGGCGGATAGCGCGCCGCGCCGGCGAAGCCGCCGACGGTGCCAGGCAACGTCTGCCAGGCGATGCGGGCGAGCATGCGCGAGAGGTAGGTGTCGCGCGCGACCGTCATCCACGGGTCGTGCCAGATCAGGTAGAGAACCCTGCGCCGGGCGCGACCGGCGGGCAGCGTCGCCGCCAGCTCGGCGTCGATCGCTTCACGCAGTTCGCCGGCGCGTTCGGCGAGACCGGGTGCGCCGGCGAAAGTCGCCGCCAGCTGGTCGACGAGGGCGAGGTTGTCGACCGGATCGCGCGGGTGGGTGACGACGATCGCCGGAGCGTCGGCGCCCCAGGCCTCGATGGCGTCGATCGTCTCGCGCCGGTTCTCGTCGACGTTGACGAGGACGTGGGTGGGCGCCAGCCGGCGCAGCTTGGCGACGTTGACGTCCTTGGTGCCGCCGACCTTGGCGACCTCGGCGACGCCGTCGCCGGGATGGATGCAGAAGCCGGTGCGGGCAACCAGGTGCGCGCCGAGGCCGAGCGCGAAAACGAGCTCGGTCAGGCTCGGCACCAGGCTGGCGATGCGCGGCGAGGGGTCGGGGTTCGTCACGGCGGCTCAGCCGGGGCGGCCCCAAAACAACAAATCGGGACGCTCCGCATCAAATTTTTTCCCCAATTCACTTATATTCGCCAGTCTGTGTATGGCAGCAGAGCCTTCTTGAAATAGTTCACGACGGGTAGAAGCTCCACATCTCGGTAAAGAACAGGAAGGCAGCTTTTTCATGGGCAACAAACTCTACGTCGGCAATCTCTCGTACAACGTGCGCGACGACGATCTGCAACAGGCCTTCGCCCAGTACGGCACCGTGTCGTCGGCCAAGGTCATGATGGACCGCGACACCGGTCGCTCGAAGGGCTTCGGCTTCGTCGAGATGGGCTCGGATCCCGAGGCGCAAGCCGCGATCAACGGCATGAACGGCCAAGCCCTCGACGGCCGGGCGATCGTCGTCAACGAAGCACGTCCGCGCGAAGAGCGTCCGGGCGGCTTCGGCGGCGGCGGCGGCCGCGGCGGCTTCGGCGGCGGCGGTGGCGGCACGGGCGGCGGCGGCTTCGGCGGCGGTGGCCGTTCGGGCGGCGGCGGCGGTGGCTACGGCGGGGGTGGCGGCGGCTACGGCGGCGGCGGTGGTGGCCGCTCCGGCGGTGGCGGCGGCGGCTACGGCGGCGGTGGCGGTGGCCGCTCCGGTGGCGGCGGCGGCGGCAGCCGCGGCGGCTACTGAGTCGAGCGATCCGGCCGCTTCAGCGGCCTCGCGTCAAAGGCGGTGCAGCGAAAGCGCACCGCCTTCGTCATTGCGGCGTCAGGTTTCCTGCTGGCGCTTCTTGCGCGGGCGGCCGGCGAGAACCCGGTCGTAGAGCGCATCCGGCATCCATTTCAACAGCCTGGCGACGATCGCCATCTGCCAGGGGATGAAGCGCAAGCGCTCGCCAGCGACGATTGCCGCGAAGGCTCGATCGGCGAACGCCTCGGCGCTCATCAGGAACGGCATCGAATAGCGGTTGCCCCGCGTCAGCGGCGTGTCGATGTAGCCGGGCGCGATCGTCACGACGTTGACGCCCGACGGCCGGAGCTCGCCGCGCAGGCTCTCGCAGTAGCCGATCACCGCCGCCTTGCTCGACGAGTACGCGCCGTGGCCGGGGATGCCGCGCACCCCGGCGACACTGGCGATGCCGACCAGGGTGCCGCCGCGTCGCTCGCTCATCAGCGCGACGAACGGCTGGAACGTCGCCGCGAGGCCGATGTTGTTGGTCTCGTAGGTCGCGCGCATGACCTCGAGATCGGCGAGCACCGAGGTGTCCATGCCGACGCTGATGCCGGCGTTGGCGATGACCACGTCGGGCAAACCTTGCGCGGCGATGCACTCGCGACCCGCTCCGGTGATCGCGGCGACGTCGCGGACGTCGGCGCCATAGACCGCCCAGCTCGCGCTCGCGAAGCCCTGCGCCGTCGCCCAGCGCGCGACCTCGTCGGCGCGGCGTGCCACCAGCGCGAGCCGATACCCTGATCGATGGAAGCGCGCCGCCAACGCCTGGCCGATGCCGCTCGACGCGCCGGTGATGAAGACGAGCGGCGCCGTCGCGGTCATCGGGTCGCCATTTTTCGCGGCGCCACGAAGGTGGCGCTGGTGCGGCCCTTGAGCTCGACGACGCGCGCCAGGTTGTCGTACTCCATGCCACCGGCACGGACCACGCTCTGGCCCTGGGTGACGACGACCGGCAGGTGCGAGCGCAGCTTTTCGACGTTGCGGAAGGCGTGCAGGAATTCGCCGCGAAACTCGATCTGCTCGTCCTTGCCGTGCGCCGGCCGCACGACGTGCGCATCGCCGAGCAGCTGCACCTCGCTGCCGTCGCCGTTGGCCAGCGCCTTCCTGGCGTTGGCGAGGGTGACGACGCCGTCGGTGCCGACGGCGCGGATGCGCGCCTCGTCGATCTCGAGCGTGTCGTCATCGGGGTAGTGGCGCAGCCGCTCGCCTTCGATCTGCGTGCGCAACGCGCCGTCGCTGCCGAAGCGCTGGACGACGAAGCGCGTCATCACGTAATCGGCGACGTGACGCGGCGTTGCGACGACGCGCGGCGTCGCGACGCTCGGCGCGTTGCGCACCAGCCACCAGGTTCCCGACGCCAGCACCGCCATCATGAGCAGCGGCAGGTACGCCGAGATGACGTCGAGCAGGCGCAAGTGCCATGGTGCCGCGGCGACCGTCTGCGGGCCGGCGAAGCTGAGGTCGACTTCGTCGTCGTCCTCGAGGCCGCCGGTCGCCGAAGCGACGCCGGGTTCATCGCGCGCCATCGAGCGCGAACAGCGGACCGCGCAGCAGCTCGGCGTAGCGGCCCGAAGCGACGAGAAGCAGGTCGCAGAACTCGCGCGCGGCGCCGTGGCCAGCGGCCGCCTCGGTGACGTGGTGTGCGACCGCGCGCACCTCGACGTGCGCATGCGGCGGCGCGCAGGCGAAAGCGGCGCGGCGCAGGATCGGCAGGTCGGGCCAGTCGTCGCCCATCGCGGCGACGCGATCCCAGTCGAGTCCGAGTCCGTCGACCAGCGCGGCTGCCGCGGCCATCTTGTCGGCGGCGCCGTAAGCGGCGTGGAAGATGCCGAGGTCGGCCATGCGCTTGCGAACGGCGGCGGAGTCGCGGCCGGTAACGACGATCGGCACGATGCCGGCATCGACGAGAAGCTTCATTCCCTGGCCGTCGAGCGTCGAGAACGCCTTGAACACTTCGCCGGCGGCGCCGATGTAGACGCGCCCGTCGGTGAGGACGCCGTCGACGTCGAAGATCGCCGCGCCGATGCCGGCGCCGGCGCCGCGCGCGGCGAGCAGGAGGCCGGGCGCGAACTCGAGGGCGGGCGTGATCTGATCGGCCATGTCAGATGACCTTCGCGCGCATCAAGTCGTTCGAGTTGATCGCGCCGACGAGCTGGCCGGCCTGATCGACGACGAGCAGGCCGGTGACGCGATGGCGCTCCATCAGCTCCGCGGCCTCGACCGCGAGCGCATCGTCGCAAACCAGCTTGGGCGAGGCGCTCATGACCTCGCTCGCTCGCTTCGCGCGCAGATCGGCGCCGGTTTCGATCAGGCGGCGCAGGTCGCCGTCGGTGAAGATACCGGCGACGCGGCCGCTCGCATCGCAGACGGCGGTGAAGCCCAGCCCCTTTCGGGTCATCTCGTGCAGCATCTCGGCCATGACGGTGTCGGCGCCGACGCGCGGTACGGCGTCGCCGCTTCGCATCAGGTCGACGACGTGCATCAGCAGCTTCCTGCCGAGGCTGCCGCCGGGATGCGAGCGGGCGAAGTCCTCCTCGCGAAAGCCGCGCGCATCGAGCAGGGCGACCGCGAGCGCATCGCCGAGCGCCATCTGCGCCGTCGTGCTCGCGGTCGGCGCGAGGTTGAGCGGGCAGGCCTCCTGGTCGACCGCGCTCGAGACGACGACGTCGGCGTGCCGGCCGAGGCTGCTCTCGATGTGGCCCGTCATCGCGATCAACGTGACGCCGATCCGCCTGATCGCGGGCACGATCGCCGCGATCTCGTCGCTCTCGCCTGAATTGGAGATCGCGAGGACGACGTCGCCGGCGGTCACCATGCCGAGGTCGCCGTGGCTCGCTTCGCCCGGGTGAACGAAGAACGCCGGCGTTCCGGTCGAGGCCAGCGTCGCCGCCACCTTGCGGCCGACGTGACCGCTCTTGCCCATACCCATCACCACGACCCGGCCACGGCAGGCGAGGATCGCTCGCAGCGCCGTGATGAAACCTTCGCCCTGTCGGTTCTTCAACGCGTCGAGGGCGCGCGCCTCGATGTCGAGCGTCGCGCGCGCCAGGGCGAGCGCCCGTTCGGCGTCGAAGGAGGGAGAGGAGGGCACCGTGATCGCGCGAGCGTCCAGTAGGATCGGCCGATTCTAGGGTTCGCCCTCGCGCTCCGCGACCGCATGGCCTCGACGCTCGAACTGACGCTGATCTTCCTCGTCGCCGCGGTCGCCGGGGTCGTCGTCTGCCGCCTCGCGCGCCTGCCGCCGATGCTCGGCTACCTCGCGGTCGGCGTCGCCCTCGGGCCGAGCGCGATGGGCATCGCCAGCGACGCCGCCGGCGTCGGCTACCTGGCCGAATTCGGCATCGTCTTCCTGATGTTCGTGATCGGCCTCGAGTTCAACCTGCCGAAGCTGCAGAGCATGAGAAAGCTCGTCTTCGGCCTCGGCCTGAGCCAGGTCGTGGTGACGATCTTCGCCGCTGTCGCCGGCAATGCCGCGCTCGTCTCCGTCTTCACGGCGAGCGGCCGCGCCTGGGGCCTCGGCTGGCAGAGCGCGATCGCCCTCGGCGCGGCGCTGGCGATGAGCTCGACGGCGATCGTCGTCAAGCTGATGGCCGACCGCCTCGAGCTCGAGAGCGAGCACGGGCGGCGCGTCATGGCCGTGCTGCTGTTCCAGGACCTCGCCGTCGTGCCGCTGCTCGTCCTCATTCCCGCCCTCGGCTCGACGCCGGAAGTGCTGCTGCGCGAGCTCGGCGTCGCGGCGCTGAAGGCGACCGCGCTCCTGACCGTGCTCCTGGTCGGCGGCCGCGTCGTCATGCGCTGGTGGCTGACGCTCGTCGTGCGCCGAAAGAGCGAGGAGCTGTTCGTCCTCAACCTGCTCCTGGTCACCCTCGGCCTGGCCTGGATGACCGAGCACGCCGGCCTGTCGCTCGCGCTCGGCGCCTTCGTCGCCGGCATGCTGATCGCCGAGACCGAGTTCAAGCACCAGGTCGAGACCGACATCCGGCCGTTCCACGACGTCCTGCTCGGCCTGTTCTTCATCACCGTCGGCATGAAGCTCGACCTCGGCGTGGTCCTGACGCACTGGTCGCTGGTGATCGCCCTGACCGTGCTGCCGGTCGTCTTCAAGTTCGCGCTCGTCACGGTGCTGGCGCGCGTTTTCTCGGCCGGGCCCGGCGTCGCGCTGCGCACCGGCCTGTACCTGGCGCAGGCCGGCGAGTTCGGCTTCGTTCTGCTCGGCGTCGCGAGCGAGCGCCAGCTCCTGCCTCCGGACCTGCAAGGTCCGGTGCTGGCGAGCATGGTGCTGTCGATGCTGGCGACGCCTCTCATCTTCATGGCCAGCAACCGAATCGTCATGCGCCTGTCGGCCAACGACTGGCTGCTCCAGTCGGTGGCGATGACGACGATCGCGCGGCGCACGATCAACACCGAGTCGCACATCATCATCTGCGGCTTCGGCCGCAGCGGCCAGAACCTGGCGCGCCTGCTGGAAGCCGAGAAGATCGCGTACATCGCCCTCGACCTCGACCCCGACCGCGTGCGCCAGGCCGCGGCCGCCGGCCAGAGCGTCGTCTTCGGCGATGCCGCGCGGTTGCAGAGCCTGATGGCCGCCGGCCTGGCGCGCGCCAGCGCGGTCGTCGTCAGCTACCACGACACGCCGTCGGCGCTGAAGATCCTGCACCTCGTCCACTCGCACGCGCCGACGGTGCCGGTCGTCGTGCGCACGATCGACGACGCCGACTTCGAGCGCCTGCGCGCCGCCGGCGCGACCGAGGTCGTCCCCGAGGCGATCGAGGGCTCGCTGATGCTCGCCAGCCACGCGCTCGCCCTCGTCGGCGTGCCGATGCGGCGCGTGCTGCGCGTCGTCCAGCAGCAGCGCGACGCACGCTACGGGCTGCTGCGCGGCTTCTTCCACGGCGCCGACGACGACACCGTCGCCGAGCTCGACCACGCGCGCCTGCTCAGCGTCACGTTGACGCCGGGAAGCGGCAGCGTCGGCAGCACGCTCGGCGAGCGGGCGCTGGCGACGCGCGACGTCACCGTGGTGTCGCTGCGGCGCGCATCCGGCGCGGTGCTGCAGCCGAGCGATCCGCTCGTGCTCGCGGCGGGCGACACGCTCGTCCTGTCGGGATTGCCGGAACCGCTTGCGCTCGCCGAGGCGGCGCTGCTGACCCCGGGTCGCGCCGGCGCGGGCCCGGGCCTGGCCGCCGAGCCTAGGTGATCGGTGCCTGCTTGGAGAGCGTCGCGCGCATGCGCGTCGCCATCACCGCGCCGGCGGCGCGCAGCAGCTCCAAGGCAAGCGCGGGCGAGCGCTGGGCGAGCTCTTCCATGCGCGGGCCGCGCAGCGCCCAGACGACGCACGGCGTCATCGCCTCGACGTTGGCCATGCGCGGCGTGTCGCCGAAGAGCCCGGGCTCGCCGACGACGGCGCCGGCGCGCAGGATCGCGACCTTGCTGCTGCCGGGCGGGCCGCCGGTCATGAAGATCTGCATGCTGCCCTGGGCCAGGAAGTACATCGAGCGATCGGCGTCGCCCTGCTTGATGAGAAGGTCGCCGGCGCGGATTTCGTAGCGGGCGAGGTAAGGCGCGATCGTGCGCCAGTTGTCGAGCGTCAGCCGGGCGCGAAACGCATCGTCTGCGTTGAGCGTCTGCACCGCCTTGACCAGTTCGTCGATTTCCATGTCCCGGCTCCGCCTTCGGCGGCCCCTGCTCGATCGGCGGGGCCGCTCGCCATCGACCGATTATCGACTGCGCGGTTCCGGCCCGCGATGCCGCGCCGCGCCCGACCGTCCATTTGTCGCGTCGCGCGCCCCGCTCGTCGCTCCGACCCCCGGGGGGGGCAAGGGGTCACTTGCCGATGCAGAAGCGGCTGAAGATGGCGCCGAGCAAGTCGTCGGAGGTGAACGCACCGGTGATCTCGCCGAGCGCATCGTGGGCGAGACGAAGCTCTTCGGCCACGAGCTCGAGCGCCGCGTTGCCGCGCGCCGCATGCGTCGCAGCGAGCTCGAGATGGCGGCGCGCACGCTGCAGCGCGTCGACATGGCGCGCCCGTGCGATGAAGAGACCCTCGGGCGCGGCTTGCCAGCCGGCGAGCGCAAGCAGCCTGGCCCGCAAGGTGTCGAGCCCTTCGCCGGTGAGGGCGGAGACGGCGATGCCGTCGTCGACCGACGCCGATCGCTGCAGGTCGATCTTGTTGAACACGTGCAGCAAGCGGCCCGCGCCGAACAGGCCCGTCGGCAAGCGCGCCGCGATCGCCGCATCGCCGGCGTCGTAGGCCGGCTCCCCGAGCCGGGTGAGATCGTGCAGGAAGACGATCGCGTCGGCGCCTTCGATCTCGGCCCAGGTGCGGGCGACGCCGATGCGCTCGACCTCGTCGACGGCGTCGCGCAGGCCGGCGGTGTCGACGACGTGCACCGGCACGCCTTCGATCTGGATCGTCTCTGCGACCTTGTCGCGCGTCGTTCCCGGCGTCGCGGTGACGATCGCCAGCTCCGCGCCGGCGAGCGCGTTGAGGAGCGAGCTCTTGCCGACGTTCGGCTGGCCGGCGAGCACGACGCGGATGCCGTCGCGCAGCAGCGCGCCTTGGCGCGCACGCGAGAGAACAGCGTCGACCCCGGCCGTCGCACGTTGCAGCCGCCCCTGGGCGTCGGCGGAGACGAGAAAGTCGACCTCCTCCTCCGGAAAATCGAGCGTCGCCTCGACCAGCAGGCGCAGCTCGATCAAGGCCTCGGCGAGCGCGTCGATCTCGCTCGAAAACGCGCCGTCGAGCGAGCGCGCGGCCGAGCGTGCCGCCGCTTCGGTGCTGGCGTCGATCAGGTCGGCGACGGCTTCGGCCTGGGCCAGGTCGAGCTTGTCGTTGAGGAAGGCGCGCTCGGTGAATTCGCCGGGCCGGGCGATGCGCAGGTGGGCGAGACGCGGCGCGCCGGAAGCCGGATCATTTTCAGCGGCGGCCTCGAGGCAACGCGCGAGCAGGAGCTGGAGGACGACGGGTCCCCCGTGCGCCTGCAGCTCGAGGACGTCTTCGCCGGTGTACGAATGCGGCGCCGCGAAGAAGATCGCCAGGCCATGGTCGATCGGCGCGCCGTCCGCGGCGAGGAAGGTCGTGTACGTGGCCTGGCGCGGCACCAGCGAACGGCCGCAAAGGGCCATCGCGAGCGGGGCGAGCGGCGCGCCCGAGACGCGGACGATGCCGACCGCGCCTCGCCCGCTCGCCGTCGCGACGGCGACGATCGGATCCTCGTGGCGCGCCAGCGACAGCATCGGATCGTCCGGCGGCGCGGCGGCAGCTCCGTTACTTGCCGAGCACGCCCAGCCGCTTGTTGATCAGGTACTGCTGCGCGATCGACAGGATGTTGTTGGTCAGCCAGTACAGCACCAGCCCCGCCGGGAAGAAGAAGAACATCACCGAGAAGACGAGCGGCATGATCCACATCATCCGTGCCTGCACCGGATCGGGCGGGGTCGGGTTGAGCCAGGTCTGGAGCAGGCTGGTCAGCGTCATCAGGATCGGCAGCAGGCCGACCGGCATGCCGAGCCCGGGAATGACGCCGAACAGCGTGTCGGGCTGCGACAGGTCCTTGATCCAGCCGATCCAGGGCGCGTTGCGCATCTCGACCGTCGACAGCAGCACCCAGTAGAGGGCGATGAAGAACGGCATCTGCACGACGATCGGCAGGCAGCCGCCGAGCGGGTTGACCTTCTCCTCGCGGTAGATGCGCATCATCTCCTGCTGCATCTGCTGCGGCTTGTCCTTCAAGCGCTCGCGCATTTCCATGATGCGCGGATTGATCGCCTTCATCTTGGCCATCGAGCCGTAGGCCTTGGCGTTGAGCCAGTAGAAGGCGATCTTCAGCAGCACGACCAGGCCGACGATCGACCAGCCCCAGTTGCCGATGATCTTGTGCAGCTGCGTCAGCAGCCAGAACAGCGGCTTGGCGAGCATCGTGAACCAGCCGTAGTCCTTCACCAGCTCGAGGCCCGGGGCCAGAGCGGCGAGCCTGTCCTCCTCCTGCGGGCCGACGTAGAGCTTGGCGTCGAAGCTCCTGGTGGCGCCGGGCGCGATCTCGCCCATCGGCACCAGCTCGCCGACCGAATACTTGTTGGTATCGACCTTGGCGGTGAAGAACTCGCGCGCCGGCGCGGGTGCGCCGGGCTTGTCGATCAGCCAGGCAGAAATGAAGTAGTGCTGCACCATCGCCACCCAGCCGCTAGCGCCGCTCGTGTCGTGGTCCGGCTTGGCGCCCGGAGCGCGCTTCTCGATCGACTTGAAATCGATCTTGTGATAGTGCGAGGTGTCGGTATAGATCGCCGGGCCCGTGAACGTGAAGTACAGGCTCGATCCGCCCGGCGGATCGTTGCCGTCGCGGATGAGCTGCAGGTAGAGGCGCGGATTGATCAGCGTCGCTGACGCATTGACGATCTGGTGCTGAACGTCGATGACGTAGTCGCCGCGGTGGAAGGTGTAGGTCTTGACGAGCTTGACGCCGCCGACCGGGTCGCTCTCGAACGCGACCTTCAGCTCGTTCTGCCCCGCCGCGAGCGATCGCTCGCCCGGCAAGACGTGCATCGGCGTGTGGTGGTTGGGCAGACCGGTGCCGCCGGCGGGCGGAACGAGGCCCGACTCGGCGAGGTAGAGCCGGCTCGCCGAGCGATCGAGCAGGACGACGCTCTTCGTGTGGTCCAAGGGATCGACCTGCTTGAGCAGCTCGACCCTAGCGAGCGTCGCGCCGGTGCTGTCTATCGTCGCGCGGACGAGATCGGTCGCGATCATCACCGGCTGGCTCGCCACCGGCGTCGACGCCGCCGGTGCCACCGCAATCGGCGAGGCCGTCACCGGGGCCGCGGCCACGGCGGTCCCCGGCAGACCGCTGCCCGGCACCGGCGTCGGCGCGGACACGGCAGGCGCGGGTGCGGCGACGCGCGCCGGCGCCGGGCCGAACATCGACGGCTGGCCGTTGTGCCGGCTCCACGATTCCCACAGGAAGAACAGCGAGGCGAGGAAGATGCCCCAAAGCAGGGTTCGGCGGATGTCGGTCATGTCGTCGATTCGGAAGACGCGGGCGGCGCTGACGCCGCGCGCGGCGCGCGTCCGAGCAGCGCGGTGAAGAGCCGGGGCGGCATCGCCGGAACGGGATCGAGGCCGCCGGCGCACCACGGGTGGCAGCGGGCGATCCGCCCGGCCGTCAGCGCCAGGCCGACCGCCGCGCCGTGGCGGCCGAGCGCGTCGAGCGCATAGGCCGAGCAGGTCGGCTCGAAACGACAGGCGCTGCCGAGCCAGGGGCTCAGGAAGAAGCGGTACGCGCGCACCACGCCGATCAGCGCGGCCTGGGGCAAGGACTTCATGGCGAGGGCAGCGAGACCGCCGCGTCGAGCAGGGCGTCGAGCTCGGCGCGAGCGCAGCGCCGCAGCGCCGGCGACGCCGCGCTGGCGAATCGAGCGCGTTCGAAAGGCGAGCGCAGGCGAACAATCCACAGGCCGGGGGCCATCCGGTCGCGATGACGTTCAGCGGCGGCGTAGATCTGCCGCTTGAGCAGCGATCGCGTCACGGCCCTGCGTGCATGCCGCTTCGGGACGACCGCGCCGACCCAGGACAGGGGCGGCAAAAGGGCGGCGTCAGGCGAGTCTTCCACAGGCAATGCGACCGAAGGCGCCTCGATTGTTGATAACTTCGCCGGGGCGGGGCGCTTCGCGGCCATGCCGTGCCGCGCCGGCTGGGCCGCGAGGTGGTGCACCGCGAAGTGGGTCGTCACGGCGCGGCTGCGCAATCCGAGGACGCGTTCGAAGTCGGCCGAGGCGACGAGGCGAGGCAGCGGCCGGGCCGGGCCGGGCCGCCCGGGCAAGCCGGCGCGGCTCCCGGCGCGTTCAGACCGCGAGGCGCTTGCGGCCCTTGGCGCGCCGGGCGTTGATGACGGCGCGGCCACCGCGAGACTTCATGCGGACGAGAAAGCCATGGGTGCGCGCGCGGCGGACCTTGGAGGCTTGGTAGGTGCGTTTCATGTTGGCTTCCTGGAGCCCGCGTGCGTCGAACGGCACGAGGCCTGACGGCGGAATATGGCGCCCGTTCGGGCAACCGGCGATTACATCAAGAAGCGCTTCGTCCGTCAACCCGCAAGGGCTTGCTTGCACCTCGCCGACGCGTCGCCGCACCACCGTGTTTTCCCCTGTGGATAACTGGGGTTGCGGCGGCGTCCTGTCATACAATGGAGTGCTTTCCCGGGCCACTTCTCCACACATGCGATCCGACCTCTGGCAACGTGGCTGCGAACGCTTGGCGTCCGAGCTGCCCGACCAGCAATTCAACACCTGGATCCGGCCCCTCCCCGACGCCGACGTCGCCGACAACGGTGAAGGCGCGGTCGTCACCGTCCGCGTGCCGAACCGGTTCAAGCTCGACTGGATCCGCAATCAATATGCAGGGCGCATCGAGACCGTCCTGAGCGAGCTCGCCGGCAAGCCCGTCCGCCTCGACGTCACCCTCGCCCAGCGCGACGCCGGCCCTCGCAGCGGCGATGGCGTGCCCCTTCCCGCCGGGCGCCCGATCACCTTCGATGCCGCGCTGCGAACCACAGCCGGCGGCGCGGCGATGGCATCGGGCGCGAACGGCCACGGTGCGACCGCGAGAAACGGCGGCGAAGGCATGCCGAACGGCGTCGCGTATCACGCCGGGAATCCAGCGCAGACCTTGCCGTCGCGCAGCCGGCTCAATCCGGCGCTGACCTTCGACACCCTCGTTCCCGGCCGTGCCAACCAGATGGCTCGCACCGCGGCGCTGCACGTCGCCGGCTCGCCGGGGCTCATGTACAACCCGCTCTTCATCTACGGCGGGGTCGGTCTCGGCAAGACGCACCTGATCCACGCCGTCGGCAACGCCCTTCTCGCCGACCGGCCCGACGCCCGCATCCTCTACCTGCACGCCGAGCAGTTCATCACCGACGTGGTGAAGAACTACCAGAGGAAGACCTTCGACGAGCTGAAGGCGAAGTACCACTCGCTCGACCTGCTGCTGATCGACGACGTCCAGTTCTTCGCCGGCAAGGAGCGCACGCAGGAGGAGTTCTTCAACGCCTTCGAGGCGCTGCTCGCCAAGCGGGCGCACATCATCATGACCAGCGACACCTATCCCAAGGGCCTGGTCGACATCGACGAGCGGCTGACCTCGCGCTTCGACGCCGGGCTCACCGTCGCGATCGAGCCGCCCGAGCTCGAGATGCGGGTCGCGATCCTGATGAAGAAGGCCGACCAGGAGGCGACGCCGATGCCCGAGGACGTCGCTTTCTTCGTCGCCAAGAACGTTCGCGCCAACGTGCGTGAGCTCGAGGGTGCGCTCAGGAAGATCCTCGCCTACTCGCGCTTCTCGCACAAGGAGATCACGATCCAGCTTGCTCGCGAGGCACTGAAGGACCTGCTCTCGATCCAGAACCGCCAGGTCGGCGTCGAGAACATCCAGAAGACGGTCGCCGACTTCTACAAGATCAAGATCGCCGACATGTACTCGAAGAAGCGCCCGGCCTCGATCGCTCGGCCGCGCCAGATCGCGATGTACATCGCCAAGGAAATGACCCAGAAGAGCCTGCCCGAGATCGGCGAGCTGTTCGGCGGGCGCGACCACACGACGGTGTTGCACGCGGTCAGGAAGATCGCCGCGGAGCGCCAGAAGAACACCGACCTCAACCACCAGCTGCACGTGCTCGAGCAGACGCTCAAGGGCTGACGTGCGGGCTGACGCTTTCTTAGCCCTGTTTCCTCGGCCTGTCAAGGGACAACGCTGGGGACAACGACGCAGTCAACCGCGAGCTGTCCACAGCGAAATCGTCTCGCGCCGAGTTGTTCGCTTTCGTGCGACCCGGGACAAGGGCTCGATCGACAGACTTTGCCGTGGCCTAAGTGCCTGTCCGAAGGAAGGAAAATGCCCTTGTCCACCGTTGCGACACATCCCTACTACCACGACCAGTTCAAGAGGTTGACATGATTGTCTTGAAAGCCGCACAAGAAAAAATCCTGGGTGCGTTGCAGGCCGTCTCCGGAATCGTCGAACGTCGGCACACGCTGCCGATCCTCGCGAACGTGCTCGTTCGAAAAACCGGCGGGATGATCGAGTTCACGACCAGCGATCTCGAGATCCAGGTTCGCACGAGCGCCGAGCTTGGCGGCGATTCGAGCAACTTCGCGACCACGGTCGGGGCAAGAAAGCTGATCGACATCCTGCGCTCGATGCCGACGGATCAGACGGTGACGCTGTCGGCGACGCAATCCAAGCTGACGCTGGCCGGCGGCAAGAGCCGATTCACACTGCAGACGATGCCGGCCGACGACTTTCCGCTGGTGCAGGAGTCGGCCGACTTCGGGCCGATGTTCAGCGTGCCGCAGAAGACGCTGCGCGGCCTGATCGCGCAGGTGCACTTCGCGATGGCGGTGCACGACATCCGCTACTACCTGAACGGCATCCTGTTCGTCGCCGAAGGCAAGAGCCTGACGCTGGTCGCGACCGACGGGCACCGGCTCGCCCTCGCCCAGGCCAACCTCGACACCGAGATTCCCAAGCAGGAAGTCATCCTGCCGCGGAAGACCGTGCTCGAGCTGCAGCGGCTCCTGAAGGACGACGACACGCCGATCGAGATGCGCTTCGCGCCGAACCAGGCCAAGTTCTCCTTCGCCGGCATGGAGTTCGTCTCCAAGCTCGTCGAGGGCAAGTTCCCCGACTACAACCGCGTCATCCCGAAGAACCACAAGAACCGCGTCACGCTCGGCCGCTCGCCGCTGCTGCAGAGCCTGCAGCGCGCCGCCATCCTGACCAGCGACAAGTTCAAGGGCGTGCGCGTCAACATCGAGCCGGGGACGCTGCGCATCGCGTCGTCGAACGCCGAGCAGGAAGAGGCGATGGAGGAGCTCGAGATCGACTACGGCGGCGACGCGATCGAGATCGGCTTCAACGTCACCTACCTGATCGACGCGCTCGCCAACATGGGCCAGGAGATGGTCACCGTCGAGCTGCAGGACACCAACTCGAGCGCGCTGATCACCGTGCCCGACCAGGCCGGCTTCAAGTACGTCGTCATGCCGATGCGGATCTGAGCGTGAGAACACAAGAACCTTCGATGACCCCCAAAGAAAAACAGGAAGACGCGACGCCCGAGATCGCCGGCACGCACGCCGACATGGCGGGCAAGTCGACCAACAGCCCGCTCGACGGCTCGGCCTTGCGCGACGGCGTCGTCGATGGCGACAGCGCCAGCTACGGCGAAGGCTCGATCCAGATCCTCGAAGGCCTGGAAGCGGTGCGCAAGCGCCCGGGCATGTACATCGGCGACACCTCCGACGGCACCGGCCTGCACCACCTCGTCTTCGAGGTCGTCGACAACTCGATCGACGAGGCGCTGGCGGGCTTCTGCGACGACATCGTCGTCACCATCCACACCGACAACTCGATCTCGGTCACCGACAACGGCCGCGGCATCCCGACCGGCGTCAAGATGGACGACAAGCACGAGCCCAAGCGCTCCGCCGCCGAGATCGCCCTGACCGAATTGCACGCCGGCGGCAAGTTCAACCAGAACAGCTACAAGGTCTCGGGTGGCCTGCACGGCGTCGGCGTGTCGTGCGTCAACGGGCTGTCGAAATGGCTGCGCCTGACGGTGCGCCGGGACGGCCTCGCGCATTACATGGAGTTCCGCCAGGGCATTCCTCAGGATCGAGAGATCGTCGAGAAGAACGGCGTGCCGATCTCGCCGATGAAGGTGACGGGCGAGACCGAGAAGCGCGGCACCGAGGTCCACTTCCTGCCCGACCTCGAGATCTTCTCGAACATCGACTTCCACTACGACATCCTCTCGAAGCGCCTGCGCGAGCTGAGCTTCCTCAACAACGGCGTGCGCATCCGCCTGATCGACGAGCGCAACAACAAGTCCGACGATTTCGCGTTCGCGGGCGGCGTCAAGGGCTTCGTCGAGTTCATCAACACCGGCAAGAAGGTGCTGCACCCGAACGTCTTCTACGCGACCGGCAAGAAGGACAGCGACCAGCACTCGACGATCACGTCCGAGGTGGCGATGCAGTGGAACGACGGCTACAGCGAGAACGTCCTCTGCTTCACCAACAACATCCCGCAGCGCGACGGCGGCACCCACCTGACCGGCCTGCGCGCGGCGATGACGCGCATCATCAACAAGTACATCGAGGACAACGAGCTGGCCAAGAAGGCCAAGGTCGAGGTCACCGGCGACGACATGCGCGAGGGCCTGACCTGCGTGCTCTCGGTGAAGGTGCCCGAGCCGAAGTTCTCGAGCCAGACCAAGGACAAGCTCGTGTCGAGTGAAGTTCGCGGGCCGGTCGAGGACGTGGTGAGCAAGGCGCTCAACGACTACCTCGCCGAGAACCCCGCCGACGCCAAGATCATCTGCGGCAAGATCGTCGACGCGGCCAGGGCGCGCGAGGCAGCGCGCAAGGCGCGCGAGATGACGCGCCGAAAGGGCGTCCTCGACGGCATGGGCCTCCCGGGGAAGCTTGCCGACTGCCAGGAGAAGGACCCGGCGCTCTGCGAGATCTACATCGTCGAGGGCGATTCGGCCGGCGGCTCTGCCAAGCAAGGCCGCGACCGCAAGTTCCAGGCGATCCTGCCCCTGCGCGGCAAGATCCTCAACGTCGAGAAGGCGCGCTACGAGAAGCTGATCACCAGCAACGAGATCCTGACGCTGATCACCGCGCTCGGCACCGGCATCGGCAAGGGCACCGGCGGCGACGACTTCGACGTCGCCAAGCTGCGCTACCACCGCATCATCATCATGACCGACGCCGACGTCGA
>JBDTPG010000036.1:0-19561 GCA_039932815.1 Caldimonas sp.
AGCCCCGACCTGTTCCCGGTCGTCTGCGCCCAGCTCGGCGTCGCCGGCCTGAACGGGCCGAACGTGCGCGTCGTCCTCGAAAAGCCGCTCGGCCACGACCTCGCCAGCGCGCAGCGGATCAACCGCGTCGTCCGCTCGGTGTTCGGCGAGGCGCAGGAATTCCGCATCGACCACTACCTCGGCAAGCCGGCGGTGCAGAACCTGATGGCCCTGCGCTTCGGCAACGTCCTGTTCGAGCCGCTCTGGCGGCGCGAATGCATCGCCAACGTGCAGATCACGATCGCCGAGTCGATCGGCGTCGGCACGCGCGGCGACTTCTACAGCCGCACCGGCGCGCTGCGCGACATGATCCAGAACCACGCGCTGCAGCTGCTGACGATGGTGGCGATGGAGCCGCCGTCGCGGATGGTCGCCGACGCGATCAGAGACGAGAAGCTGAAGGTGCTGCGCTCGCTGAAGCCGTTCAACAGTGACAGCGTCGGCCGCGACGTCGTGCGGGGCCAGTACCGCGCCGGCAACGTCGACGGCAAGCCCGTGCCCGGGTTTCTCGAGGAGGACAAGGTGCCGGCAGGCAGCACGACGGAAACCTTCGTGGCGCTTCGCACCGAGGTTCAGAACTGGCGCTGGGCCGGCGTGCCGTTCTACCTGCGCACCGGCAAGCGCCTCGCCGAGCGCGACGCGCAGATCGTCGTCAACTTCAGGCGCACGCCGCACAGCCTCTTTCCGGGCAGCAATCCGCCCAACAAGCTGGTCATCAAGCTGCAGCCGGAAGACGGCCTCGAGCTGCACCTGCTCGCGGCCAAGGGCGCGGGCCAGGCCGAAGCGCTCGCGCCGGTCTCGCTCGACCTCGACTTCGACAAGGCGTTCGCGGCGAACCGGGTCGGTGCCTACGAGCGGCTGCTGCTCGACGTCATCGCCGGCCGGCTCAACCTGTTCGTCCGCAGCGAGGAGCAGGAGGAGGCCTGGCGCTGGGTCGAGCCCGTGCTCGAGGACTGGCGCCGCGACGAGGCGCCGCCGCGGCCCTACACGTCCGGAACGTGGGGCCCGGCGGCGGCGAGCGCGCTGGTCGCCCGCGACGGCTTCGCCTGGGCCGAGGAGCAGTAGGCAGGCGGCGCCCCGCCGCCGACGGCGATGGCCGCGTGAGGGCGGCGCCGCAGCCCGCTAGTGCGGATCGAGGCCGCGGATCGGCTTCTCGTCCTTGCCGATCGGCGGGATCTCGACCACCTTCTTCTCGTTCGACACGTCGCGAAAGTTGGCGGGCTCCTGCTCGGTCGCGGCGCGCTCGGATTCGCGCAGCTGCTCGCGCTGGTTCTTCGGTTGCGGTGCACCGGGTGTCGTTGCCGTGTTGGCCATGATCGTCTCCTGGAATGTGGGGCGCGCGCGGCGCGCATGTCCTAGTACAGACGATCGACGTCGCCGCGACGAGCCCCAATCGGCCCGTTCTCATGTGGGAAATGACTGGCAGACGACGTGCCCTCGCTCGCCGACACTCCGGTCATGACGACCCGCCCCGACGATCGGTCAAGCCACTTCTCGATGATCCGCGGCTTTCACCTGGCCGATTTCTTCACTCTCGGCAACGCGGCCTGCGGCGTCGCCGCCGTCCTGATGGCGATGCGCTACCTGGCGAGCAGGGACGCCGGCGATCTCCTCGTCGCCGCCGCGTTCGCCCCGGCCGCGTTCATCTTCGACGTCCTCGACGGCCGCATCGCGCGCTGGCGCCAGACGGCGTCGGCGCTCGGCCGCGAGCTCGACTCGCTCGCCGACGTCATCTCGTTCGGCGTCGCGCCGGCATCGCTCGCGTTCGCCTGCGGCATGACGGGCGCCTGGGACGCGCTGATCCTCGTCTACTTCGTCTGCTGCGGCGTCTCGCGCCTGGCGCGCTACAACGTCACCGCCGAATCGCTGTCGAGCGACAGCGGCAAGGTGAAGTATTTCGAAGGCACGCCGATCCCGACCAGCGTGGTGCTGACCGCCGTCCTCGCCTGGGCGGCCTGGCAGGGGCGCGTCGGCGATGCGCTCTACGGCGGCGCCTGGAACGTGCTCGGCGCGACGCTGCATCCGCTGGCGCTGCTGTTCGCGCTCTCGGGCACGCTCATGGTCAGCAAGACCTTGCGCATCCCGAAGCTGTAGCCGATCGCCGCCGTCGCAGGCTACGGCTGCAGCTTCCAGCCGCCGTTCTCGACCTTCACCATCACCTGGCTGCGCGCGTCGACGCCGTGAGGCGCACCTTTTCGCCGGCGATCTCGCCGGGCCAGAGCTTGATCGCCTGCTCGGCCCGGGGTGTTGCATCACTGCGGCGTCTATGCTCGTGCAACGCTGTCGACCCGGTGGAAGGAGCCGCCCATGTACGTCCGCAACTGCTGGTATGTGATCGCCTGGGACCACGAGGTCCCCGCCGACGGGCTCTTCAGCCGCACCGTCCTCGACGAGGCGATCCTCCTCTTTCGCACCGCCGCGGGCGAGATCGTCGGCCTGCGCGACCGCTGCTGCCATCGCCTGGCGCCGCTCTCGAAGGGCAAGAAGGAAGGCGACTGCGTCCGTTGCGGCTACCACGGCCTGCTCTTCGACGCGACCGGCCGCTGCATCGAGATCCCGGGCTCCGACACGGTGCCCGAGAAGGCGCGCGTGCAGCGCTATCCGATCGCGCTGAAGAACAAGTGGGTCTTCGTCTGGATGGGGGATCCGGCGCAGGCAGACACGGCCTTGCTGCCCGACAACTTCTCGTGCGATTCGCCCGACTGGGACTATGTCCCCGGCTATCTGCACTACGAGACGCCGCAGCCGCTCATCTGCGACAACCTGCTCGACTTCTCGCACCTCAGCTACGTGCACGAGAAGACGCTCGGCGGCACGACTGCCATCGCGCAGGCGCGCGCGACGATCGAGCCGGTGCCGCGCGGCATCCGCGTCACGCGCAAGGTCCGCGACGTGCCGCCGCCGCCGTACTACCGCGCCGTGCGCGAGCTGCCCGGAAACCTCGACCGCTGGTTCGTCTACGACTTCGTCCTGCCCGGCACGCTGCTGATGCATTCGGGCGGCCGGCCCGCGGGCGATGCCGAGGACGACATGAGCCGCGCCGTCCGCCTGCACAGCTGCCAGACCGTGACCCCCGAGACCGCGACGACGACGCACTACTTCTTCCAGCAGTCGCGCCGCGTCGACGAAGGCACGCACGCAGTCGCCGAAGCGCTCTACCGCTCGCTCATCGTCGCCTTCGAGGAAGACCGGGCGATGATCACGGCGCAGAGCCGGGCCATCGATTCGGATCCGGGCGCGCCGATGATGCTGTTGGCGATGGACGCGGCCGTGGTGCGCTTTCGCAAGATCGTCGCCGAGGCGATCGCCGCGGAATCCGGCGCCAACACGCCGCCGGCGCGGCCGCAGACGGAGCCGAGCGAGGCGGTGCGCCTTGGCGCCTAGCCGCCCGAACCGGCGTCCGGCCTCAGCGGCGCGGCGCGGCCTGTGCGATCTTGTGAAGGAGTTGCGTCGCCAGCATCTCGGTCGCGACCGAGCGGTCGAGCGGCGAGCGCGAGAGGCCCGAGACCTCGTAGTTCATGTTCTCGTAGATCTCGGCGGTGGCCGGGTGGGCTGACAGGATCGCCTGCAGCGGGCCGGGCGGCAGCGGCGCGACCAGCGCGGCCTTGATCTGGCCGACGAGGGCGCGGTATTGATCGGCGCCGACGGCGATGGGGCTCCCCTCGACACGCTCGAGGAGGCGCGCCAGGGCGATCAGGGTTTCGAGCTGGGTGCGCAGCGACTCGGTGCGGGGGGCGTTCATCGAAGGGTCTTTCGGCCTCGATTCGGCAAGGCCATGACGGGGAACTGAGGTCGTCCGCCGCGACTTCAACCCTCGAGCGACAAGATCTCAGCCGCCGACGGGCCGGCCCGGCCGTTGCCAGTCGCCGCCGAGCGCCTTGATGAGAAAGACCGACGTGAGGAGGCGCTGGCCCGAGAGCTGCGCCGCGAGCCGCTCGGCGGCCAGCAGCGCCTGCTGGGCGGTGATGACGTCGAGGTAGGTCGTCGCGCCGCCTTCGTAGCGTGCGGTCGCGAGCTCGAGGACCAGGCGCGCCGTCTCGACCGCGATGCGCGACTGGCGATCGGCGCTTTCGAGCGCGGACAGGCTGGTGATGCCGTCCTCGACCTCCTGCATCGCGGTCAGGACGACGCGCCGGTAGCTCGCGACCGTGGCGTCGTAGCTGGCGCGCGCGAACCCGACGTTGGCGTCGAGCCGGCCGGCCGAGAACAGCGGTTGCGCGATCTGCGCGCCGATCGACCAGAGCAGGCTCGGCGCGTCGAAGAGGCTGGCGAGCGCGCGGCTCTCGAAGCCCGCGTTCGGTGCGATCGTGATGCTCGGGTAGTAGGCCGCGTTGGCGACGCCGATCTGCGCATTCGCGGCGGCCATCGCGCGCTCGGCCGAGGCGACGTCGGGCCGGCGCTCGAGCACGTCGGACGGAACGCCGAGCGGCACCGCCGGCGGCGTCAGCTCGCGGATATCGGGGGCGAGCGCGAACGACGGCGCGGGCGTGCCGGTCAACGTCGCGATCGCATGCTCGAACGGGCCGCGCTGGCGCCGCAGCACGTCGAGCTGGGTCAGCGTCGTGTCGAGCAGGGCCTGCTGCTGGGCGACGTCGAGGCCGGAGGCTGCGCCGAGGTCATGGCGCGTCCTGACGAACTCGAGCGAGCGCCGCTGCAGGGCGAGCGAGCGCGCCAGCACGTCGAGCTCGATGTCGATCGAGCGCAGGTTGAAGTAGGCGGTGGCGAGGTCGGTGCCGAGCAGGAGGCGGGTGTTCTCGAAATCGGCCGCGGCCTGCTCGGCGCTGGCGCGAACGCCCTCGATGCTGCGCTGCACGCGCCCGGCGAGATCGAACTCGTAGCTCACCGCGAGCGACAGGACGGCGTCGTTCTGCACCGTCGCGAAGTTGGCCGAGGCGTAGTTGCTGAGCGGCCGGTTCGCCGAGATGCGCTGGCGCGCGGCACGCCCATTGAGGTTCACGCTGGGAAGGAGTCCCGCGGACGTCCCCGCGACCACCGCGCGCGCTTGCGCCAGGCGCGCGCTGGCCAGCGCCAGCGTCGGGCTCTGCGCCAGCGCTTGCGCCTGCAACGCGTCGAGCCTCGCGTCGCCGAACCGCTGCCACCAGGGCCCCTTCGGCGCGGCATCGTCGGGCATGCCTTCGCGCCACGGCGCCTCGAGCTTCCACGCCGGCGGCGTATCGACGACCGGACGAACGTAGTTCGGGCCCACGACGCATCCGGCGAGCAGGGTCGCGAGCGCGGCAGCCCAGAGGCCATTGCGTGCCCGTCGCCCGCCTCGCCCTCGTGCTCGCGTGGGCGCCCGCGCGCCGCCTGCGCGCCCCCGACCCATCGCGCCGATCACGGCAGCGCCTTGCTCGCCGCGCGTGCCGGCCGCGCTCCGCTCGCGGCGCCGGCGTCCCCGCTGGCGGCGACCGCGACCGTGTCGCCTTCGCCGAGCGAATCGGACGGGTTGACGACGAGACGGTCGCCGGCGGCGACGCCGTCGATCACCTCGATCGCTTCGCCGAGGTTGCGGCCGAGCGTCACGGGCTTGAGGCGGATGCGGTTGGCCGCGTCGACGGCGGCGACGCGCGTGCCTTCGGCGCGGAACAGCAGCACGTTGGTGGGCACGACGAGGCTGCGATTGACGGCGAGCGGCAGCTCGACCTGGACGTAGGCGCCGGGCAGGAGCACGCCGTCGCGGTTCGGCAGGGCGATCTCGACCTGCATGGTCCGCGTCGCCGGATCGATCGACGCCGCAGTGCGCGCGACCTGGCCGGCGAACGACTGGCCGCGCAGCTCCGACTGGGTGACGACGACTTTCTGACCCGGCCGGACGAGCTGCGCGTACGACTGCGGCACGTTGACGTAGACGCGCAGCGGATCCATCTGCGTCAGCACGAACAGCGTCTTGCCGCTCGAATCGATGAGGTCGCCGACGTCGACGTTCCGGCGCGTGATGACGCCGTCGAACGGCGCCGTGATGCGCGTGAAGCCCTGCAGCTGGCGCAGCCGCTGCACGTTGGCGTCGGCCGCCGCGACGTTGGCGACCGCCTGGGCGACGCCGCTGCGCCGCTCGTCGAGCTCCTGCTGCGAAACGACGTCCTTCTTGCGCAGTGCCTCCCAGCGCTCGACCGTGCTTTTCGCCAGCCCGAGGCTGGCCGCCGCCTGGCCGCGCGCGGCCTCGGCCTGCGACAGCTGCTGGTCGATCTCGGGCGATTCGATGACGGCGAGCAGCTCGCCCTTGCTGACGTGGCTGCCGATGTCCTTGGTCCAGCGCTTGACGTAGCCGGCCGAGCGCGCCGCCAGCGGCGCCTGCTGGAACCCCTGCAGCGAGCCCGGCAGGGCGAGCGTCTGGCCGCTGTCGCTGGTGCGCGCGACGATCGTCTTCACGTATTGCAGCGACCCCTCGCTGACGTTGGCCTCGAGAACGCGCGCGTTCGCCATGCGGCCGACGATCGTCCGGCCAGCACCGACGGCGAGCAGGACGAGGACGACGATGACCGCGACCCGCGTGCCGCGCGCGACGCGGGCGCGCTGTGCCGGATCGGCGGGCGGCGGTGCGGGGTGCTCGGCCATCGGTCAGGTCTCTTGCAGCAGGGGTGGGGAGTCGGCGCCGGCTCGGGCGGCGTGCGCGGCGCGACGGCGCGCGAGCCGTTCGTGGACGCCGGCGAAGACGACCGGCACGAACAGCAGTGTCGAGGCGGTCGCGAACACCAGACCGCCGATGACCGCGCGGCCGAGCGGCGCGTTCTGCTCGGCACCTTCGCCGATGCCGAGCGCCATCGGGATCATGCCGATGATCATCGCCAGCGCCGTCATCAGCACCGGCCGGATCCGCGTCGCGCCGGCCTCGAGCGCGGCGAGCGCCGGCGCGACGCCTTCCTGCTGGCGCTGACGCGCGAACGAGATGAGCAGGATGCTGTTGGCGGTCGCCACGCCCATGGTCATGATCGCGCCGGTGAGCGCCGGCACCGATAGCGTCGTGCCGCTGATGAAGAGCATCCAGGCGATGCCGGCGAGCGCCGCCGGCATCGCGGCGATGATGATGACGGCGTCGATCCACGACTGGAAGTTGACGACGATCAGCAGGTAGACGAGGACGATCGCCATCGCCAGGCCGACGCCCAGGCCGACGAACGACGACTGCATCGTCTGCACCTGGCCGCGCAGGACGATCTGGCTGCCGCGCGGCAGCTTGGGCCGGGCTTCGTCGACGAGCGCCTGCACGCGCGAAGCGACGCTCGCCAGGTCGGTGCCCTGCACGCCGACGTAGACGTCGACCGCCGGCGTGATGTTGTAGCGCGAGACGATGGCCGGCTGGCGTGCTGACGTCGCCTCGACGAGGTTGCCGAGCAGCTGCGTCGACGCCGCCGCCGTCGACGTCGCTGCCGAGCCCGTGCCGGCGACCGGCACGTTGAGGAGCGCGTCGAGCGAATCGACGCGGTACTGCGGCGCCTGCACGGCGATCGAGTAGACGACGCCGTTGGCCGGGTTGAGCCAGAAAGCGGGCGCCGTCTGCGAGCTGCCGGAGAGCGAGACGAGAACGTTCTGGCCGACGTTTTGCGCCGACAGGCCCATCTGCTGCAGGCGGGTCCGGTCCATCCGCAGGTTGACGGCGGGCGCGTCGAGCCGCTGGTGCACGTGGGCGTCGACCGCGCCCGGGATCTGCTTGATCCGCTTCACCAGGTCGGCGGCGATGCGCGCGTTGCCGGCGATGTCGGCGCCCGTGAGCTGGACGTCGATCGCCGCCGGCAGGCCGAAGTTGAGGATCTGGGTGACGATGTCGGCGGGCTGGAAGAAGAACTCGATGCCGGGAAAGCGCTTCGGCAATTCCGCGCGCAGCAGGCTGACGAATTCCTCCGTCGGCCGGTGCCCTTCCTTCAGCGACAGCTGGATCTCGCCGTCGAGCGTGCCGATCGTCCCGGCATTGCTGTACGAGAGGTTGATGCCGCTGTTGGGAACGCCGAGGTTGTCGAGGATGGTCTCGAGCTGGTCCTTCGGGATGAGCTGGCGGATCGCCGCCTCGACCTCGTCGGCCAGACGCGCCGTCTCCTCGATCCGCGTGCCGGTCGGCGCGCGCAGGTGCAGGCGGATCTGGCCGGCGTCGACGCTCGGGAAGAAGTCGCGGCCGAGGAACGGATAAAGGCCGCACGAGAGCAGGCAGAACGCCAGGAACGCGACGCCGAAGACACCGCCCTTTTCCAGGAGCGACCCGAGCGCGATCGTGTACGCGCCGCGGACGCGCTCGAACTGGCGGTCGAAGGCGCGGTAGACGCGCTGCAAGGCGCTCGGCCGGGCGGCGTGTTCCGGCTTGCCGTCGCCGTGGGTGCCGCGCATCAGCAGCATCACCATCGTCGGCACCAGCGTGCGCGACAGGATGTACGACGCGATCATCGCGAACACCACCGCTTCGGCGAGCGGCACGAACAGGAAGCGCGCCACGCCGGAGAGGAAGAACATCGGCACGAAGACGATGCAGATGCACAGCGTCGAGACGAACGCGGGAACGCCGATCTCGCCGGCGCCGACGATGATCGCTTCCTCGAGCGGCTGGCCGAGGTGAAGGTGGCGCTCGATGTTCTCGATCGTCACGATCGCCTGGTCGACCAGGATGCCGACCGAGAGCGCCATGCCGCCGAGGGTCATCAGGTTGAGGGTCTCGCCGAGCATCTGCAGGACGAGGATCGAGGCCAGGATCGAGAGCGGGATGGTCAGCGCGATGATCACCGTCGAGCGCCAGTTGCCGAGGAAGAGCAGCACCATCACGGCGGTCAGGCCGGCGGCGATCAGCGCCTCGACGACGACGCCCTGGACTGCCGCCTTGACGAACACCGACTGGTCGAACAGCGGCGTCACCTTGACGTCGCCGGGCAGGAGCGGCTGCACGCGCGGCAGCAGCGCCTTCAGGTTGGCGACGATGTCGAGCGTCGACGCGCCGCCGTTCTTCAGCACCGAGAGCAGCACGCCGCGCGCGCCGTCCTTGCGGACGATGTTGGTCTGCGGCGAGAAGCCGTCGCGCACGTTGGCGACGTCGCGCAGGTAGGTCGTCGTTCCGGCGCTGGTCTTGACCGGCAGGTCGTTGAGCCCGGCGATCGCTTCCGGCGAGCCGTTCATGCGCACTGCGTACTCGGTGTCGCCGAACTTCGCCGTTCCCGACGGCAGGATCAGGTTCTGCAGGTTGACGGCGTTGACGACGTCGGCCGGCGCGAGGCCGCGCGCCTGCAGCGCCTGCATGTCGAGGTCGACCGAGATCAGCCGGTTCTTGCCACCGTACGGAAACGGGATGGCGATGCCCGGGATCGTGATCAGCTGCGGCCTGAGGATGTTGATCGCGGCGTCGAACACGGTCTGCTCGGGCAGCGTCTGGCTCGACATGCCGAGCTGGACGACCGGAATGCTCGATGCCGAATACTTGATGATCAGCGGCGGCGTGATCCCCGGCGGCAGCTGGCGCAGCTGGGTCTGCTCGATTGCCACCACCTGGGCGATCGCGGTCTGGATGTTGGCGGTCGGCTGGAAGAAGACCTTGATGATGGTGATGCCGGCGAGCGAGGTCGACTCGATGTGCTCGATGTCGCTCACCGTCGTCGTCAGGCTGCGCTCGTTCTGCGCCGCGATGCGCTGGCCCATCTCCTGCGCCGGCAGGCCGCTGTAGTTCCAGATGATCGAGATCACCGGGATGTTGATCTCCGGAAAGATGTCGGTCGCCATGTTGCGCAGCGCGAACGGCGTCGCCAGGACGATCAGCATCGCCATGACGATGAACGTGTACGGGCGCTTCAGCGCAAGCTGGACCATCGACATCGGAGGGGCGCGGCGGCAGGGCGAGCGAGCCGGACGAACGGCGGCGAAGCGTCGATCATATTCAGGGCGCCACCGTGCCGTCGGCGATGTCTTACCGGCGGCCGCCGGCTTGTCCCACATACCGCATGCGGGCACTGAAATAAGGTCCCTGTTTAGAGCGACACTTCGCCGCTCCACTTGCCGCGAGAACGCCATGGCCACCAACACCTCCACCGCCGCCCGGGACGCCGCCCCGGCCGAGGGCGACAACGACAGCATGACGGCAGTGCAGAAGCTGCGCGAGCAGGCCGACGCCGCCGTCCAGCGCCTCCAGCCGCGCATCGCCGCCGTGACGACCTACGCTCGCGAGGAGCCGACCAAGGCGCTCCTGATCTCGGCCGCGGCAGGCGCCGCGCTGATGGGGCTGGTCGCGCTGATGGTCCGCTCGAGCGGACGCTCGGGCTCGCCCGCACGTTCGGCGATGGCCGCGATCCGCGACGCCGCCCTCGACCTCGCCGACAGTGCCCAGACCATGGCCGCCGACGTCCTGTCGGCGACGCAGCAGCGCGCGTCGGATGTCCTGAGCGCGACCCAGCAACGCGCCGCCGATACGCTCGGAGCGGCACAGAAGCGTGCCAACGATGCGCTCGATTCGACCCAGAAGCGCGCCTCGGCCGCGACCGACAGCGTCTCCGAGTCGGTCGCCGACATGCTGAGGAAGGTGCGCGACCAGGCCGGTCCGGTGGTCGACAAGATCAAGCCGCAGATCGATGCGGCGGCCGCCTACGCCAGGGAAGAACCGGCCCGCGCCGCCCTCGGCCTCGCCGCCGCGGGGGCGATCATCGCCGGGCTGGTCGCGCTGGCGCGCCATTCGCAGGACGATTCGCTGAGCTGAGACCCTCACCGGCCGGGCCCGGGCGGCCCGCCCCTGGCGCGGCTTCACAACGATTGCCGAACCGCTGCATCCACTGATTCAGGAGCGGCGCATGTCACGTCACCGGCCGCGATCGGCGGCATCGCCGAGGTCGAGCTCGGAAAGCTGGCGCAGCAGGCTGCGTCGAACGACCAGGTCGAGCGTTCGGCGCTCGTAGGGCCGAGGATCACTCCAAGGCCAACGGAGTTCCCATGTACGTTCGCAATGCCTGGTACGTCGCCTGTACCGCCGACGAGATCGCGGCAGCGCCGCTCGGCCGAATCATTTGCGGCAACCGCATCGTCCTGTTCCGCGGCGAAGGCGGCGCCGTCTGCGCGCTCGAGGATTTCTGCCCGCACCGGGGCGCGCCGCTGTCGCTCGGCCGCGTCCGCGACGACGGCCGGATCGTGTGCGGCTATCACGGCCTGGTGATGGGCGGCGACGGCCGCTGCGTGAGCATGCCGGGGCAGCGCGTCCGGCCGACGATCAGGTCGTATCCGGCGCTCGAGCGATACGGCTTCGTCTGGGTCTGGCCGGGCGAGAAGGGCGAGGCCGACCCGGCGCGGCTGCACCCGCTGCCGTGGGCCGAAAGCCCGGAGTGGACGTACGCCGGCGGCCTCTTCCACGTCAGGTGCGACTACCGGCTGATGATCGACAACCTGATGGACCTGACGCACGAGACCTACGTGCACGCGACCAGCATCGGCCAGCCCGAGATCGAGGAAGCAGCGCCGTCGACGCGGGTCGAGGGCGATTCGGCGATCACCAGCCGCTTCATGCACAACATCCAGGCGCCGCCTTTCTGGCGCGCCGCGCTGCGCGGCAACCACCTCGCCGACGACGTCGCCGTCGACCGCTGGCAGATCTGCCGCTTCACGCCGCCGAGCCACGTGATGATCGAGGTCGGCGTCGCCCACGCCGGCCACGGCGGCTACGACGCGCCGGCAGATCGCAAGGTGTCGAGCGTCGTCGTCGACTTCATGACCCCCGAGACCGACACCTCGATCTGGTACTTCTGGGGCATGGCGCGCAACTTCAACGTCGAGGACGCCGCGCTCACGGCCACGATCAGGGACGGCCAGGCGGCGATCTTCGGCGAGGACGTCGGCATCCTCGAGGCGCAGCAGAAGAACCTCGCCGAGCAGCCGAGCCGCCACCTGATGCGGCTCGACATCGACATGGGCGGGTTCGAGGCGCGGCGCATCCTCGAGCGCCTCGTCGCCGAGGAGCAGAACGACCTGCTGAAGGCGTGAGCCGCCGGGAGCGCGCGGCGCGGCCGCGCGACGGGCTCAGGCGAAGATGCGGCGCTGGAACGGGCTCGGCGCCATCCGGCCGCTGCGCGCGCGGTCGGCCAGGCGGACCACCGACGTCGCGCCCAGGCACAGCAGGGCGACGAAGACCCAGGCGCCGAGGTACGGCGAAGCGAAGGCGGCGACGAGCAGGAACGCCGCGAGGCCACACCACATGGCCGCTTCGGCAGCCGAGGAGCGCCCGTTGCCGGCGCGCGCGTGCAGGACGCCGAGGGCGAGCGCGAGGACGCCCAGCCCCAGGCACGGGAAGCGCTCGGCCAAGGTGACCGCGCCGGCCGGATGGGCGCCGACGTACAGCATCGCGAACGCGGACGTCGGTGCGCCGACGGCGACGATCAGGAACAGGATTCGATTCAGCATGGCCAGCCCCGGAAGAATCATCGAAGGTCGCCGCCTTGCGGCCTCGACCGAAGAGCCGCAGCGTAGCGAGCGCGGCGCACGGCGGTACCCCCGCGCGTGCGGGGATCGCGACAGCCGGCGCGGGGCAACGAGCGTCGGAAAGGCCGGCGCACCGACCGGTTCGTGAACTGCGTCACGCCGGCGCGGGCACGCGCTCGACGCGACAGGAGAAGCAGCCGCGCTTGGCGTTGTGCAGATGAAGGTAGCGAACGAGCGGATCGGCGAGCTGCCGCTCGATCTCGGCGCCGACGGCTTCGCCGTCGCAGACCTCGGCGTTGACGATCATGTGATCGGCGTCGTAGGCACGCAGCGAGATCTGGCGCCGGCGAACCAGCTCGGGGACTTCGCCCGCCGCTATCACGCGCTGGCGCGCGCCGACCCTGACGTAGATCGGCCCCGACGCGCGATACGGCGAGTTGCCGGGCTGATGCTCGAACGGCAGGAGCAGCAGCTCGTCGCCGGCCTCGGCTTCGACGAGGCTGACGCGGCACGGATAGCCGGAATCGGTGGCGGCGCGGATGCGGCGAATGCCACGCGCCGCCAGCTCTTCGGCCGACAGCGAATACAACGGCTCGAACGGGCCCGGCGACAGGCCGACGATCTGGAAGGATGACATGGCGGCGCAGTGGATGGTTTCGATGCGCGATGTTCGCGCGCGCGCCGCCGCGGGTCTGGCCATATCCGGACACGCCAACGGCTCGCGGGCGTCGACCGGTGCGGGTCGATGCCTGCGCCTCAGCGCTTGCGCGCGAGCGTCAGCCGAGGGCCTGCAGCCGCCGTGTCGTACGAGAAGGTGCGGCGCGACATCGTTCAGCCCAGGTCGATCCGGCCCTCGAAGCTGACGTCGAGCTTCAGGCCGGCGATCTCGAGCCTCATCGTCGCCGGGAAGGACGTCGCCGATTCGCCGGCGCCGACCGCCCGCGCCACCGCCTGCTCGATCTCGCGCTGCGAGCTGACACCGACCGTCTTCAGGAACTTGCGGATGCTGAGGTTGAAGATCTCTTCGTTCATGGTCGTTCTCCGGAAGTGGCTCGAGCCTCGTAGTCTGGCCCCATACGGATGCCATCACGATCTAGGATATCGGCTGCCACGCATTCCGGACTCGCCATGACACTGCGCCAACTCGCCTGCGCGCTCGCCCTGATGGCGGCGAGCGCCGCCCTCGCCGCCCTCAAGCCGGGCGACCGCGCACCTGCCTTCACCGCACCGGCCTCGCTCGCGGGCAAGCCATTCACGTACTCGCTGAAAGAGGGGCTGGCCAAGGGGCCGGTCGTCGTCTACTTCTATCCCTCGGCATACACCGAGGGTTGCAACATCCAGGCGCACGACTTCTCGGTCAACGCCGACAAGTTCGCCGCCGCGGGAGCGAGCGTGATCGGCGTCTCGCTCGACAGCATCGAGCGGCTGAACGTCTTCTCCGCCGATCCCGACTACTGCGCCGGCAAGCTGGCCGTCGCGTCCGACGGCGAGGGCAGCATCGCGCGCGCCTTCGGCCTTCGCGTGAGCGGCGCGCACAAGGGCGCGACCGACACGCGCGGCAAGGAGATCGACCACGGCTTCACCGAGCGCACGACCTTCGTCGTCAGGCGCGACGGCACGGTGGCGGCGACGGTCGGCGGCGTCTCGCCGGAGGCCAACGTCGCCCAGGCGCTCGAGCTGGTGCGGCAGCTCGCCGCCGCGCGGTGAACGCCGCAGCGCGACGCGAGCTCGATCGGTCGCGAATCAGGCCGGCGCCGTTGGCACTGCCGCGATGACGACGCCGCCCGACTTCCTGCAAGGCGGCGGCGAAATGGGTGCGCTGATGCGGGCGCACGACTGGTCCGGTTCGTCACTCGGCCCGCCTGCCGATTGGCCGCAGTCGTTGCGCACGGTGGTCCGCCTCATGCTCAACACCGGGCACCCGATGTACGTGTTCTGGGGCCAGGAGCTGGGCTGCTTGTACAACGACGCCTACCGCGAGTCGATCGGCCCCGAGCGGCACCCTGCCTCGCTCGGCCGTCCCGCGCTCGAGGTCTGGGCAGAGATCTGGCCGATCATCGGCCCGCAGATCGACCAGGTCATGTCGGGCCGGGGCGCGACCTGGCATGTCGACCAGCTGGTGCCGATCACGCGCCATGGCCGCCTCGACGACGTCTACTGGACCTACAGCTACAGCCCGATCGACGACGAGTCGGCCCCCGGCGGCATCGGCGGCGTCCTCGTCGTCTGCACCGAGACGACCAAGCAGGTGCTGGCGGCACGCCGGCTGACGATCGAGCGCGACCGGCTGGCGCGGTTGTTCGAGCAGGCGCCGATCTTCATGGCGCTGCTCGAGGGACCCGCCCACACGATCCGGATCGCCAACCCCGCCTACCTGCAGCTCGTGGGCCACCGGGCGATCCTCGGCAAGACCGTCGTCGAGGCTTTGCCCGAAGCGGTGTCGCAGGGCTACGTCGAGCTCCTGGACGGCGTCTTCGCGAGCGGCCAGGCCTACACCGCCAGCGGTGCCAGGTACGAGGTGCAGCCGATTCCGGGCGGCGCGGTGACGGAGTGCTTCCTCGATTTCGTCTATCAACCGATCAGGGACGCGGACGACCGCGTGACCGGCATCTTCGTCGTCGGCGCCGACGTCACCGAACGCATCCGGGCCTTTGCCGCCATGCATGAAAGCGAGTCGCGCTTTCGCGCCGCGCTGAGGGCCGGGCGAATGGGCTACTGGGAAACCGACCGCGTGGCCGGGACGAGAACCTGGTCCGCCGAGGCGATGGACTTGTTCGGCCTCGATCTCGTCGACGGAAAAGGACGGTTCGGCGGGCCCGACGACGAGTACGTCGCTTCCCTCCATCCCGACGATCGCCACCTCGCGAAACGATTTAACGAGCTCGCCGAGCAGCAGGATTCCTTTGCGGCCGAATACCGAATCGTTCGCCCCGACGGCGCGACGCTCTGGCTTTCCGGCCGCGGCTCGGTCACGGCCCGAGGGCCCGGCGGAGAGCCGCGGCGCCTCATCAGCGTCATGGCCGACGTGACCGAGACCCGCCACGCCGAGCACATGCTTCGCGTCGAGCGCGAACGGCTCCGCCTGGCACTGAGCGCCGGGCAGATGGGCGCCTACGAGCTGGACATCGAGGCCGACACGCTGTGGTGGTCGCCCGAGACGTACGAGCTCTTCGGCGTCGACCGCTCGACGTTCACACCGACGCGCGACAGCGTCATCGACCTGCTGCATCCGGACGACCGCCCCGGCTTCGCCACCCGACGAAGGGAGGCGATCGCCCAGGGCAAGCCCTTCTTCGACGAATTCAGGATACGGCGCCCCGACGGCAGCCCCATCTGGATCGGCTACCGCGGCCAGGCCGAATACGACGACCGGGGCCGGCCGGTGCGGACGTTCGGCGTCGTCATGGACATCAGCGAGCGCAAGAAGGCGGAAGACGTCCTGCGCCGCGCCGACCAGGAAAAGGACGATTTCATCGCCACCCTGTCGCACGAGTTGCGCAACCCGCTGGCGCCGATCCGCAATGCCGTCGCCGTGCTGCGCCACCTCGATCCGGGCGACCCCAAGGTGAAGTGGTGCCACGACGTCATCGGCCGCCAGACCGAGCAGATGGCGCATCTGCTCAACGATCTCCTCGACGTCTCGCGCCTGACGCGGCGCCAGCTGACCTTGCAGACGCGGCGGCTCGACCTCGTCACCGTGATCGAGCACGCCGTCGAGATCGCGCAGCCGGTGATCGAGGCGTCGGGACACGAACTGCTCGTCCACTTGCCGCCGGAGAAGGTGCAGCTCGACGGCGACCTGACGAGACTGGCGCAGGTGTTCTCGAACGTCCTGATCAATTCGGCCAAGTACACGCCCGCCGGCGGCCGCATCGTCGTGACGGCGGTGCGCCAGGCCGACGACCTCGTCGTGACGGTGAACGACACTGGCATCGGCATTGCCGAGGAACACATCGGCAGGATCTTCGAGATGTTCGGCCAGGTGGAGACGGCCCGGGAACGATCGCAAGGCGGTCAGGGAATCGGCCTGTCGCTCGCGCGCGGGCTCGTCGAGCTCCACGGCGGGACGATCCGCGCCCGCAGCGAAGGCATCGGCAAGGGCAGCGAGTTCGAAGTGCGCCTGCCCCTGGCCGCGCGCGCGGTGACGCCTATTCCCTGACGAGCATCGTCGGCGCGAGCCCGAACATCCGCCGGCAGGTGCGGCTCAGATGCGCCGAATCGGCGAAGCCCCAGTTCTGGGCGGCTTCGGTCCACGACTCTCCGCCCATCGCCGCGCCGACCGCCGACTCGACCCGCGCCCACAGCAGGTACGGTCGAAACGCCATCCCGGTCTGCTCGGCGAAGAGATGACGGAACCGGCTCGGCGACAGATGAGCGACGGCGGCCGCCTCCGTGAGCGAGATCGGCCCGCCGATTCGCGCGCGGACGTGCTCGATGGCTCGGGTGATGCGCGGGTCGACCGCCGATGACGCGGAGGGGTTGCCGGCAAGCAGCTCGATCGCGCGCCGACCCGCGGCGATGAGTCGATCGTTGTTCGCGTTGGCGGCGTAGTCGGCGCGCAGCGGCGCCGCCAGGCGCTCGACCATCTCCCCGGGCACCCTGTCGATGGGCGCACCCGCATGCCGCTGCAGCAGCGCCCGCCCGAGCACGGTCTCGGGCTCGACGAAGATCTGTGCCACCGACTGGCCGCAGCCGTCGAACTGATGCCGGTGATGCGGCCGTATCAGCGCCCCCGCGTACTCGGCCCATTCGCCCTCCGGATCGCTCCTGAACCTGAAGCGACCCGAGAGGGCGAGCGAAAGCTGGATCGCATGGTGCGAATGCGGGGTCACGCGACCTGCCTCGCGCCCGATCCACAAGCTTCCTCCGCTCCACAGCAACACGCGGCCGATGCCGGCAATCGACCTCGACGTCGCGTCCCGATGCAGCGGTTCGGACCGCCCGCTCCTCATGTCAGCCGTTTCGTTCAAGCGTTCGCGCCTCCCGATCCGCAGAATTCTTGGCACGGACATACCGGTCCGCAACCTCGTTTCAACGAATGGAGACCCTCATGCAAAACGCTACCGCCCCTTCCTGCCCCTGTGTCGATTGTCCCGGTGCCGGCTGCACCTGCGGCTGCCAGTCGGCGACCGCCGCGGCGCAAGCGCCGGCCGCCGCCCCGGCGTGCCCGTGCGGCGCCGGCTGCGCGTGCGCCGCCGCGCAGCAAGGCTGCGGCTGCCGCTCCTGACGCCTTAACATGTGTGCATGACGATCGATTCCGCGCGTGCCATCGTCAGCTGGCACGCGCACGTCTACTTCGATCCCGCGTCGACGCGGGCGCAGGCCGAGGCGGTGCGCGCCGGCGTCGCGCAGCGCTTCAGGGTCCAGCTCGGGCGCTGGCACGAGGTGCCGATCGGCCCGCACTCGGCGCCGATGTACCAGGTCGCCTTCGAGCCGGCCCTGTTCGCCGCCGTCGTGCCCTGGCTGGCGCTCAATCGCCAGGGATTGAGCGTGCTCGTGCATCCCAACACCCTGGCACCGCGCGCCGACCACCTGAAGCACGCCCTCTGGCTCGGCCCGCCGCTGCCCCTGCGCGACGACGTGCTGCCGGAATCGATCGCCGCCAGCGACGAATCGCCGATCGTTGCCAACACCTGAGACGCGCGCGGATCGCCGCGATCGGGGCGCGCCGGGCGCTCAGACGACCGCGCCGGCCGCGCGCAAGGCGGCCATCTCGTCGTCACGGTAACCGAGGCCGGCGAGCAGCTCGTGCGTGTGGGCGGCGAAGCGCGGCGGCTGCAGGCGCACCGGCAGTCGCTTGCCGCCCAGGGTGATCGGCAGCAGCGTCGTCTTCACCGTCTGGCCGGCCTTCTCGCCGTCGGGCAGCTCGACGTCGGCGAGGCCGCCGGTGGCGATCAGGTGCGGGTCGTCGTACAGGTCCTCGGGCTTTCGGATCGGCGCGAACGGCAGGCCGGCGCCCTCGAAGATCGCCGACAGCTCGGCGGCGCTGCGCTGGGCGAGCCGCTCGCGCAGCGTCGCGAGCAGCGCCGGGCGGACCTGGACGCGCTGGTTGTTGGTCTTCAGCGCCGGGTCGGCCTTCAGGTCGGGCAGGCCGAGGACGTCGCAGAAGGTCTGCCACTGCGCATCGCTCACCGCGCAGAGAAAGATCTGCTCGCCGTCCTTGACGGTGAAGACGTCGTAGACCGCCCACGGGTTGTCGCGCGCCGGCATCGGCGCCGGGTGCTTGCCGGTCATCGCGTACTGCAGCATGTGCTGGCCCATCAGGAACACGTTGTTCTCGAACAGCGCGGACTGCACTTCCATGCCCTTGCCGGTGATGCCGCGCTGGATCAGCGCGCCGAGCGCGCCGATCGCGCCGAACAGGCCGCCCATGATGTCGTTGACGCTCGTTCCCGCACGCAGCGGATCGCCCGGGCGGCCGGTCATGTACGCGAGCCCGCCCATCATCTGCACGACCTCGTCGAGCGCGGTGCGATGCTCGTACGGCCCCGGCAGGAAGCCCTTGTGGCTGACGTAGATCAGGCGATCGTTGACCGCCGCCAGGCTGGCGTAGTCGAGCCCGAACTTCTTCAGCGTGCCGAGCTTGAAGTTCTCGACCACGACGTCGGCCGAGGCCGCGAGCTTCCTCGCGACCTCGGCGCCCGCGACCTGCTTCAGGTCGACGCCGATGCTTTTCTTGTTGCGGTTGAACATCGGGAAGAATCCCGCGCCGGCGCCGAGCAGGCGGCGCGTCCCCTCGCCGTCGATCGGCTCGACCTTGATGACCTCGGCGCCCATGTCGGCGAGGACCATCGCGCAGGTCGGGCCCATCACCATGTGCGTGAACTCGACGACGCGCAGGCCCTTCAGCGGCTGCGGCACGGTGCTCATGCAGCCACCTTCATCGTCTTCGGCAAGCCGGCGCGCCAGACATGGCCGTGCAGCGGCTCGCCCTCGAGCCAGCCGCCGATGCGGCCGCGCAGGGCGATCAGCGCGTCGAAGTCGAGGCCGGTCGGCACGCCCATGCTGGCGAACATGTAGGCGACGTCCTCGGTGGCGACGTTGCCGCTCGCGCCCGGCGCGTGCGGGCAGCCGCCGATGCCGCCGACGCAGGCGTCGAAGCGCCGCACGCCCGTCTGCCACGCCGCGAAGACGTTGGCGAGGCCGAGGCCGCGCGTGT
>JBDTPG010000037.1:0-19415 GCA_039932815.1 Caldimonas sp.
GCGGCGAGACGTACGAGATCTGCATGTTCATGCAGAACAGGACGCCGAGCCAGACCAGGTCGAAGCCGAGCTTCGAGGCGACCGGGACGAAGATCGGTGCGGTCAGCAGCAGGATGCCGATCCAGTCGATGAAGCAGCCGAGGATGATCCAGATCGCCATCATGATGAGGATCACCCCCATCGGCCCGACCGGCAGGCTCGTCATCGCCTCCTGGATCAGCCGGGTGCCGCCGGCGAGGGTGTAGACGCCGATCAAGGCGGACGAGCCGAAGAAGAGCCAGTAGAGCATGGCCGTCACGCGCGTCGTGTCCGCGACCGCGGCGCGAACCCCTTGCCAGCTCAGCTTTCGGTTCCAGGCAGCCGCCACCAGCGCGCCGGCGACACCGACGCCTGCCGCCTCCGTCGGCGTCGCCCAACCCATGTAGAGCGAGCCGAGGACGCTGAAGGCCACCAGGCCGGGCAGGATGAGCTCCTTGAGCAGGAGAAGCTTTTCCCGCAGCGGCAGGGCGAGGTCTTCCGCAGACGCGGGCGGTGCGAGGTCGGGCTGCAGCTTGCAGCGAACGATGATGTAGAGGATGTACATGCCGGCGAGCATCAGGCCGGGGATGACGCCGGCCATGTAGAGCTGACCGATTGATACGCCGGCGGTCAGGCCGAACATGATGAAGACGACGCTCGGCGGAATCAGCGTCGCGAGACCGCCGCCCGCGCAGATGCAGCCGAGGGCGAGATCCTTCTTGTATCTCTTCTCGAGCATCGCCGGCAACGCGACGACGCCCATGGTGACGATCTCGGCGCCGATGACGCCGACCATCGCCGCCATCAGGGCGCAGGAGATGATCACCGCCACCGCGAGGCCGCCACGCAGCCGCCCGGCCCAGACGTGGACGGCGCGAAAGATCGCCTCGGCGATTCCCGCCCGCTCGAGGATGCAGGCCATGAAGATGAAAAGGGGGACCGAGACGAGCACGTAGTTGCCCATCAGCGTGAACATCCGGCTCACGATCAGAGTGAGCCCCGGCATGCCGAACAGGACGACCGCGAAGACCACCGCCACCGCCCCGGTGGCGAAGGCGAGCGGCAGGCCGGTGAGGAGGACGACCGCGAAGACGGCGACGAACAGGATGCTCAGGAACTCGATGCTCATCGCATCGTCCCGCCGTGCACCCAGCCGAGATCGCGGATCAGGTTGGCGATTCCCTGCAGCAGCAGCAGCAGCCCCGCCGCCGGGATGGCGAGCTTCACGGGCCAGATCGGCGGGTTCCACGGCGTGCTCGTCGTCTCACCGATCTGGAACGAGTTCCAGGCATCGGCGCCGCCGGCCCAGATGAGGGTCAGCACGTAGGCGAGGAAGAAGACGAAGGTGAAGGCGTCGAGGCGGACGCGATTGCGCGGCGACAGCGCTTCGTACAGGACGTCGATGCGGACATGGCGCCGGTGCAGGAGGGCGTAGCCGCCGGCCAAAAGGTAGGCCATCGCCGAGAGATAGATCGTCGTCTCATTGCCCCACTGGGTGGGAGCACCGAAGACGGTTCGCGCGATCACCTCATAGAGGACCGCCGCTGTCACGGCGATGATCGTGAAGCCCCAGAACAGGCCGGCCCACTCGTTGATGCGATCGATGAGATCGCACCAACGCTCGAGAAGGGTTGTGGGCGGCCGGTCGGTATCGGGGAGAGGCGCCGCCGCGTCCTTCACGCAACCAGTCCGAGGTCCTTCAGCCAGGCGAGCTGAGAATCGAAGGCCCGCTTGGCGAGCGGACCCTTCTTCGACCAGTCTTCCCAGGTCTTGTGGGCCAGGTCCCGGATCTTGCGCATCTCGGCTTCGTCCCAGCGGATGCGCTCGACGCCCTTTTTCTTCAGCTCGTTGAGGACGCGGACGTCGTCGACCGCGACGCGCTGGATCTGATCCCACGTCCACTCGCGAACGGCGCTGGAGACGAGCAGCTTGACGTCGTCCGGCAGCGCCTTCCAGGACGCGAGGTTGACGGTGAATTCCTGCACCGGCATCGAGTGGTCGACGATGACCGGGAATTTCGCGACCTCGTGAAAGCCCATCCGCTGGTTCATCGAGATCGTCGCCCAGTCGGCGGCATCGACGACGCCCTTGTCGAGCGCCGAATAGACCTCGCCGCCCGGCAGAACCACGATCGACGCACCGAGCTTGGTGAGGATTTCCGCCGTCATTCCCTGCGGCGAGCGGAACTTGACGCCCTTGAAGTCGGCCATGTTCCTGATCGGCTTCTTGGCGACGATCGATTCGACGCCCCACCAGCTCACGCCGACCGGATACGCGTTGTACTTGGCGTAGGCCTCGCGCAGCATGTCGAGGCCGCCACGCTGATAGAACCACGCCTCCGCCTGCCAGGGATGCTGGTAGCCGAACACGAAGTCGCTGATGACCGCGAGGCCGGGGTCCTTGCCCGAGAAGTACCCGGGCCAGGACGAATGCCCCTGCAACACGCCCGCCGACACGGCGTCGAGCGTCTCGAAGGCACCGGTCACCGCGCCGGCGGCGAACGGCGTGATCTCCAGGCGGCCGGCGCACAGCTTGTTGATGTGAGCGCAGAGGTCTTCGAAGACCTTGTACGTGAGCTCGGCCGAGCTCCACATCGACTGCATCTTCCACTTGGTGGATTGCTGGGCCCGAACGAGGGCCGGCGCCGCGGCAGCGGCGGCCACCGTCGTGCGGATGAATTTGCGACGCTGCATGGATGTCCCCTGGTGGATCTATCGACAGGACGTGCTCGGCACGTCTGGCACGCCCACTCTTCGTCGGGCCGGATTCAATATATTGATAGCATATTTGGGTGTCAATAGCGCCTTCCCCGAAGAGCGGTCGCAGAAAGATCGCGACCAGGCCGCAACTCCCGGTCGCCTGGAGCAGCCTGTCGGAACAAGCGTTCGACAGGCTCGAGGAAATGATCGTCACTCTGCAGCTGCCGCCGGGAAGCCTGTGGTCGGAAGCGATGCTCAGCGAATCGCTCGGCATCGGCCGCACGCCGGTGCGCGAGGCGGTGCAGCGCCTGGCCGAGACGCACATGGTGGTGATCATGCAGCGCCACGGCATCCGCATCGCCGAGGTCAACGAGCACGAGCAGCTTCTCGTGCTCGAAGCCCGGCGGGAGCTCGAACGGCTGATCGCGTCGCGCGCCGCCCGGCGTGCCTCGGCCGAGGAGAAAAAGGAGCTGTCGCTGATGGCCCAGGCGCTGCTCGCGGCGGGTCGCGCGGGCGACGTCGTCGAGTTCCTTCGGCAATACTTCGTGGCCAAGCAGTTCATGGCGCGCTGCGCCGGCAACCGCTTCTGCCAGCAGGCGATCGCGCCGCTGTATACCCTGTCGCGTCGCTTCTACTTCATGCACCACATGGAGCTGAACAACCTCGTCGAGGTAGCCCGGCTGCACGCCGACCTGCTGCGCGCCGTGGCGAGCGGCGACGAGAAAGCCGCGGCCGCGGCCTGCGATCGCCACATCGACTACGCGGAGAGCTTCGCCAAGGGCATCATCACGCGAAACTTCTGAGGACCCGGGGGCTGCGAGTTGCGGCTCACGCGGCGGTTTGACCGTGCTGACATATCGCCGATATAGTAGACGGCGGTCGCGGGCTCGCGATCGCGCCCGCATGCCCCGGAGCAGCGTATGCATCTCACCCCGAACCAGGTCGCCGAGTTTCACCGCGACGGCTGCGTGTTCCCGTTTCGCGTCCTGAGCACCGAGCGGGCCGTGCACTATCGGCGCTGCCTCGAGATGCACGAGGCGATCGCCGGCCAGCCCCTGCAGGGCAACCTGCGCCACAAGACGCACCTGCTCTTCACCTGGGCCGACGAGCTGGTCCACAACGACGCGATCCTCGATGCGGTGTCCGACGTGATCGGCCCCGACATCCTGTGCTGGACCACCAACTTCTTCATCAAGGAGCCAGGCAGCCCGGGCTTCGTCTCGTGGCACCAGGACTCGACGTACTGGGGGCTCGACCCCGACGACGTCGTCACCGCGTGGATCGCGTTCACCGACGTGACGCCGGAGAACGGCTACATGCAGTTCATCCCCGGGACGCACAAGGTGGAACAGCTGCCCCATCTCGACACCTTCCATCGCGACAATCTGCTCTCGCGCGGCCAGGAGATCGCGGTCGAGGTCGATCGCTCGAAGGCGGTCGGCATTCGCCTCGAGGCCGGCGAGATGTCGCTGCACCACATCAAGCTCGTCCATGGCTCGGAGCCGAACCGGAGCAGCGACCGGCGCATCGGCCTGGCGATCCGCTACATCCCGACCTACGTTCGCCAGACCAAGGTCCGCGACGCGGCGATGCTCGTGCGCGGCACCGACAAGTACCATCACTTCGACCCCGAGCCGCGGCCGCGCGCCGATCTCGACGCCGCGGCGCTGGCCGCCCACGCCGAGTCGGTCGCCCGCCAGGTCAAGGCCCTGTATCAGGGCACGGACAAGCTGGCGTTTCGCGCCTGAAGTCCGGCAACCATCGAGCGATGCTCAGAGGTTCGTCATGACGCCAGAACAGGTTCTTGCGATCGCGCCGCGCGTGCTGACCCAGGCGCAGCGCGAGTTCTATTTCCGCGAGGGCTACATCCTCCTCGAGAAGATCATCGGCGACGAGTGGGTGGGCAAGCTCCGCGCCGCCACCGAGGAACTGGTCGAGCGCAGCCGCGCAGTGACCCGCTCGGACCACGCGTTCGACCTCGAGCCCGATCACCGCCCCGATGCGCCGCGGCTGCGCCGCGTCAGCAACCCGACCGAGCACCATCCGGTGTTCTGGGAATACGTCAATCACTCGATCCTCCCCGACGCCGTCGCCGATCTGGTCGGACCCGACGTGAAGTTCCACCATTCGAAGCTGAACTTCAAGTGGAGCAAGGGAGGCGAGGAGGTGAAGTGGCACTACGACATCTCGTTCTGGCCGCACACCAACTACTCGCCGCTGACCGTCGGCACCTATCTCTACGATTGCGGCATGTCGCAGGGGCCGCTCGGCGTGATTCCGCGCAGCCATCTGATCGAACCGATGCCGACCCAGTACGACGAAGCCGGCAAATGGGTCGGTTGCCTGGGCGAGGAAGACGTGCGGCGGATCGACGTGTCGAAGGCGGTCTATCTCACCGGGCCGGCCGGTTCGCTGACGTTGCACAACTGCCGGATGGTGCACGGATCGCCGCGCAACGATTCCGACCTCGGCCGGCCGCTGCTGCTGTACACGCTCACCTCCGCGGATGCCTTCCCGTACACCGCCAACCCGATCAAGCCGGCGCACGACCAGACGATCATCCGGGGCCAGCGCGCGGCGTTCGCCCATCACGATCCTCGCCCGTGCCTGATCCCGCCCGACTGGTCGCGCGGCTACACGTCGATCTTCTCGCTGCAGCAGAAGGAAAGCGATGAGGCGGCGGCGGGTGCCGGCGCCATGATGTGACGGCGGGCGTCGGCGGCTCTGCGCTGGCCTGCGCTGGCGCGTAGGACGCGGACGCGTGTCGTCGAACCGATAATGCGGCGCATGCGTGTCGCGGGTCTCGTCTTCATCGCCTGGGCCATCGCCCCGATGGCGCAAGCGCAGGGATCGTTCGAGCGCGACTGCTCGCAATGGACCGAGAAGAAGGGCTTCTCGACCGACTACATCAAGCTCAGGACCGGCAAGCGCCAGCGCGGCATGGCCGACAACTGGCGCGGCAACGTCGAGCCGAAGGACGTGCAGGTCGGCGACGTCGCCATGAGCCACATCAAGGACAAGGGCCGGCGCATGCGCGTCGCGTACGTCGAGGAGGTCCGCCGCAATGCCGACGGCAGCGCCGGCGCGGTGATCGTCAGCGAATGGAACGTCGGCAAGTACATCGACGAAGCGTGTCTCGTCACCGACCACTTCGGCCGCGACTCGGGCCAGCGCACGATCTCGGTCGACGCCCTCGTCCGCGTCTGGCGGCCGAGCTTGCCACTGGCTCCTGGCGCGGCGACCGAATGACGCGCCCCGCGGCGGTTGCGAGCTCGACGTCGTCGCTCAGGCGCGGCGGCTGACCAGGGCGCCGCGTTCCCGCTCGGCGCCGGCCGGCATTGCGCTAGAGCCGTTTGGCCGCGACCCGCCCCAGATCCTCCAAGGCCCTGAGCGCGGCTGCACGGTCGCGCCGCGGCAGCTCCGCCGATCCGATCGAGATGTTGTGCGTGCCGCGGCGCAGCTCCATGAGTGCACCGTCGCCGAGGATGCCGCGCGCCTTGTCGGCGGTCTCGACGAATGCTGCGGCGTCGATGCCGAGGGCCGGGAAGGCTTCGATACGAACGTTCTTGAGCGCCTTGCCGTCGAGCGGGTTGGTGAAGCCTTGTGCCATGCCGAGCGCGTCTTCGCGTGCGCTCTTGCCGCTGTTGTACGACTCCTGGACGGCGAGAACGACCTGCCCCGTCGCGTTCTTCCAACCGCATTCGGTGATGCCGTACTCTTCGAGCCGCTTGCTGCGCTCGGGCTTGGCGCCAGGGAACACCTTCTGAACGTCGGCGGGCGCGACGATCGTGCAAGGGTCGCCTGCGGGCAGCTTCTTGCTCTCCGGTGCGGCGCCGGTGGCGGCGCGAATGTCCTTGGCGGTCTTTTCGGCGGCCTTCGCGGCATCGCCTGGCTTGGTCTGCGCGCGTACCGTGCCGGCGCATAGCAGGGCTGCGACGATCGCGGCGGCGACGCCGACGGAAGTGTTGCGGTCAGGAGATTTCATCTGATGTCGTTTCATGTCCGAAGATCGGGAAGTTGGAGTCGGCAAATCATCCCATGCCGCGACACCGACGACCGCGCGGGACGAGTCATCGAGCCATGCTCTTCGTCTTGACCGTCCCGACGTTCCGTCAGGTACTTGCCTTTCGCTACGCGCCGAGGTAGCGATGCCAGAGCGAGCGGTCGCCGGCGAGCTCGCTCGAGCTGCCGCGCCAGGCGATCCTTCCCTTCTCGACGATCGCGTGCCGGTCGCCGATCGCGACCAGCCGCTCGACGTACTTGTCGATCACGATCATCGCCAGCCCCGCACCGCGCAGGCTGCCGAGGACGCGCCAGATCTCCTCGCGAACCATCGGCGCCAATCCCTCGGTGGCCTCGTCGAGCAGGAGCAGCGACGGATTGGTGACGAGCGCGCGGCCGATCGCGAGCATCTGCTGCTCGCCGCCCGAGAGCTGGTTGCCGAGGTGGTCGCGACGTGCCGCGAGCGACGGGAAGAGCTCGCGAACGCGCTGCGGTGACCACGCCGTCGCGCCGTCCGGGCCGGCGCGATGGAACGCCGTCAGGTGTTCGTCGACGCTCAGGTTCGCAAACACCTGGCGCCCCTCGGGAACGAGGGCGATGCCGGCGCGCGCGATCCGGTTCGGGGGTCGGCCCGCGATCTCGGCGCCGGCGAAGACGATTCGGCCGGCGCTCGGCCGCACCAGCCCCATCACCGTGTGGACCAGCGTGGTCTTGCCCATGCCGTTCCTGCCGAGGACGCCGACGATCTCGCCGGCGCCGACCTCGAGGTCGATGCCGAACAGCACCTCGCTCGTCCCGTAGCCGGCGTGGACGTCGGCGAGCGCGAGCAGCGGCGGCGCCGTCATCGTGCCGCCTCGTCGCCGAGATAGGCGGCGACGACCGCAGCGTCGGCGCGAACGGCGGCCGGCGTCCCGCTGGCGATGACGCGCCCGCCGACGAGCACCGACACGCGGTCGGCGAGGCGGAACACGGCGTCGACGTCGTGCTCGATGAGGAGCACGGCGCAGTGCGCGCGCAGGCCATCGACGAGGCGCTCCATGCGCGCCGACTCGTCGACGCCGAGGCCGGCCATCGGCTCGTCGAGGAGGACCAGCTTCGGCCGGCTGGCGAGCGCGAGCGCGACCTCGAGCGCGCGCCGCTCGCCGTGCGAGAGCCGGTCGATGGCGAGGCCTTCCTTCGCGCCGAGGCCGACGTCGGCGAGCGCGGCACGGGCGCGTTCGAACAGGGCGAGCTCGCGGCCGACCGGACGCCACGCCGCGAAGCTCGTGCCGGAGACGGCCTGGACCGCGAGGGCGACGTTGTCGAGCACGCTCGCGCTCGCGAACAGGCGCGTGATCTGGAACGAGCGCGCGAGGCCGCGGCGCGCGCGCACGTGCGGCGCCAGGGCGGTGACGTCGGCGCCGTCGAAGACGATCTGGCCGCGGTCGCTGGCGAGCTGGCCGCCGAGCTGGGCCACGAGCGTCGTCTTGCCGGCGCCGTTCGGGCCGATCACCGCGTGCACGTCGCCGCGCGCGACGTCGAGGTCGACGTTGTCGGTGGCGACGATGCCGCCGAAGCGCTTCTCCAGGCCGCGCACCGCAAGCAACGGCCCCGTCGTCGCGTCGCCGCCGCTCACGGCAGTCATGGCGAACGCGGCGCCGTCCACAGCCCGACCAGGCCGCGGCGCGCGAAGATCACGACCGCGAGCAGCACCCAGCCGACCCAGAACTCGGCGTGCTCGGTGTACGCGGCGAGCACTTCCTGCAGCAGCAGCAGGACCGCGGCGCCGGCGACGCCGCCCCACAGCGTCGCGACGCCGCCCAGGATGACCATCACCATCAGCGTTCCCGACTGCGTCCAGTGCAGCACGTTCGGGCTGACGTAGCCCTGCAGGTTGACGCTCAGCGCGCCGGCGACGCCGCCGAGCATGCCGGCGGCGACGAAGACGACCAGGCGCAGCCGGTAGGTCGCAAAGCCGAGCGCCTCGGCGCGGACCTCGTCGTCGCGCAGCGCGAGCACGGCTCGTCCGAAGCGCGACGGCGCGAAGCGGGCGAGGGCGAGCAACGCGACGGCGAGCACGCCGACGGCGACGTACCACAGCGCGAGCGGATTCTTGAGGTCGAGCACGTAGCCGCCCAGCGAGAACAGCGAGCGCGCGCGGATGTTGAGGCCCTCGTCGCCACCGTAGCCCTTCACCGAGTTGGCGAGGTAGAACAGCATCTGCGCGAAGGCGAGCGTGATCATGATGAAGTAGACGCCGCGCGTCCTGAGCGAGATCGCGCCGATCAGGAGCGCCGCCGCCGCGCTGGCCGCGAGCGTGACGGCGAGGTGGAGCGTGCCGCTGGTCACGCCCTCGCTGATGAGAATCGCGGTGGCGTAGGCCCCGATGCCGACGAACGCCGCGTGGCCGAACGAGACCATGCCGCCGTAGCCGAGGACGAGGTTGAGGCTGGTCGCGGCGATCGCGAAGACGACGATCCGTGTCGCCAGGCTCAAGTAGTAGTCGAGGCCGAAGGCGCGCAGCAGGGCGGGCAGGGCGAGCGCGAGCGCGACCGCCAGCGCGAGGGCGATCGCGCGCGCGGTGCGCCGGTGCGCGTCGACGGGCGCGGCCGGCGCCATCAGCCGCGCGCCGGGAACAGGCCTTGCGGCTTGATCGCCAGCACGATGGCCATGAACACGTAAACCGCGATCGAGGCGATCGCCGGGCCAGCAGCGCTCGCCCATTGCGGCGGCAGGAATTCACGCAGCAGGTGCTGCAGGACGGTGCGCCCGAGGGTGTCGATCGCGCCGACCAGGATCGCGCCGACGAGGGCGCCGCGGATCGAGCCGATGCCGCCGATGACGATCACGACGAAGGCGAGGATGAGGATGTTCTCGCCCATGCCGACCTGCACCGCGAGCAGCGGTCCGAGCAACGCGCCGGCGACCGCGCACAGTGCGGCGCCGATGCCGAAGACGATCGTGAAGAGGCGCGGGATGTCGGTGCCCATGGCGGTCGCCATCTGCCGGTTCGACGCGCCGGCACGCACCAGGGCGCCCATGCGCGTCTTCTGCACCAACAGCCAGAGCAGGATCGCGAGCGCGATGCCGACGCCGAGGATCAGCAACCGGTACGCCGGGTACTGCAGCCCCGGCAGCAACTCGACCGGGCCGGCCAGCGCGGCCGGTGCCGAGAGGGGCAGGTCGTTGCCGAAGATCATCTTGACGCCGTCGTTGAGGATCAGGATGAGCGCGAAGGTCGCGAGCACCTGCGAGAGGTGATCGCGGGCATAGAGCGTTCTGAGGAGCCCCGCCTCGAGCGCCATGCCGAACACGGCCGTGAGCGCGACTGCGCCGACGACGCCGAGGACGAACGAGCCGGTGAGAGCAACCAGCCAGGCGGCGAGGAAGGCGCCCACCATGTAGAGCGAGCCGTGCGCCAGGTTGATCATGTCCATGACGCCGAACACCAGCGTGAGGCCGGCGGCGAGCAGGAACAGCATCAGGCCGAACTGCAGCCCGTTCAGCGACTGCTCGAGGACGAGGACGCCGGGCATCGTCAGCGCGGCGTCGAAGGGCGAAGGAGGCGCGTGCCGCGCCTCACTTCATCGCGCAGCTCTGCACGTAGGCGTCGCCGTGGTTCTTCAGGATCGGCTCGTTGAACGACTTGTTGATCAGGCCGCCCTTGCCGTCGCTGCCGACGGTGCGCACGTAGTAGTTCTGGATCGGGTACTGGTTGCTGTTGAACTTGAACGGCCCGCGCACGGAATCGAAGCGCGCCGCCTTCAGGGCCTTCAGCACCGCGGGCTGGTCCTCGAGCTTGCCCTTGGTGTCGCGCACCGCCGCGGCGATGAGCTGCGCGGCGTCGTAGCCCTGCGAGGCATAGAGCGTCGGCACGCGCTTGTATTCCTTCTCGAACTCGGCGACGAACTTCTGGTTCGCGGCGTTGGTGAAGTCGGGCGACCAGTGGGCGGTGTTGAAGAGGCCGGCCATCGACGCGCCGACCGGGTTGATCACGTCCTGGTCGGCCGAGAAGCCCGGCAGCAGCAGGGTCGTGTCCTTGCCGAGGCCGGCGCCGACGTACTGCTTGATGAAGTTGATGCCCATGCCGCCGGGCAGGAAGATGTAGACCGCCTGCGGCTTGGCGGCGCGGATCTCGGCGAGCTCGGCGGCGTAGTCGAGCTGGCCGAGCTTGGTGTAGTTCTCGCCGACGACCTGGCCCTTGAAGGTGCGCTTGAAGCCGGCGAGCGAATCCTTGCCGGCCTGGTAGTTCGGCGCCACGAGATAGACGGTCTTCAGGCCGCGCGTGTTCGCGAACTGGCCCGCAGCCTCGTGGTACGCGTCGTTCGGCCACGAGACGGCGAAAAAGAGCGGGTTGCAGTCCTTGCCGGCCATCGACGACGGCGCCGCGTTCGGGCTGATGTAGATCGTCTTGTTGTCGAGCGCCTCGGGCAGCGCGGCCAGCATGATGTTGGAGAAGACGACGCCGGTCATGAAGTCGACCTTGTCGCGCTTGATGTTCTTCTCGAACAGCTGCTTGGCGACGTCGGGCTTGAACTGGTCGTCGCTGACCAGCACTTCCGCGGGCAGGCCGCCGAGCTTGCCGCCGTTCAGCTTGATCGCGAGCAGGAAGCCGTCGCGGATGTCGACGCCGAGCGCCGAGGACGGCCCGGACAGCGTGCTGACGAAGCCGACCTTGACCTTGTCGGCGGCCGCGGCAGGTGCGGCGTGGAGCGACAGGACGGATGCGACGAGTGCGGCGGCGACGGCCGTCGGTGAAACCTTCGTGGGCATGGCGGAGTCCCTTTGTCGTGAGCGGTCGCCGTCGCTGGCGCGCGGCTGCGCGATTGTAGGGAGGCGTCGGCACCGGGGCGACCGCGAGTCTGGCAGCATCGCGGCATGGCCCCGACATCCGAGCTCGCGACCTTCATCGACCAGGCGACCGGGCTGACGCGCGGTCGCGCCGAGCCCGCCGATTGCGTGCTCGCGCTCGCACCGCTGATGCTCTCGCTGGTCGAACGGGCGCCGTCGTTCCTCGAGCCGGAGCATTTCCGCAGCCACCCCGATCACTACGCGCGCAACCTCGTCTACGACGCGCCCGATGCCAGCCTGTCGCTCTACACCCTGGTGTGGTCGCCGGGGCAGTGGACGCCGGTCCACGACCACGGCAGCTGGGGCGTCGTCGGCGTCCTGGAAGGCGTGCTCGAGGAGCGCAACTACGTTCGCCTGGCGCCCGATCGCGGCGCCGACGACGGCATTCGGCTCGTGCGCGGTGGCGTCATCCTGCTGGCTCGCGGCGCCGTCACGAGCTTCGTCCCTAACCCGGATCACATTCACGTCACCGGCGTGCCGCGCGAGCGGGCCCGCGTCGTCAGCCTCCACCTGTACGGTCGGATGATGAACAGCTTCAACACCTACGACGTCGGCGCCGGAACGCGCCGGCGGGTGAGCGTCGAGCACAACGAGAGCTGAGGCCGACGCGGCCGGAAGCGGCCAGCGCATCGCGACCTTGGCCTTCCCCACATCCGGTGAGCCCGGAAGTCATCGTCTTCATACCCAGATCTGCAGGACGTAGTCGAACGGCGCCTGCGAGTTGAAGAGATCGACGCGCTGCAGCGTGATCCGCAGCGCGCCCCCGGCGTCGCGCACGAGCGTGTGCCGATAGCTGCCGCCGAAGTGACGCACGTCGTCGCGCCGCAGCTCCATCATGTGGAAGCGCGATCGCACCTCGATCGTCGTCGCGCTCGCCGCCTCGAGGGCGACGTGGCTGACCAGGTGGCTCGTCTCCCACATCGGCGCCTGCGACCAGGCGTTCGGATGCGAGACCCGGCCCTTCCTGATCTCCATCATCAGCTTGTCTTCGGCGAAGATCGACGGCGACCCTTCCCACTCGGTCTGCTCGCGCGTCACCGGCATCCAGTAGACGCCGTCGTCGGCGAAGAGGTCGATGAAGGCCTGCCAATGCTTGCCGTCGAGCAGCTCGGCCTGGCGGTACAGGAACTGCTCGACCTCGCGCTGCAGGTCGCCGGCGACGACCACCCCGGCCTTGGGAAGCGCTTCGGCTGCGCTGTCGACCGTGCCCGCGGGCGCGCGCGGCGAGTGATCGGGCGCGACGCGCTGCGCGCCCGTCGGCGCGGCGTCGCCGGCCTCGATCACGACCTCCTGCGCGAGCAGGTGCTCGAAGTCCGGGCCTGCGCTCGGGATGGCGCGGTTCGCGCCGCTGTCTTTCGCGTTCGCCATGTCGCCTCCCTCAGCTGTCCTGCATGTAGCCGGCCCACGCCTTGAACTGGTTCCTCATCACCGCTTCCGACGTGCCGTGGTTCGAGTAGGTCACGCCGTTCTCCTCGCGGTCGTCGCCGAAGTAGCGGTGAAAGCTCACCCAGTCGCCGCCGTTGGATTGCAGGCCCCACTGGCCCTTGGTCCAGTTCTCGAGGTCGTCGGCGTTGATCATCGTCGCCGGCGAGTTGACGAGGTTGTAGTACCAGAGGCTCCTGCGGTAGATCGCCTCGGGCGCGCCCTTCAGGCGGAAGTGCCAGATCTCCGACATCGTCTTGTCGGGCCCGACCGGGCGCAGGCAGCGCAGCTGCTGCAGCGGCGACTGCACCGAGAGGTAGGGATAGACGAGGACGTGGTGGATGCTGCGCGACAGGTACTCCTCGGTCTTCGCCTCGCCGTAAGCGTCCTTCAGCAGCGCCTCGTATTCGAGCGTGTCCGGATCGCGCGGGCGCAGCCCCATGTACGCCTTGAGGATGCCGTGGCCGTGCGGGAAGTTGATCGTCTGCACGGAATCCCACTGCTCGAAGCTCGACGCGAACGTCGACAGATAGTGGTAGTAGAGCGGCGCCGCGCCCGTCTGCGCCTTGAGGCGCTTCTCGACCCGGCCGGCGGAGATGCCGGTCGACTGGTGCGTCACCGAAGGATGGAGCGCGTCGAGCTGGTTCTCCATGAAGAACTTCCAGTTCGAGTGCTGCATGACGCGGTGGCAGATCGGCACCACCTCGACCTCGCCGAGCGGCGAGCGGTCGCACATGTCGTCGAAGGCGATCTTCGCCTCGCCGAGGAACTCGTCGAGCGTCGGGCCGTCGTCGACCAGGCTGGCGAAGACGAAGCCGCGGTAGCTGCCGACGCGGGCGGCGCGCTTCATGCCGCAGTCGGGGTTGTCCTTGGTCATGCGCGTGCCCTCGTAGCCCTTGGCGAGGGGGATCGCGCGAACGCTGCCGTCGAGGTGGAAGCTCCAGGCGTGATACGAGCAGACGAAGGCGCTGCCGGTATTGCCTTTCAGGTTGCCGACGACCTGCACGCCCCGGTGCGGGCAGCGGTTGTAGAGCACCCGCACGCTCATGTCCGGCTGGCGGATCATCAACATCGGCTGACGCCCGATCGTCACCGCGTAGTAGTCGCCCGGCATCGGTACCTGCGACTCGTGCCCGCAATAGACCCAGATGCGCTCGAAGATGCGCTCCATCTCGCGGTCGAAGATCTGCTGGTCGGTGTAGACCGTCTTGTGGACACGGTCGGGCTCGACGAGTGCGCTGACATTCATCCTGGCCTCTCGGGTGGTCGCTCGGTCGCGGCCTCGCCGCCACCGCTGCCCCGAGTCTAGAGGCTCGCCGGATCCCGCGAAGGCGCGCGCCTCTCCTAGACTCCGGGCCATGACCGCGCCACCGCTTTACCGCGATTTCATCAGCGCCGAGGCGATCGACGCCGAGTACAAGCCCAGCCTGCGCGTCGCCGACGCCGAGGCGCGCATGCGCAGCTACGGCGAACGCAGCGCCGACGCGCGCTCGCGCCTGGCCGGCGTGTACGACATCCCGTACGGCCCGACGCTCGACGAGAAGCTCGACATCTTTCCCGCCGCCCGGCCGGACGCGCCGGTGTTCGTCTTCATCCACGGCGGCTATTGGCGCGCCTTCTCCGCCAAGGAGCACAGCTTCGTCGCCCTCGGTCCGGTCGCGCTCGGCATCACGACCGTCGTCGTCGACTATTCGCTCTGCCCCAAGGTGACGATCGACGAGATCACGCGCCAGTGCCGCGCTGCGCTCGCCTGGACGCTGCGCCACATCGGTGCGCACGGCGGCGACCCGAAGCGCGTCGCCGTCGGCGGCCATTCCGCCGGGGGACACCTGAGCGCGATGTGCCTCGAGACGCGCTGGGAAGAGGACTACGGCCTGGCGCGCGACCCGCTCGCCGCGGCGCTGCTGGTGAGCGGCATCTACGACATCGAGCCGCTGCGCCACAGCTACCTGCAGCCGACGATCCAGCTCGACGACGGCATCGTCGGGCGCAACTCGCCGCTGTTCGCGGTGCGGCCCTGCGCCACGCCGGCGCTTCTCACCTGGGGCGCCGAGGAAAGCGCGGAATTCGCGCGCCAGTCGACGGCGTTCCATGCCGCCTGGCAAGGCGCGGGCAATCGTTCCGAGGTGCTGGCGCAGCCCGGCGCGAATCATTTTTCCGCGATCGACGGCTTCGCCGAACCGAAGCATCCCTTGTGCCGCTGGCTCGCCGCCGGCCTGCAGCGCCAGCCCGGGCGCGTCACATCGCCTTGAACAGGTGCACGTAGGCGCGGCTCACCGGCAATTCGCCGGCATGCCCGTGCAGGCGCAGGTAGAGGCGGCTGAGCTCGTCGCGGCGCGTTCCGGCAAGGTGGTCGAGGTTGACGATCGTCGACCGGTGCACCTGCACGAATCGCTCCGGATCGAGTTGCGCTGCAAGCTCGCTGATCGTCGTGCGGATCAGGTGCTCGGCCGCCGCCGTCCTGACGCAGGTGTACTTGTCGTCGGCCTGGAAGAACAGCACGTCGGCGACTGCGACCTGGTGCGTGATCTCGCCCTGGCTCGCGCGCACGTAGCGCAGCGGCGCCGAACGCGGCGCGGCGAGGAGCTGGCTCAGCACGGCGGCGAGGCGCTCGTCGTTCGCCTCGCGCGCGGGCGCGGGAGCGCCTCCGGTCGTCGAGGCTGCGGCGTCGGCAGCGAACTCGCGCCGAAGCCGCTCGACGGTGCGGGCCAGGCGCTCGGCCTTGACCGGCTTCAGGACGTAGTCGAGCGCCTGCTGCTCGAAGGCGGCGACCGCGAACTCGTCGTACGCGGTGACGAAGACGACGCGCGTCGGCCCTTCGATGCCTTGCGCGACCTCGAGGCCGGTGAGGCCGGGCATCTTGATGTCGAGAAAGGCGAGGTCGGGCTCGAGCGCGGCGATCCGTTCCGCCGCCTCGACGCCGTTGCGCGCGACGGCGACGATCGCCAGCTCGGGCCACGCCTTCTTCAGCAGCTCGCGCAGGTAGGCGGCGAGGTTCGGCTCGTCGTCGGCGATGAGGGCGGTGGGCGGCGCGTTCATGGCGCGACCGGCAACGAGAGCTGCGCGCAGACGCCGCGCGGCTGGGCGGCGCGGATGTCGAGCGAGGCATTGCTGCCGTAGGCCTGCTCGAGGCGGCGCCGGATGTTGGCGAGCGCCGTGCCGCTGCCCGGACGGCGGGCGACGGCGCCGGCCGGCGCGGCGAGGCCGGCGCCGTCGTCGTCGACAGTGATCACGAGCGAGCGGCCATCGCTGCGCGCACCGACGCGGACACGGCCGCCGGCGATCTGCGGCTCGAGGCCGTGGACGATCGCGTTCTCGACCAGCGGCTGCAGCGTCAGCGCCGGCAGCGTCAGGTCGCGCAGCGGCGCAGGCACCTCGATCGTGTAGTCGAGCCGATCTTCCATGCGGATCTTGATGATCCGCATGTAGGCGTCGACCAGGTCGATCTCGTCGCCGAGCGTATGCCGGCCCTGGCCGAGGCCGGAAAGCGACGCGCGCAGGTAGTCGACGAAGGCCTCGAGCATCGACTTCGCGCGGGGTGCATCGGCCTCCATCAGCGAGACGACGTTGGCGAGCGTGTTGAACAGGAAGTGCGGCTCGATCTGCGCCTGCAGCAAGCGCAGCTGCGCCTCGGTGGCGAGGTTTTCGGCGGCGATCTGGCGCGCCTTGGTGCGAAAGAACTGCTGGAAGAGCGCCGTGACGAAGAGCGCGATGACGATGCTCGTGCCGAGGACGCCCGGGCGCACGAGCGGCGCCATGTAGCGCTCGTCGAGCTGGCCGGCCACGACCATGCCGAGCGGCCAGCCGACGGCGACGCCGGCGATCGGCACGATCGTGAAGTAGAGCGAGCGCCAACCGGACGGCGCGGTCGCGAGCCGGCCGGCGCCGACCAGGCGACGCGCGAGCCAGAACGCGAGCCGCACCGAGAAGCTGATCGCCAGGCTGATGATCACGTTCGCGGCGACGACCGTCGGCCAGTTCGAGCGCGTGACGTCGCTCGACAGCGTCAGCGTCAACACGATCAGGACGGCGGCGACGCCGAGGCCGAAGGCGAGGGTCCAGGCATGCCCGATCCACCACGGCCCGACCCGGGGCGAGCCGTTGAACAGCCAGGCGCGCCACGACAGGCGCAGCATCTCGCGGGTCTTCATGGGCCGGAGTCTACGAAGGCGGCGCCGCTCGCGGCGAGGCCGTGCGACGGATCGACAGGAGCGCCGACCGGTGGCGAGGCGGCGGCGCGCCGCCCGTGCCCGGCGCTACTTCAGCGCCGAGCGTGCGCCGTCGGCGCCACCGCAGGTCAGGATGTCGCGCTGGGCGGCGATCTTGCCCGTGCGCTGCGCGTACTGCGTGCCGTCGGCGTAGTAGAACGCTTCGGGCTTGAACCAGACCTTCAGCCGCTGCGGATTGACGGCGGCGATCTTCGCCCACCGCTCCGGATCGCGCGAGGCGTCGGTCTGCTCCAGGTAGGCGGTCGCGTAGATCACGCCGCCCTGCTTGTTCGAGAACGGGCCGATGATGCTGGCGCGAAACGGCGTCGCCACGGCCTCGGTCAGCGACGAGCCGTCGCCACCGACGACCTGGGTAAAGCTGAACTCGCCGTGAATCGCGACCGTCGGGGTGCCGTGCAGGTTTTCGACGGCGAGGTTGAGGGCGAGCAGCGGCGTCTTGCATTCGCCCTGCGGCGGCTTCATCGAGACGCCGGCCAGGTAGTAGCGGAACTGGCCGTTCATGTACTTCGGCGACGCACCGCGCGAGAGCTCGTTCAACTCCTCCGGCGTCTCGAAGATGCGCGCTTCGCCACGCGGGCCGCCGCGCTGCGCTTCGGCGGCGATCGCCCTGTCGGTGGTGGTCGAGTAGGTTTGCGTCGTGCCCGGCATGTCGCTGTATTCGCGGCGCTCGCGCTCCGGCGCCGGCGCGTTCGGCTTGCGTGCCTTGCTGGCCGGCGCGGGCTTGGCGGCGACGACCGGCTCGGCTTTCTTGCACGCGGCGAGCGGCAGCGCGAGCAGCGCGACGAAGACAAGGCGAAGGCGCAGGTGGATCACGGTCGGGTTCCCGCGTGGTTATCGGCCATGCCGCTGCCGACTTGAGCGTGCGACGCCCACGCCGTCGCGAGGGTCGGCCGATCCCCCTACCTACAATCGCCGCCACCTCGAGGATCGAACCCTTCAATGAACGTCAGCGCTTCGGTCTTCAAGGCCTACGACATCCGCGGCATCGTCGGCAAGACGATCGACGAGCGCTTCGCCGAGCAACTCGGCCGCGCCTTCGGCAGCGAGGCGCTCGCCGCCGGCGAGCGCGCGGTGGCGGTCGGCCGCGACGGCCGCCGCTCGGGCCCGGCGCTGAGCAAGGCGCTGATCCGCGGCCTCGCCTCGACCGGCCTCGACGTCGTCGACCTCGGCCCGGTGACGACGCCGATGCTCTACTACGTCGCGGCGACGCGTGCCAGGCACGGCTGCGCGAGCGGCGTCCAGGTCACCGGCAGCCACAACCCGAAGGACTACAACGGCTTCAAGATGGTCCTCGCCGGGCGCGCCATCCACGGTGAGGAGATCCAGCGCCTGCGCCGGCTCATGGAAGCCGACGACGTCGTCGGCGGCCGCGGCCGCACCGGGGCGATGGACATCCTCGCCGAGTACCGCGCCCGCATCGTCAGCGACTGCACGCTGGCCCGGCCGATGACCGTGGCGGTCGATTCCGGCAACGGCATCGCCGGGGCGTCGGCGCCGGGGATCCTGCGCGCGCTCGGCTGCACCGTGCACGAGCTGTACTCGGAGGTCGACGGCGACTTCCCGAACCACCACCCCGACCCGAGCAAGCCGGAGAACCTGGCCGAGCTCGTGCGCCTGGTGCGAGGCGGCGACGCCGAGCTCGGCCTGGCCTTCGACGGCGACGGCGACCGCCTCGGCGTCGTCACCAAGGACGGCCGGATCATCTATCCCGATCGCCAGCTGATGCTGTTCGCGCGCGACGTGCTCAAGCGCCAGCCGGGTGCGACGATCATCTTCGACGTCAAGTGCTCGCAGCAGATGGCGCCGCTGATCCGCGCCGCCGGCGGCGTGCCGCTGATGTGGAAGACCGGCCACTCGCTCGTCAAGGCGAAGATGCGCGAGATCGGCGCGCCGCTCGCCGGCGAGATGAGCGGCCACATCTTCTTCGGCGAGCGCTGGTACGGCTTCGACGACGCCACCTACACCGCGGCGCGCCTGCTCGAGATCGTCAGCGCCAGCGCCGATCCGAGCGCTGTCCTGAACGCGCTGCCGACGAGCTTCTCGACGCCCGAGCTGAACGTCCCCTGCGCCGAGGGCGAGCCGGCCGAGGTGGTCGCGCGCCTGCGCGCGGAAGCGAAGTTTCCGGGCGCGCGCGAGGTCGTCACGATCGACGGCGTGCGTGTCGAGTACGACGACGGCTTCGGCCTGGTGCGCGCGTCGAACACGACGCCGGTGC
>JBDTPG010000038.1:0-19310 GCA_039932815.1 Caldimonas sp.
TCGCGCCGGGCCGGTTCTCGACGACCACCGTCTGCCCCCAGAGCGCGCTCAGCTTGGGCGCCAGCGTGCGCGCAAGCGTGTCGGCGCCGCCGGCGGGCGGGAAGGGCACGACGATCGTGACGGTCCGGCTCGGGAAGGCCTGGGCCGCGACCGGGCCGGTCGTTGCGAGGAGCACGGCGGCCAGCGGCGCAACGACGACGGCACGACGCGCCCGGTCATAGGGGAGGCTCATGGCGCGGCCACTCCCTTGCCGGCCGGCGGTGCGACGATCGTCGTGCGCAGCGTGGCGAAGCCTTCGATGCCGCACTCGACGACGTCGCCCGGCTTCAGGAAAAGCTCGGCGGCGTTGGGCTTGCCGACCGCGACGCCGCCCGGCGCGCCGGTCGAGAACATGTCGCCCGGCTCGATCGGGATGTAGCGCGAGAAGTGCTCGACGATGTCGGGCAGCTTCCAGATCTGCTCGCGCGTGTTGACGCGCATGCGCTGCTGGCCGTTGACGCTGCACGTCATCCACAGGTCGTAGGGATCGGCGATCTCGTCGAGGGTGATCATCTCCGGGCCGAGCGGGCCGAAGCCGGGAATGTTCTTGCCGGTCCAGAAGCGCGAGCCCGACCTCACCTCGCGCTCCTGCGAGTCGCGGTCGGTGAGGTCGTTCAGGATCGTCACGCCGGCCACGTAGTTGAAGGCCTCCGCTTTCTTGACGCCCAGGGCGCGCCGCCCGATCACGAACACCAGCTCGGGCTCGTAGTCGAGGCGGACGATGCCCTCGGGCCGGACGACCCTGGCGCGATGTCCGACCAGGCACGAGTTGAGCTTGACGAACGCCGTCGGCTCCTCGGGTATCTCCTTGATGAGGTGGGTCCGCTGCAGCTCCTCGAGGTGCTGGCGATAGTTCTTGCCGACGCACAGGAACTTGTCGGCGTCGTCGATCGGCGGCAGGTAGTCGAGCGAGGCGTCGTCGCGCCAGGCCTCCTCGAACCGGCCGCCGTCGTGCGCCTGCGACGCGCCGCTCAGCTCGCGCACGCGCGCCATGGCGTTCGGGCCCGCGGCGAGCAGCGCCCTCAGGGTCCTCGGCATGCCGGCGATCCCGGCGATCCGCGCTGCGGCGGCGATGTCGAGAACGCGCCGGCCGGAGCGGACGCCGAGGGTCGGCCGGCCTTCGTCGGGGTCGCGAAAGGTGAGCAGTCTCATGGCGGTCGACAGTGCGGTCTGGAGGATAAGGGCTCGATCGCGCAAAGGTCGCGAGGGCGCGCGAATACTCGTTCCGTCGCGTGGATTTCTGGTTAGTCTCGCGCCATGAAGTTCCCGCTCGTCGCTCTCGCCCTGGCGCTGCCGATCGCGCCCGCCGCCGCGCAGTCGGTGCCTGCCCCCGGCGCCAAGCCGTGCCAGGCGATCGAGCACCGCCAGTTCGACTTCTGGGTCGGCCACTGGGACGTCTTCTCGACCGCGGGCAAGAAGGTCGGCGAGAACCGCATCGAAGTCATCGCCGACGGCTGCGCGCTGCTCGAGCAGTGGACCGGCAACGGCGGTGTCACGGGCAAGAGCCTGAACATCTACGACACGACCGACCATCAGTGGCACCAGACCTGGGTCGACAACAGCGGCAGCCTGCTGATGCTCGCCGGCAAGCTGGTCGATCGCAGCATGGTGATGTCGATGACCGGCCCGAGCCCGACCGACCCGAAGGCGACGGTCGTGCAGCGCATCACCTGGACTCCCGCCAGCGACGGCTCGGTGCGCCAGCTCTGGGAGCTGTCGAGCGACGCCGAGAAGAGCTGGACCGTTCTCTTCGACGGCCGCTACGTGCGCTCAGCGAAGTAGCGCGGCAAGCCCGGCATTCGCCGGGCACGAGACAATAGGGGATTCGTTCGCGAGCCCGCCCGTGCCGCGAACGATTTCCGCCACGGGCCATGTCGAGGTCAACCATGTTGAAAAACCTCATCCGGGGCAGCGCCTGCGCGCTGCGCTCCGGTGTCGCGGCGCTCGCCGTTGCCTTGTCGTCGTTCGCCGCGACCGCGCCGCCCGCTTCGGGCGCGCCCGCGGCGAAGGCGCCGCTCGTCGTCGGCTTCGTCTACGTCACGCCGATCGGCGAGGCAGGCTGGACCTACCAGCACGAGCTCGGCCGTCGCGAGATGGCACGCGCGCTCGGCGCGCGCGTCAGGACCGTCGCCGTCGAGTCGGTCGCCGAAGGGGCCGACGCCGAGCGCGTCATGCGCGACCTGGTCGCGCAGCAGGGCGCGACGCTCGTCTTCGCGACCAGCTTCGGCTACCTCGATCCGGCGCTGCGTGTCGCCGCCGAGTTTCCGCAGGTGCGCTTCGAGCACGCCGGCGGCTACAAGGGCGCGCCCAATCTCGCCACCTACGACGCCCGCTACTACGAAGCGCGCTGGCTGGCCGGCTGGCTCGCGGGCCGGACCAGCAAGACCGGCGTCGCCGGCTACGTCGCGGGCTTCCCGGTGCCCGAGGTCGTGCAAGGCATCAACGCCTTCACGCTCGGCATGCGCGCCGCCGATCCGAAGGCGACGGTGCGCGTGGTCTGGCTGAACACCTGGTTCGATCCAGTCAAGGAACGCGATGCGGCGCAGACGCTGATCGACCAGGGCGCCGACGTCCTCACCCACCACAGCGCGTCGCCGGCAGTCGCGCAGGCGGCGCAGGCGAACTTCCGCTCGCGCGGCGTGCGGGTGGTCGCCTACCCGAGCGACATGCGCGCGTTCGCGCCCGACGCCCAGCTCGCGGCGATCGTCCATCGCTGGGGCGGCTTCTACACGCGCGTCGCCGAGCGCGTTCTCGACGGCAGCTGGCGGGCCGAGCCGGTCTGGGGCGGCATCGCCAGCGGCATGGTCGACATCGACGCCGTCGACCCGGCGCTCGCCAAGGAGGTGCGCGCCGGCGTGCAGGCCCGGCGCGCGGCGATCGTCGGCGGCAAGCTGCTGCCGTTCGCGGCACCGCTGGTGGACAACGCCGGCACGACGCGGCTCGCGCGCGGCGCGCTCGCCGACGCCGACATCAAGGCGATGGACTGGTTCGTCGCCGGCGTCGTCGGCAGCGTGCCGAAGGCGCGCTGACTGTCAGGCCGGTTGCGCCTCGGTGCGCGCGAGCGCGGCGGCGAGCTCGCCGGCACGTGGACCGAAGGCATAGGCGTCCATGCCCAGGCTGCCCATCCTCGCGCTCTCGTGGATGCGCACCGGCGCGGCCTCGCGCCCGCCGGCACCGGCAGCGACGTACCACGGCATCAAATGCTCGTCGGTCGGATGCATCTCGACGGCGTGGGGCGCCTTGTCGCGATACGCGAAGAGCGCTTCCCAGTCGCGCGCCTTGCCACGCTCGGCCATCCAGTGGCGAAACGCGGCGTTGTCGTCGGCTTCCGGCTGGTCGTCGCGCGGCCTGAGCCCGTTGGCGAAAAGCCGGCGCAGGTTGTGGGTGATGCTGCCGCTGCCGACGACGAGCACCCCTTCGGCGGCGAGCGGACGCAGCTCCTCGCCGAGCTTGAACTGCGCCGCCGGCGCGTCGTCGGGAACGAAAGCGAGCGGGACGACGGGGATGTCGGCGTCGGGATAGATGAAGCGGAGCGCCGTCCATGCGCCGTGGTCGAGGCCGCCCTGGTCGACGCTCTGGGCCTCGATCCCCGCTGCGCGCACGAGCTTCAGCAGGCGCGCGGCGAGCGCCGGGTCGCCGGGCGCGTCGTAGCGCAGCGTGCGCAGCTTCGGATCGAAGCCGCCGAAGTCGTAGATCGCCTCGTGCCGTGCGCCGGCCAGGACGACGGGAACGCGCGCCGCGGTGTGCGCCGAGACGGTGACGATCGCTTTCGGCCGACCGAGGGTGGCGTCGATCACCGGGCCGAGGCGCTGCATGAAGGCACCGGCCGCGCCCGGCTCGAGGGCGATCATCGGCGAGCCGTGCGAGACGAACAGCGAAGGCAAGGTGGTGTCCATGAGGGCATTGGATCACCGCTGGCGCTACCGCTGATTCAACCCGCTTGCACGCAACGTTCACAACTCGGGTAAGTTCCGCGCCGATGCCGACGCCTTCACTGACCCAACCCGCCCCGCTCGACGAAGTCCGAGCCGCGTCGGCTCGTGCCCCGTCGGCCTGGCAGCTCGGCTGGCGCCAGCTGCTGCGCGACTTTCGCGCCGGCGAGCTGCGCCTGCTCGTTGTCGCAGTGACGCTGGCCGTCGCGGCGCTCACCGCCGTCGGCTTCTTCGCCGACCGCATCAACGGCGGCCTCGCGCGCGACGCGCGCCAGATGCTCGGCGGCGACGCCATCGTCTCGAGCGACCAGCCGCCGCCGTCGACGTTCACCGCGCGCGCTCGCGCGCTCGGGCTGGCGACGGCGACGACCGCCAACTTCCCGAGCATGGGCCGCGCTCCCGACGCCAAGGGCGGCGCGACGCGCCTGGTCAGCGTCAAGGCGGTGAGCGACGCCTATCCGTTGCGCGGCCAGCTGCGCGTTCGCGGCGGCACCGGCACGAACGAGGTCGACGTCGCCGCCGCGCCCGCGCCGGGCACGGTCTGGGTCGACAACGCGATCCTCGATTCGCTCGGCCTCGCGGTCGGCGACCCGCTCCTGCTCGGCGACGCGACGCTGAAGATCGCCCGCGTCATCGTCATCGAGCCCGACCGCGGTGCCGGCTTCGCCAGCCTCGCGCCCCGTGTGATGCTGAACGAGGCCGACCTGCCCGCGACCGGGCTGGTTCAGCCGGCGAGCCGGATCTCGTACCGGCTCGCCGTCGCCGCCGACGCGGCCCGGGACGCCAAGGTCGCCGAGTTCGTGGACTGGGCCGAGGCCGAGATCAAGGCGCAGAGCCTGCGCGGCATCCGCATCGAGTCGCTCGCCACCGGCCGCCCCGAGATGCGCCAGACGCTCGACCGCGCCGAAAAGTTCCTCAACCTCGTCGCCTTGCTGTCGGCGTTGCTCGCCGCCGTCGCGGTCGGCATCGCCGCGCGCGACTTCGCCGGCCGCCATCTCGACGACTGCGCGATGCTGCGCGTCCTCGGCTTGCCGCAGCGGACGATCGCGCTCCAGTACCTCGTCGAGTTCGCGCTCGTCGGCCTGCTCGCCAGCGTCGCCGGGCTGGTGCTCGGCTTCGTCGTCCACTACGTCTTCGTCTGGCTGCTCGCCGGTCTCGTCGAGGCGGTGCTGCCGCCGCCGGGCGTCTGGCCGGCGCTGTTCGGCGCCGGCGTCGGCTTCACGCTGCTGTTCGGCTTCGGCCTGCCGCCGGTGCTGCAGCTGGCGCGCGTGCCGCCGCTGCGCGTCATCCGCCGCGACGTCGGCGCGATGAAGCCGGCGTCGCTCGCCGTCCTCGGCGCCGGCGCGCTCGGCTTCGCTGCACTGCTGCTCGCGGTCTCGAGCGACCTCAAGCTCGGGTTGATCGCCGTCGGCGGCTTCGCGGTCGCGGTATGCGTGTTCGCGCTGCTGTCGTGGCTCGCGCTCGTCGTCCTGCGCCGCTCCGTTCCGGACGCGCGCGCGCCGCGCTGGCTCATCCTGGCGACGCGCCAGCTCGCGGCGCGGCCTGCGTTCGCGGTGCTGCAGGTGTCGGCGCTCGCGGTCGGCCTGCTCGCGCTCGTCCTGCTTGCGCTGCTGCGCACCGATCTCGTCTCGAGCTGGCGCCAGGCGACGCCGAAGGATGCGCCGAACCGTTTCGTCATCAACGTCCAGCCGCCGCAAGCCGACGCTTTCCAGGCCAAGCTGAAGGCTTCGGGCGTCGAGCGATACGACTGGTTCCCGATGATCCGCGGCCGGCTGGTCGCGGTCGGTGGCAAGAATGTCGCGCCCGACGACTTCGCCGATCCGCGCGCGCGCAGACTCGTCGATCGCGAGTTCAACCTGAGCCACAGCGCAACCCTGCCGCCGCACAACACGATCGCCGCGGGCCGCTGGACCGCCGACGAGAAGGGCGGCCTGAGCGTCGAGGAGGGCCTCGCCGAGACGCTCGGCCTGAAGCTCGGCGACACGCTCCGTTTCGACCTCGGCGGCACGCCCATCGAAGGCCGCATCACCAGCCTGCGCAAGGTCGACTGGTCGTCGATGCGTGTCAATTTCTTCGTCCTCTTCCCGACCGCGACGATGGTCGACGCGCCGGTCAGCTACATCGCCGCCTACCGCGCACCGGAGGTCGCCGGCTTCGACAACGCGATCAGCCGCGACTTCCCCAACATCACGTCGATCGACGTCTCGGCGTCGATCGCGCAGGTGCAGCGCGTGCTCGACCAGGTGGTGCGCGCCGTCGAGTTCCTGTTCGGCTTTACGCTCGCCGCCGGGCTGGTCGTCCTGTTCGCGGCGGTCAGCGCGACGCGCGAATCGCGCGCCCGCGAGTTCGCCGTGATGCGCGCGCTCGGCGCGAGCGGCAAGCTGCTCGCGCAGGTGCAGCGCGCCGAGCTGCTCGGCGTCGGCGCGCTCGCCGGCCTGCTCGCGTCGGTCGCGGCGATCGCGGTCAGCTGGGCGCTGGCGCGCTACGTGTTCGAGTTCAGCTGGAATCCATCGCCCATCGTTCCGCTCTTCGGCGCGGCGGCCGGCGCGCTGCTCGCCCTCGCCGCCGGATGGTGGGGCCTGCGCGAAGTGCTGACGAGGCCGGTGATGGTGACGTTGAGGCAGGCCGCCGACTGAACTTTCGGCGACGAGGGCTCGAAGCAGGAGCCGCCAGACGTGCAGGACTTGTCATGTTGGCCGACGCCGCGGCTGTCGCGGCGGCCGAGATGCGTGCCGCGACGCATAATTTCAGGCAATGCCTTCCTCCGGTCGCGAGCGCGTCTTTCGCGTCCTCCATCTCGAGGATTCGGAGCTCGATCACGAGCTGCTCGTCGCCCACCTCGCACGGGGCGGGCTCAATGCGCAGACGCGACGCGTCGATTCCGAAAGCGCGTTCCTCGAAGCACTCGACGAGCCATGGGACGCCGTCGTCTCCGACTACAACCTGCCGGGTTTTTCCGGCCTGCTGGCGCTCGAGCTGCTGAAGGCGAGCTCGCGCGACATCCCCTTCATCCTCGTCTCCGGCGAGATCGGCGACGACACCGCCGTCGAGGCGATGCGCAACGGCGCCAGCGACTATCTCCAGAAGAGCCATCTCGCGCGTCTGGTGCCGGCGCTGCTGCACGCGGTCGACGCGGCGGAGACTCGGCGCGCCCGCGTCAGGGCCGACCGCGACCTGGTCGCCTCGAAGCAGAGGCTGCACGAGCTCGCCCAGCACTTGCAGACGAGCGTCGAGCAGGAGCGCGCGGCGATCGCGCGAGAGATCCACGACGACGTCGGCGGCTCGCTGACGGCGCTGAAGTTCGATCTCGCCTGGATCGCGCGCCACTCGAGCTCGCCGCAGATCGTGTCGCGCGTTCAATCGGCGCTCGAAACGGTGACGCACGCGGTCGAGTCGAGCCAGCGGATCATGCACAACCTGCGGCCGGCGATCCTCGAGCAGGGCCTGGCGGCGGCGCTGCACTGGATCGCGCTGCGCTTCGAGCGCAGGAGCGGCGTCGAGTGCCAGATCCGCCTGCCGCGCCAGCCGCTCGAGCTGCCACCGGGCGTTCCGCTGGTGGCCTATCGGACGGCGCAAGAGGCGCTCACCAACATCAGCAAGCATGCGCAGGCGACGCGAGTGCAGATCGATCTCTCGCTCGCCGGTGGCGTGCTCTCGCTCGAGATCAGCGACAACGGCCGCGGCGTCAGCCAGGAGGATCTCGGCAAGGCGCGCTCGTTCGGCATCCGCGGCCTGCACGAGCGGGCGAAGACGGTCGGCGGCTGGATCGACCTGTCGAGCGGCCCGCACGGCACGACCCTGATCCTCTCGGTTCCGCTCGACGTGCCGGACAGCGCCTACGTGCCCGAGCTCCCCGACAAGTCCTACGACCCGAGCCAATGGGCCGACGTCTAGTCGCTGGTACCACCATGATCAAAGTCTTTCTTTGCGACGACCATGCCCTGATCCGGCGCGGCATCCGCGACACGCTGTCCGACGCGCCCGACATCGAGGTCGTCGGCGAGGCCGGCGACTACGGCGAGCTGCGTGCGCTGATGCGCGAGAAGACCGCGGAGGTGCTCGTCCTCGACATCAACCTGCCGGGCCGCAGCGGCCTCGACGTGTTGCACGCTCTCAAGGATGAAGGCACGGCGATGCGCGTCCTCGTCGTCTCGATGTACCCGGAGGACCAGTACGCGATCCGCGCCCTGCGCGCCGGCGCGTTCGGCTACGTCAACAAGGGCGGCGATCCGGCGCTCATCGTCAGCGCGGTTCGCACCGTCGCCCAAGGCCGCAAGTACGTGACGCCCGAGATCGCCCAGATGCTGGTCGAGAGCCTGACCACGCCGTCGGTCGAGAACGCGCACGACAAGCTCTCCGACCGCGAGATGCAGACGCTGGTGATGATCGCTTCGGGCAAGCGCCTCTCCGACATCGCCGAGGAGCTGATGCTGAGCCCGAAGACGGTGAGCGTGTATCGCGCCCGCGTCCTCGAGAAGCTCGGCCTCGCCAACAACTCCGAGATGACGGTCTACGCGATCCGCCAGGGGCTGGTCGGCAACTAGGGCGGCGCGGCCGCGTCGGCGTTACGCGTCGAGGTGGAAGTGCGACATCATGCAGTTGTCCTCGTGCTCGAGGATGTGGCAGTGATACGCGTAGTCGCCGCTGTAGCCGAGCGGGTAGTGGACGAGCAGCTCGAAAAGCTGGTTCGACGGTATCGCCACCGTGTCCTGGCGGCCGACGCCGTCGAGATCGAGGAGCGACGGCGCGACTTCGCTGAAGCTGCCGTCGTCTTCCAGCTGCCAGCGCCGCGTCACGATGAAGTTGACGAGATGGATGTGGAACGGGTGCATGTCGGCTGCGCCGGCCGCGGCCTCGAGCGGCTGGCTGTTGTTGAGGTTGCCCACGTACCAGCGTTCGTAGGTTCCCGCCTTGGCGCGGATCGTCGGCTCGTGCAGCGCCGGGTACTTCTTGGCCAGCGTGATGTCGGGGTTGAGCTCCTGGGCGAAGAAGCTGCGGCGAGCGAGCCTGTACTGCTGCGACGGTGCGGGCGAGCCGGCCTCCGGATTCGAGGTCGTCGCGAGGTCGACCGCAAAAGGCAGCTCCCAGTCCGCGCCGCCTGAGTCGAGCTCGAAGATCTGGACGTCGGCGAAGCCGCTCACGTCGTTGACGGTCCGGTTGATCTCGATGCGCAGCGTGTTGCTGATCAGCAGGACGAGCCGGTTCGGCCCGAACGGCACGCCGGCCAGCGGCGCGAAGCGGCTGCCGTCCCACGTGAAGTCGTCGCCGTCGGCGGCATCGGCGAGGACCTTGTCGATCGCCGCTGCCCTCGGTGCCGGCAGGGCGGCGGCGCCCGCTGCGGGCGGCGCTATCGCCACCCGGGCGACGAGGGCGAGCGGAAGCTCGAGTGCGTCGTAGAGGATCTCGTCGTCGGTGGTGAAGACGGCGCTCGTCGGCGCCAGCACCGAGTCGTAGAACGTCGTGTAGATCGCCTCCAGCGTCTCGGCATTGACCGAAAGGAGGTAGCGAAGCGAGACGTTGACGAGCCGCAACCGCTTCACCGACGCCGGCAGGCCGGCGAGATCGACCAGGATGTCGCGACGCTGCGCCGGCGCGATCACCAGCGCATCGGTGCCCTGAAGCTGCATCGAGGCACCGATCAGGCCGCCGTCGCCGCCGATCAGGCGCATCCGGTCCGTGTACCAGACCCGGCCGCTGCCTATGGCGATGGCGTCGGGGTCGCACAGCGCGAGCGCGTACGTGCGCGCGTTCGAGACGTTGAGCACGCGCAACCGCCATGTTGCGGCTGCCAGGGTGAGGTCGGGCGCGGGATGGCCGTTGAGGAAGATCGCGCTGCCGAGGAATTCCGGCCGCCCGACCGCGTCGTCGGAGCCGATCAGCGACGTGCTCGGGTCGTGAGGGATGCCGGCGTCGTAGTCGAGCCGGGTCTGGTCGGCAGTCAGGAAACGATCCTGGATTACGCACAGAAGCTCCTGTCGCCGCCCGCCGATCAGCGTCAGCAGCGCGTCGTCGGCGCTGTCGCGGATGCAGTACGCGCCCGCCAGCCCGGCATGGACGTGGCGCCCGACGCGATCCATCGCGTGGTCGTGGTACCAGAGCATCGTGCCGCGCTGGGCGTTGGGATAGAAGTCCTGCTGGCTAAGCGGGAAGCCGTAGGGATTGTTCGGAAAGCTGATCGGCGTCAGCGGCCAGCCGTCGGCGGCGGCCTGCACGCGCGCGCCGTGCAGGTGCACCGCCAGGCCGACCTGTGCCTGGTTGCGCACCCGGCCGCACTGGCCGAGATCGAGCGGGACGTTGATTGGCGGCGACGCCAGCCGGGTCGGCTCGGTGAGCGAGGCGCCGATCGTGTTGGTCCACGTCACCGTGCAGGGCGCATCGCGGCGCACGTTGAAGGCAGGCCCGAGGGCGTTGCCGAGAACGCCGCTCGCCGGCGAGACGCCGTTGGCGGTGTAGACCCAGGCGTTGACGTCGGCCGGGCTCTTGCCGGCCACCCATTGCACCTGGCGCGCCTCGATCGACATCGTCATCGAGGCCGGGTTCTCGAGCACGACGACATCGCCCGAGGGTGTCGACGCCGATTCCAGCATCGTGTCGCCCGCGCCGCCGCACGCGACGACGCTGAGCGCCGCGCCGCCGGGCAAGAGGCCGACGCCGAAGCCGCCGAAGCCGCCGAGGAACGTACGCCGCGTCAGGCCCCTGGGTGAAGGGCCCTGGTCATCCGCTCGCCGAGATTCCGATTCACTCAAGCCGTGTTCTCCGCTGCGATCGATCGTCAAGTGTCGACGCAACCGGGCGGGCGGATCAACCACCCGTCCAGGGGTCGCACGATCACCGCGTCGCGCGCCGGCGCACGCAGTCGACGTAGGCGGCACCGTCGGGCGGCCGCCCGCCGCGCTGGGCCTCCCAGAGCATCGTTCCCAGGCATTCCATGACCTCGTGCTGCGCGGCGTGCGCCGAGCCGAGCCGGGCGACGAGCGAATCGAAAGCCGGGCGGATGCCGGCAGGCTGATCGATCGCGACCTGCTCGCTGATCGACAGGTGCATCGACAGGTGCAGGAACGGATTTTCTCGGCCGGCCTCGGCCGGGTACGCGGCCGTCCGCGCGGCTTCGCCGTCGGCGAGGTCGGCCGCGTATTCCGGATGCGCCTCGATCCAGTCGGCGGCGATCGTCTCCAGCGGCGTCAGCGGCAGCCGCTCCGCGCGCTTGCGGCGCGCCTCGACGAAGAAGCCGCGGACGTCGTCCTGGGTGGGGGCGAACATGGCGCGATTGTCGGGCGATCCTTCATGGCGCACGAACGCTGCCGACGAAACCATTCGATGCGCCCATGCTGTCTGCCGACCAGAATGCGAGATTGCCTCCACTCGCCGACCCGGCCGCGCCATGAACGTCGACACCGAACAGCTTTTCGATCACGCGCGGACGCACAACGGCTTCACCGCCGAGCCGGTCTCCGACGAGACCCTGCACCGGCTCTACGAACTGATGAAGTGGGGTCCGACGTCGGCCAACTCCTCGCCGGCGCGCTTCGTCTTCGTCCGCTCGCCGGCCGCGAAGGCGAAGCTGCTCGACTGCGTCTCGCCGGGCAACGTCGACAAGACCCGATCGGCGCCGGTGACGGCGATCATCGGCACCGACATGGCGTTCTACGAGAAGCTGCCGTACCTGTTCCCGCACGCCGACGCGAAGTCGTGGTTCGCCGGCAAGAAGGAGTTCGCCGACACGACCGCCTTCCGCAACGCGAGCCTGCAGGGCGGGTATTTCATCATCGCCGCGCGCGCCCTCGGCCTCGACTGCGGCCCGATGAGCGGCTTCGACCCCGCCAGGATGGACGATGCGTTCTGGGCCGGGACCACGGTCATCACCAACTTCATTTGCAATCTCGGCCGCGGCGACGCGTCGAAGCTGTTCGCGCGCAGCCCGCGCCTGCCCTTCGCCGAGGCTTGCCGGATCGAATGAGCGCGCGCGGCGTTGCCGCGGCCGTTCGCTGCGGCGCCCGCCATCGCCCGGCGCGCTAGGTCTCGGCGCTGCTGCTCCAGCCGGCGCGCGCCTGCCGCTCGGCGGCCTGCTGGCGCTCGATCGCGAACAGCTCCTCGAGCTGCTGGCGGCCCTGCTTGGCGGCGGCGATGAGGCGCGCCTCGTCCTTGCGATGCGGCGCGTTGGTCGCGAGCTGGGCGACGTTGTGGCGGCGAAAGCGCAACGCCAGGTTCCTCGCATGGTGCGGCTGCCAGCCGAGGCGCTCGAGGGTGCTGCGCGCGCTCATCAACGCGGAGTCGAGCGTCTCGCGCTCGATCAGCGTGACGCCGAGGTCGTAGAGCTCGTAGTAGTGCTGGACGTTGCGGGCGCGCGCGACGATCGTCGCATCGGGGAAGTTGGCGCGGATCATCTTCGCGCAGTCGATGCTCTGCTCGATGTCGTCGATGGCGACGACGATCACGCGCGCCTTGTCGGCGCCGGCGGTGCGCATCAGGTCGAGCCGGGTCGCGTCGCCGTAGTAGACGCGCCAGCCGAAGCGGCGCATCGCCTCGATCTGCTCGGCGTCGTGGTCGAGCACGGTCGGCCGGATGCCGTTGGCGAACAGCATGCGGCCGACGATCTGCCCGTAGCGGCCGAAGCCGGCAATGATCACCGGCTCGTGCTGCGGCTCCTTCAGCTCCTCGGGCTCGACCTTGCCGCTGGCGAGGAACGGGATCCACCAGCGGTCGGCGGCGAACAGCATCAGCGGCGTGAGCAGCATCGAGATGGTCACTGCGGCGACCAGGAACGACGACACCGGCGCCGAGATCAGGCCGGCCTGCGCCGCGGTCTGGAAGACGACGAAGCCGAACTCGCCACCCTGCGCGAGCAGGATGATGAAGACCGGCCGCTCGAGCTGCGGAATCGGCATCGTCCGCGCCATCGCCCAGAGCACCCCGGCCTTGATGAGCAGGAAGGCGGCGACGACGGCGGCGATCAGCAGAGGCTGCGCCATGACGACCGCGAAGTCGATGCTCATGCCGACGGCGATGAAGAACAGGCCGAGCAGCAGGCCCTTGAACGGCTCGATGTCGGTCTCGAGCTCGCGCCGGTATTCGCTTTCCGCGAGCAGCACGCCGGCGAGGAAGGCGCCGAGCGCCATCGACAGGCCGACGGTGTTCATCAGCGCCGCGGTCGCGACGACGAGCAGCAGCGACGCCGCGGTGAAAATCTCCGGCGTCTCGCTCTTGGCGATCCAGCGCAGCGCCGGGCGCAACAGCAGCCGGCCGCCGAGGATGATCACCGCGATCGTGCCGAGCGCCTTGGCCGCGCCGAGCCAGCCGCCGCCGGCACCGCCTTCGCCGCCGACGCCGAGGGCGAGGAACGGGAGCAGGGCGAGGATCGGGATGGCGGCGATGTCCTGCAGCAGCGCGACGCTGAGGATGGACTCGCCCGAGGTCGTTGCCATCACGTTGCGCTCGGCGAGCACGCCGAGGCCGATCGCCGTCGACGACATCGCCAGGCCCAGCCCCGCGACCAGGGCCAGGCGCCAGTCGACGCCGCAGGCGAGCGCGCCGAGCGCGAGCAGCAGGGCGGAGCCGAACAGCTGCACGCTGCCCCAGCCGAAGATCGGCTTCCTGAGCGACCAGAGCCGTTGCGGCTCGAGCTCGAGGCCGACGAGAAAGAGCATCAGGACGACGCCGAACTCGGCGAACTGCAACATGTCCTCGGGGCGCGTCACGAGCTTCAACCCCCAGGGGCCGATCAGGATGCCGGCGCCGAGGTAGCCGATGATCGAGCCGAGGCCGAGGAAGCGGGCGACGGGCACCGCGATGACCGCGGCGCCGAGGTAGATCAGGCTGCCGATCAGCCAGGCGTTGTGCTCCATCAAGCCGCTGCCATCACGCGATCGGTGGGGCGCGCGCTCGGCGGCACATTGCACTCGACGCACTCCTCGACCATCTCGATCTCGGGCCAGGCCGGGTAGTCGGCGAGGCGCTGCGCGTAGCCCTCGGCGTGCGCGGCGAGCTCCGCCTCGCTCGCCTTGTGCGCGCCGTGCAGGATCAGCGGCGGCAGGAAGCGCATGCCGCAAAGCGCCGCGGTCTGCTCGTAGGGCGGCAGGAAGGCGTCGAAGAAATAGCGGTTGTAGCTGTCGGGGCGGTACGAGTCCTCGGGGCCGCCGGTGCTCGCGACCAGCCAGAGATCCTTGCCGCGCAGCGCGGTGCCGTCGGGACCGTAGGCCCAGCCGAACGTCAGCACGTCGTCGAGCCAGAGCTTCAGGAGCGGCGGCATGCTGTACCAGCGGATCGGCTGCTGCCAGACGACGAGCCTGGCGGCGGCGAGCGCGGCCTGCTCGACGCCGACGTCGACGAGGTAGTCGGGATAGAGCGCGTAGAGGTCGCGCACTGCGATCCGGCTCGCCGGACTCCGCTCCTGCAGCGCGCGTGCCGCCTGCAACAGACGGCGGTTGGCGCGCGACTGCTCGAGCTCGGGATGGGCGACGATGACGAGGATCTCGGCGCCGACCGGCGGCGCAGGATCGGCGGCCGCAGCGTGCGGTTCGTTGGTGGCCATGACTGGACGGGAGGTAGGGCGCGGGCGCCGTGGTTGCGGGACGGCGCGAGCGCCGGCGCTAACATACCCGCAAAACGAGGAGGGAGCGCTGCATGCCGGTGATCGTGGTGGCCAACCCGAAGGGCGGCGTCGGCAAGACGACGCTGTCGACGAACCTCGCGGGCTACCTCGCCTCGCGCGGCCGCGCCGTGATGCTCGGCGACGTCGACCGCCAGCAGTCGTCGCGCACCTGGCTCGGCCTGCGCCCCGCCGGCCTGCCCCGGATCGCCGCCTGGGAGGTCACCGAGGGCGACGTCGTCCGGCCGCCCAAGGGAACGACCCACATCGTCCTCGACACGCCGGCGGGCCTGCACGGCAAGCGCCTCGACGAGGTCATGAAGCTCGCCGACAAGGTGCTGATCCCGCTCCAGCCGAGCATCTTCGACATCCACGCGACGCACGAGTTCATCAACGAGCTGCTCGCCCACCGGCGCAGCGCCAAGGTGCAGACGGCGGTGGTCGGCATGCGAACGCGCGAAGGGACGATCTCGACCGACCAGCTGCGCACGTTCCTGAAGAGCGTCGACGTGCCGCTGCTCGGCTTCCTGCGCGACACGCAGAACTACGTCCACCTCGCCGCGCACGGCCTGACGCTGTGGGACGTCGCCTCGACGCGCTTTCAAGGCGACCGCGAGCAGTGGGAGCCGATCGTCACCTGGGTGAACTGAACGATGCGAAGCTTCGAGACCATCGCCGAGCTGCAAGCCCTCGTCGGCCAGGAAGTCGGCGTCAGCGACTGGATCACGGTCACCCAGGAAAGAATCCAGCTCTTCGCCGATGCGACCCACGATCACCAGTGGATCCACCTCGATGGCGAGCGATCCAAGTCCGGTCCGTTCGGGACGACGATCGCGCACGGCTTCTTCACGCTCTCGCTGCTGCCGGAGATGGCCGCCTCGGCGATCGAGGTGCGCGAGACGCGGATGGGCGTCAACTACGGCCTCAACAAGGTCCGCTTCCCGGCGCCGGTGCCGAGCGGCAGCCGCCTGCGCGGCCACTTCAAGCTGATCGGCTTCGAGCCGCTCGACGGCGGCGCGCAGCTGACGATGCAGGTGACCATGGAGCGTGAAGGCTCGGACAAGCCGGTCTGCATCGCCGAGTCGATCGCCCGGCGCTACGCCTGACTGGAGTCCAGCGATGAAAGTCCTTCTCATCGACGACCATCCGCTGATCCTCACGGCGCTGCAGAACGTCATCCAGGGCATGGGCAGCGACGTCGGCGTCGTCGGCGTCGCCGGCGCGCGCGCCGCACGCGAGGCGCTCGGCCAGGACGGCAGCTTCGACCTGGTCCTGCTCGACCTGCGCCTGGGCGATGCCGACGGCTTCGAGCTGCTGATCGAGCTGCGCAACGGCTGGCCGGCGATCCCGGTCGTCGTCGTGTCGGCGTCCGACCGCAGCGCCGACGTGATCCGCGCCATCGACCTCGGCGCGATGGGCTTCGTTCCCAAGCGCGCCAGCAACGAGACGCTGACCGAGGCGCTCAAGGTCGTGATGTCGGGCGGCATCTACGTGCCGCCGATGACCATGGGCGATGGTGACGTGGGTGCCACCGTCGCAGGGCGCGACAGCGGCGGCCCGCACACCTGGCCTCCGGGCATGGACACGCTGCGGCCGACGGCGCTCGCCAACTTCAAGCTGACGCCGCGCCAGACCGACGTCCTCGGCCTGCTCCTGCGAGGCCAGTCGAACAAGCTGATCGCGCGCGAGCTCGACCTTTCGGTCGAGACCGTCAAGGATCACGTCGCCGCCGTGCTGCGCGCGCTCGGCGTCAACTCGCGCACCCAGGCGGTTCTCGCCGTGAGCCAGATGTCGAGCCAGGGAGCGATCGCGCCATGGCTCACGCGCCCGCTCCATTGAGCGCGGCGGCGGGCTCCACCGCCCCCTTAGCGACGGGCGCCGCGACGATCGCCGGGGCGGTCGAGGACGACGCGCCCCTCGACGGGTTCCTCCTGCTGCGCGATCACGTCCGCGAGCTGTTCGCCTTCAACAAGACGTCGCTCGCCGGTCACGCGATCGGCGCGATCATCGTCGAGATGATCTATTCCGGCGTCGCGCCGCGGTCGCTGCGCATCGTCTGGGGCACGGGCTTCGCGATCGTCTGGCTGCTGCGCGCCTGGCTCGCCGTCCGCTTCGCGCAGCGCGAGCCGCGCTCCACCGCCGGCCTCGAGCGGCGGCGGCGCGCGTGGCAGGCCGGCGTGCTCGCCTCGGGCGCGCTATGGGGCATTGCCGCCTGGTTCTTCTCTGCATTCGGCAGCGGCCCGCATCAGATCGCGCTCGTCCTCATCGTCTATACCTTCTGCGTCGCCTCCGTCCCCATCCTCGGGCCGCAGTACCGGCTGTTCGTGTTCTTCGTGCTGATGATCTTCGCGCCGGCGATCGCCCGCGTTGCCCTCGAGAGCAGCGCCCTCGGCTGGGAGCTGGCGGCGGTCATGACGGTGGCCATGGGAATGACGCTGCTGCTCGGCCGCAACTACCGCGATGCGTTCGAGCGCGTCGTCGGCCTGAAGCTGCGCAACGAGGCGCTCGCGGTGCAGTTGCGCGCGGAGAAGGCGGTCGCCGAGGCGGCGCGCCACGAGGCCGAGGTCGCCAACCGCGCCAAGACGCAGTTCTTCACCGCCGCCAGCCATGACCTGCGTCAGCCGCTGCACGCGATGGGGCTGTTCGCCGAAGCGCTGCGCGCGCGGGCCCACGATCCGGAGGTCGCGCAGCTCGTCAACAGCATCAACGAATCGGTCGACGCGCTCGAGGGCTTGTTCTCCGAGCTGCTCGACATCACGCGCATCGACAGCGGCGGCGTCGAGGTCAACCCGGAGAACTTCGAGCTCGCCGACATCTTCCGCAAGGTCAGGCTGCACTTCGAGCCGGCGGCGTTCGAGAAAGGCCTGGCGCTGCGCATCCGCGGCGGCAAGCACGTCGCGCTCGCGGACCCGCTGCTGGTCGAGCGCATCGTCCGCAACCTGGTCTCGAATGCGATCCGCTACACGAGCGACGGTTCGGTGCTGCTCGGCTGCCGGCGGCGCGGCGAGCGGCTCCTGCTCCAGGTCTGGGACACCGGTCCCGGCATCCGCGCCGAGGAGCGCGCGCGCATCTTCGAGGAGTTCTACCAGGTGGCCGGCGCGCCGGCGGTCACCGTCGAGCAGAAGAAGGGGCTCGGCCTGGGCCTGGCGATCGTCAAGCGCCTGTGCGCGCTGATGGGCGTGCCGCTCGAGCTGCGCTCGGAGGTCGGAAGCGGCTCGGTCTTCACTGTCGAGCTGCCGCTCGGCAAGGGGCCGCGCACGACCTCGCGGTCGATCCCGGGCAAGGCGCCGATCGGCATCACGCTCGACGGCCGCCTGATCGTCATCGTCGAGGACGAGCCGGCGGTGCGCGAGGGCCTCGAGGTGCTGCTGGTCGGCTGGGGCGCGACCATCGTCTCGCTCGACAGCGTCGGCGCCGCCCGCGCCTGGGCGAAGGCGGCGGACGCGGCAGTGGCGCCGTCGCTCGTCATCGCCGACTACCGCCTCGACAACGGCGAGACCGGCGTCGCCGCGATCGACGCGCTGCGCGAGCGCTTCGGCCGCGCGGTGCCGGCGATCGTCGTCACCGGCAGCAGCATGACCGGCCACGACAAGGAAGCGCTGGAGCACGACTTCCATCTCCTCATCAAGCCGGTGCTACCCAACAAGCTGAGGGCGATGATCGCGTTCAAGCTCAGCGGGCGCTGACGGCGGGCCAGGTGGAAGGATGACGCGGGCATCCTGACCGTACCCGCGCGTTCCATAACATGGTCTTCTCCGGGCGGCCACGCGGCCGCCGACGGGGCGGCCAAACGATCTGCCTACTGGGGTGCCCGCTGGCGATCGCACGACACGCGCGAATTCCAGTCGGCATGGGTTCCGTTCGGATTGTTCTCCCAAGCCCAAACATGCAACTCGTAGAGCGCGGGCAATGCATACCGATTGGGCTCCGGAATCAAGTGGGCGAGGTGACCGTCGACCGAGGCCGCGACGCCAGGCCCGTTGCGGGCCGCCCACTCGCTTACCAGCACGAGGTACTCGACACCGACAAGACGGAACGTCCCGGCCGGACCCGGCTCGTAGATCAGCATTTCAGGCTCCTCGGCCCTGAGCATGCCGTCGTGCAGGCGATCGGGCATCAGGAAGTGGACGCCCATGGCACCGTCGTTCGGCCCGCTCACGCAAGGGGTGGCCTGGACCCAGCCCTCGCCGAGCGCGATATTGATGTCCTTGTATCGGGCCGTGGCATCGCGAACTTTCTCCACCAACGGCGATGAGCCTGCCGGCGAGGATGGCGAGCCGTGCTCGTGGGCCACGGAGGGCTGCATCGCGCTGGCCATCACGGAGAGCCCGATGACGGCGGCGGCGCCGAGGTAGCGCCGAAACGGGTGGAAGTCGGGGCGTAGCCGCGGCGAGCCAGCGACGAGGATTTCGTTCGTCATTGCGTTCTCCAATGTGATGTGCAAATCGCTCAGTGATAGAAATAGGGATCGAGCACCGTCACCTCGGTGATGCTCCCCACCGGCAGCTCGTTGCGGTGGGCGACCTCGCGGATGGCGTCGGGCGACGGCGCGTCGTACACGCAGTAGGTGCGCGTCTTGTCCGAGCTCACGTACGAGTGCACCCAGGTCACGCCGCGCTCGGCGTTGCGGGCGACGATGCTCGCGCAACCCGCGGCACCTTCGGCAGTCATCGGAATGGCCAAGCCGGCCGGGAAATTGCGTTCGATCATGAATCGGGGCATTTCGGTTCTCCTGTCAGGGTTGGGCGGTGGCG
>JBDTPG010000039.1:0-18022 GCA_039932815.1 Caldimonas sp.
TGCTCCAGTCGAAGTGCGCGCCGGCGACGGTGTGCACCTGGCGCTCGCTGCAGCCAGCGGCGCGCGCCGCAACGCGGATCGCATCGGCCGCCTCCTGGGCGAGCAGCGGCTCGTCGCCCCAAACGGTGTAGACGGCGCGCAGGTCGCGCTGGAGGTGCTCGGCGAGCCGGTCGGGGAAAAGCTGCATCAGTGAACCCGCATCAGTGAAGCCTCTTCGGAGACGCCACGATCAGAGAAGCCGTACCGACGCGAGCCGGCGCAGCACCTGCGAAACGATGTCGCTCTGCATCGACCGGTAGAGGAACGCTTCCTCCTGCTCCTTGGCGAGGGCGGCGCTTTCGGTGTAGGTGAGCGAGCGCCGCTGCACGATCTCGCTGTCGGGAAGGAGATCCTTGCCGGTGGCGCTGCGGACCCGGAAGGTGAAGCGCAGGCGCAGCTCGAACTCGCGGATCTGGCTGGCCGAGGTCTGTGCGACGACGACCTTCTCGCGCGCCTCGGAAAGCGCCTGCAGCACGACCTGCGCTTCGCCGACCGACTCGACGACCCGCGTTGTCGGGCTCGCCTCGAGGCTCGTCCTCAGCTCGGCGGCGAGCGGCGAACGCGCCGCGAAGCCGTTGAGCTGGATCGTCTTGAAGGCAAGCTCGGGCGGGCGCTTGAGCGTGAAGCCGCAGCCGGCGAGCGTGGCCGCTGCGCCGAGAAGGAGGAAGCGTCGCCGCATCAGACGACGATGTTGACCAGGCGGCCGGCAACGACGATGACCTTCTTCGCGTCCCGCCCCTCGGCGAACTTGGCGAATTCCGGCGTCGCCAGCGCGGCCGCTTCGATGTGCGCCTTGTCGGCCTTGGCGGCGACGCGGATCGAGCCGCGCAGCTTGCCGTTGATCTGCAGCATCAGCTCGACCTCGTCCTGCGCCAGCGCACCCTCGTCGACCTGCGGCCACGGTGCGTCGAGCAGGGCGCCGTGCTCGGCCGTGAAGCCGAGCTCGTTCCAGAGCGTCCAGGTGGTGTGCGGACAGACGGGGTAGAGGACGCGCAGCAGGATGGCGAAGCCCTCGCGCAGGGGCGCCGGCGCAGCCGCGCCCTGACTCGTGTGCGACTCGAGCGCGTTCAGCAGCTTCATCGCGCCCGAGACGACGGTGTTGTATTGCATCCGCTCGTAGTCGTAGCTGACCTGGCGCAGCACTGAGTGAATCTCGTGACGAAGCGCCGGCGCGGCGCCGCGCGCCGACTTCCGCGCCGCTGCCGAGTCGATCGTGTCGGCATGGCGGGCGGCGAATTTCCAGAGGCGCTTGAGGAAGCGGTTCGCGCCCTCGACGCCGGCGTTGTTCCAGTCGAGCGATTGCTCCGGCGGGGCCGCGAACATGACGAACAGGCGCGCCGTGTCGGCACCGTAGCGGTCGATGAGGTCCTGGGGATCGACGCCGTTGCGCTCGGTCTTGCCCATCTTCAGCATGCCGCGGTATTCGACCGCGCTGCCGTCGGCGAGGCGGCCGCCGGTCGGTCGCCCCTCGGCCTCGCCGATCGCCGTCACCTCGTCGGGCGGAAAGTAGTCGACGCCGCCCTGGGCGGAAGTGCGCGCCCAGACGTGGTTGAGGACCATGCCCTGCGTGAGCAGGCGCGTGAAAGGCTCGTCGATGTCGACCAGCTTCATGTCGCGCATCACCTTGGTCCAGAAGCGCGCGTAGAGCAGGTGCAGGATCGCGTGCTCGATGCCGCCGATGTACTGGTCCATCGGCATCCAGTACCGGGTGCCGGCGCCGACCATCGCGCTGTCCAGGTGCGGATCGCAATAGCGCATGTAGTACCAGGCGCTGTCGACGAAGGTGTCCATCGTGTCGGTCTCGCGGCGCGCCGGCCGGCGGCATTTCGGACATGCGACATTCAGGAAAGCGCCGTGCTTGGCGAGCGGATTGCCGGACCCGTCGGGGATCAGGTCCTCGGGCAGGACGACCGGCAGGTCCTTCTCGGGCACCGGCACGACGCCGCACGCCTCGCAATGGACGATCGGGATCGGCGTTCCCCAGTAGCGCTGCCGGCTGATGCCCCAGTCGCGCAGGCGCCAGGTCGTCTGCTTGCCGCCGAGGCCGCGATGCTCGAGCGCGGCCGCGACCGCGTCGACCGCGCCCTCGTAGGGCAAGCCGCTGTAGACGTCGGAATTGATCGTGACGCAGCACGTCGTGTCGGCATACCAGTCCTGCCACTCCTCGTACGAGAACTCCTCGCCGTCGACGTGGACCACCTGCAGCAGGTCGATGCCGTACTGCTTGGCGAAGGCGAAGTCTCGCTCGTCATGCCCCGGCACGCCCATTACCGCGCCGTCGCCGTAGTGGATGAGGACGTAGTTGCCGACCCAGAGCGGAATCTTCTCGTGGCTGAGCGGATGCTCGACGACGAGGCCCGTGTCGATGCCGCGCTTGGCCTGCGTCGCCATCTCGGCCTCGGTGGTGCCGCCGGTCTTGCACGATTCGAGAAAGGCGGCGACGGCGGGGTTCTGCTCGGCGGCGCGCAAGGCGAGCGGGTGCTCGGGCGCGACCGCGCAGAAGGTGACACCCATGATGGTGTCGGCGCGCGTCGTGAAGACCCACATGCGCCCGCCGCCGATCGGCGCACCGCGGCTGTCGCGGATGTCGTGCGGGAAGGCGAAGCGAACGCCCTCGCTCTTGCCGAGCCAGTGCTCCTGCATCAGCTTGACCCGCTCGGGCCAGCCGGGCAGCTCGTTCTGCACGCAAGCGAGGAGCTCGTTCGCGTACCTGGTGATCTTCAGGTAGTAGCCCGGGATCTCGCGCTTCTCGACGAGCGCGCCGGAGCGCCAGCCGCGCCCCTCGATGACCTGCTCGTTGGCCAGCACCGTCTGGTCGACCGGATCCCAGTTGACGACCTGGGTGCGCCGCTCGGCGATTCCTGCCTCGAGCATCTTCAGGAAGAACCACTGGTTCCACTTGTAGTAGTCGGGATCGCAGGTCGCGACTTCCCGGCTCCAGTCGAAGGCCAGGCCGAGCGCCTGCATCTGCGCCTTCATCGCGGCGATGTTGTCGCGCGTCCAGCGCGCGGGCGGAACGCCGTTCTTCATCGCCGCGTTCTCGGCCGGCAGGCCGAAGGCGTCCCAGCCCATCGGCATCAGCACGTTCATGCCGGCCATGCGCAGCTGGCGCGCCAGCATGTCGTTGATGGTGTAGTTGCGCACGTGCCCCATGTGCAGCCGGCCGCTCGGATACGGCAGCATCGAGCAGGCGTAGAACTTGGGGCGGCTCTCGTCTTCCTTGACGCGATAGACGTCGGCCGCCGTCCAAGCTTGCTGGGCGGCCTGCTCGATCTCGTGCGGTTCGAAGTCGGCTTTCATGCGAGAGCGATGCGGCGGGCGAACATCGTCGATTATAGAAAGCGTGTGCGCAGGGCTCCGCGCTTGCATCGCTGCGACCTCCGTCCGATGGGGGAAGGTGCCCCCGACAGAGGCTCTCGACAGCGCCGCAGTGGCTGGCCAGCATCGGCGCTCGCCGCCCCGGCGTGTCGATCGAAAGCTCCGTGATGAAGAAAACGCCATGCCTCTTCGCCCGCCGCCGGATCCTCTTCGCTGCCGCCTCGCTGGCCTTGCCCGGTCACGTCGCCGCCCGGGCGCGTGCCGCACCGGTGCCGGATGCGGCGCTGGCGAGCGCCTCAGGTCCTGTTCTCGCGCCGCAGCTGGCGGCCGTCTACACCGGCCAGATCGGGCCGGCGCTGTGCTTCATCAGCGAAAAGTACGACGGCGTGCGCGCGCTCTGGGACGGCCGCATCTTGCGCCACCGCAGCGGGCGCACGGTGTCGGCACCGGCGTCGTTCCTCTCGGCCCTGCCGCCGCTGCCGCTCGACGGCGAGTTGTGGCTCGGTCGCGGCCGCTTCGACGCGCTCTCCGCGATCGTGCGCCGCCACGAGCCGCGCGGGAGCGACTGGCGCCAGGTGCGCTACATGGTGTTCGACACGCCGGTCGCCGGGCCGTCGTTCGCGGTCCGTCGCGAGCAGCTGCTGGCGATCGTTCCGCAGCTGCACGCACCGGTCGAGATTGCGCCGCAGTGGCGCGGCACTGATCGCGCCGATCTCGAGCGGACGCTCGCGCGCACAGTCGGCGGCGGCGGCGAGGGATTGATGCTCCACGTCGCCGACGCGGCCTACGTCGCTGGCCGCAGCGACGGATTGCTGAAGATGAAGCCGCACCTCGATGCGGAGGCCGTCGTCGTCGGCTATCGTGCCGGCGCCGGCAAGCACGGTCATCGCGTCGGCGCGCTCGAGGTCGAATCGGCAGAAGGCCGGCGCTTCTTCATCGGCAGCGGCCTCAGCGATGCAGCGCGCGGCGATCCGCCCGCGGTCGGCACCACGGTGACGTACCGCTATCGCGACGTGACGTCGAGCGGACTGCCCCGCTTCGCGACCTTCGTCCGGCACCACGAGCCGGACTGACACGGCCTCGCTATAGTGACGCCTTTTTTGGCCGACCTCGTCATGACCTCTTCCATCGTTTTCGGTTCGCTTGCCCTCGTCGTTGCCGCGCTCGCCGCCGGCTGTGCGACCGATTCGCCGTCCAGCGCCGGTACCCGCGGCAGCGAGCCGGCGGCGTCGCGCGAATACCGCACCGGCTCCAACATCCCCGTGCGCGAGCCGAAGACCCAGAGCGAGCACGACAAGTCCCGCGCCGGGACGCCGGCCGAATCGCCGAAGGGCGCCGAGGCCGGCAAGACGAACTGAAGCGCCGTCGCGCGCTACGGCTTCTCGGGATCGGCGATGAAGCCGATCCGCGTCAGCCCGGCTTTCTGGACGATGCCGATCAGCTCGGCGACGCGCCCGTAGGGCACCGCCTTGTCGGCGCGCAGCTGGACCTCGGTCTGCGGATTCTTCTTGGCGGCGGCGTCGACCTTCGCCGCGAACGCCGCCGCGTCGACCGCTTCGTCGCCGTAGAAGTAGCGGCCCTCGCGATCGAGCGCGACGGTGATGAACTGCGGCGTGTCGCTCGGCTGGGCGGCGTCGGTCTTGGGCAGGTCGAGCTTCAGGCTCGACGTCATCAGCGGCGCCGTGATCATGAAGATGACGAGCAGGACGAGCATGACGTCGATCAGCGGCGTCATGTTGATGTCGCTCATCGGCTGGGCGCCGGGGTTGCGCTCGAGGCGGCCGAACGCCATCTCAGTCGGGCCTCATCCCTTGTCGGTGATCATCTCGCGCAGGTCGTGCGCGAAGCCTTCGAGCTCGGCTTCGCTCGCGCCGACGCGCTTGCCGAAGACGTTGTAAGCGAGCACCGCCGGGATCGCGACCGCGAGGCCGGCTGCCGTCATCACCAGCGCTTCGCCGACCGGACCCGAGACGCGCTCGATCGTGATCGTGCCGGCGGCCGAGATGCTGAGCAGGGCGTGATAGATGCCCCACACCGTGCCGAACAGGCCGATGAAAGGTGCCGTGCTGCCGATCGAGGCGAGCAGCACCTGGCCGAACTGGAGCTGGCTGACGACGCGGTGAAGCGCATCGCGCAAGCGCCGCGTCAGCTGCGAGTCGGCGTGGCCGCGTGCCTCGAGCGTTCCTTCGGGCGGCGTCGTCAGGGCGGCGTCGACGAGCGGGCGCAGGACGCTCTCGCGGTCGAAGGCGGCGAGCTGGGCGCGGCCGTCGTCCAGCGTGGGCGCGGCCCAGAACGCCGGCACGGCGCGCTGCAGGTCGACGTTGACGCGGCGCAGCAGCCATCCCTTCCAGAGGATCACGACCCAGGCGCTGATCGACATCAGCAGGAGCAGGATCGCGACGCTGCGCGTGATGATGTCGCCCTGCGACCAGAAATGCTCGAAGCCGGTGCTCGTCATGGCGCGATTGTCGCCAGTCCGAGCACCTCGTCCATGCCGAACAGACCCGACTTCCGATCCAGGACGAAGCGCGCCGCGCGCAAGCTGCCTTCGGCATAGGTCGCCCGGCTCGTCGAGCGGTGCGTGATCTCGATCCGCTCGCCGGCGCCGGCGAAGAGCACGGTGTGATCGCCGACGATGTCGCCGCCGCGCAGCGAGGCGAAGCCGATGCTGCCCGGGCGGCGCTCGCCGTTGCGCTCGTAGGCGGCAACGGCGTCGAGCGACTTGCCCTGCGCCGCGGCGACGACTTCGCCCATGCGCAGCGCGGTGCCGCTCGGCGCATCGACCTTCATGCGGTGATGCGTCTCGAGGATCTCGACGTCGAAGCCCTCGCCCAGGGAGCGCGCGGCAACGTCGAGCAGCTTGAGCATCACGTTGACGCCGACGCTCATGTTGGGCGCCATGACGATCGCGATGTGCTCGGCATGCGACGCGATCTCGGCCTTCTGGGCGGCATCGAAGCCGGTCGTGCCGACGACGGCGGCGACGCCGAGCTCGCGGCAGAGCGCCAGGTGGGAGAGAGTGCCGGCCGGCCGCGTGAAGTCGATCAGGACGTCGCTTGCGGCGAGCGCGGCGCGCGCATCGGCGCCGACGACGACGCCGCTCGGGCGGCCGAGAAAGGCGGTGGCGTCGCTGCCGATTCCGGCGCTGCCGGGGACGTCGAAGGCGGCGGCGAGGTCGAAGTCGGCGCTGGCGGCGACCGCTTCGATCAGCGTCTGCCCCATGCGCCCGGACGCGCCGGCGATGGCAACGCGGCGGCGCGGCGCGGCGCCGCCCGTCATGAACTCGGCTCGAGCGGGGGATAGATGCGCGCCGGCACCGGCGGCGCCGGATCGGCCGGCGGCGGCCGCACCGGCACCGGCAGTGCCTTGATCTGATCGTCGCTCAGGACCAGGGGCGGCGCATTGCGCGCGGTCTTGAAGGTATCGATCGAGACGACGAACTCGTGCTCGCTCGGCAGGCCGACCCCGCCCTCGACGCTCTCGAGGATGTCGGATTTGAAGCGGACGACGACGCGGCGCAGTTGCGGCTCGGCGCCCTGGCGGCGGATCGTGAAGACGTAGTCCCAGCGGTCGGCGTGGAACGGGTCGGCAAGGAGCGGCGAGCCGAGCACGTCGCGCACCTGGGCGCGCGTGAGGCCCGGCTTGGCGAACGCGACCTGCTCGCTGGTGATGACGTTGCCCTGCACGACTTCGATCCGGTACGGGGTGACGACACCGAGGAAGTTGTCGGAGGACTGCAGCGACTGGCAGCCGGCGAGGGCGCCGGCGACGAGGGCGAGGGCCGCGCCGGCCGAACGCTGGAGGGTCGATGTCATGGGTGTCGTGAGGGGCGTCGCGCGACGGGCGTCGACGCGAAACCAAGGCTCGTATGATCGGCCGATTCTACCGGCGTGCCCCTCGGGTGCCGGACCTGACGATGCCCATGACCCACGCCGAAGAGCTCAAGAACAGCGGCCTCAAGGCGACGCTGCCGCGCATCAAGGTGCTCGAGGTCTTCCAGAACACGACCCAGCGCCACATGAGCGCCGAGGACGTCTTTCGCGTCCTCCTCGCCGACCATGCCGACATCGGCCTGGCGACGGTCTACCGCGTCCTGATGCAGTTCGAGCAGGCCGGCATCCTGTCGCGCAACCACTTCGAGAGCGGCAAGTCGGTCTTCGAGCTGAACGAGGGCAAGCATCACGACCACCTGGTCTGCCTCGACTGCGGTCGGGTCGAGGAGTTCTTCGACGCCGAGATCGAGAAGCGCCAGAAGAGCATCGCCCTGTCGCGCGGCTTCGAGCTCCAGGACCACGCGCTGGCGCTTTACGCCGCGTGCACCAAGAAGAACTGCGAGTTCAGGAACAAGTGACGCGCGGGCGCCGGGTCGCGTGAGACCCGGCGTGCCTCGCCGAGGGCCTCAGTCCGACTTGCCCATCGCCCGATGGTGGCGCTCGATGAACTCGGCGTAGGTGTCGATGCCGCGCAACTGCAGGATCGTGTTGCGCACCGCCGCTTCCACCAGCACGGCGAGGTTGCGGCCGGCGTCGACCGCGATCACCGTCTTTCGAACCGGCACCTCGAGGATGTCTTCGCTCAGCGGCTCGTAGGGCAGACGCTCGAAGTCGCGGTCCATCGTCTCCTTGCGGACGAGGTGGACGATCAGCTTCAGGCGCATCTTCCGGCGCACCGCCGTCTCGCCGAAGATCGCCTTGATGTCGAGCAGGCCGATGCCGCGCACCTCGAGCAGGTTCATCAGCAGGTCGGGGCAGCGGCCCTCGAGCGCCGTCTGCGAGACGCGGTAGAGATCGACCGCGTCGTCGGCGACGAGGCCGTGGCCGCGCGAGATCAGCTCGAGGCCGAGCTCGCTCTTGCCGAGTCCGGACTCGCCGGTGAGCAGCACGCCCAGGCCCAGGATGTCCATGAAGACGCCGTGGCGCGTCGTCCGCTCGGCGAAGTGCTGGCCGAGGTAGCCGCGCACGACGTCGATCACGTGGCCGGCCGATTCCTCGGTGACGAAGAGCGGGATGTCGGCGCGGTCGCAGAGCGCGACCAGGCGGTCGGGCGGCACCTGTCCGTCGGCGCAGATCAGCACCGGCGGCTCGAGCGTGACGATGCGCGAGATGCGCCGCTCGGTGACTTCGGCGCTCGCCTCGTTGAGGTAGGCGACCTCGCGCCGGCCGACGATCTGGACCCGGTTCGGGTGGATGTAGTTGAGGTAGCCGACCAGGTCGGCGGCCGAGCGCGCGTCGCGGACGGCGGCGTCGTCGAAGTGGCGCTCCGGGTGGGCGTGCCCGGCGATCCACTCCCAGTGCAGCGCGGTACGGAACTCCTCGAACAGCGCCTCGGCGCTGATGACGGTCGGTTTCATGATGCCCCCACGCTCCCTTTGGTCGCTGCCCCCCGAGGGGGCGCGGCCGGGCTTGGGAGCGGCCCGGCGCCCGGCCGGTCGCGGCCTCCGCGGTTGGTACTCAAGCGACGGACTTCAAGGGCTCCCAGGCAGCGATGATCCGGTGCACTTCGGCGGGGACCGGCTCGCTCTTGAGGCGCTCGCGCAGCTCGCGGTCGGAGAGCATCTCGGCGATCTCGGAGAGGATCTCGAGGTGGCGCTGGGTCGCGGCTTCGGGGACGAGCAGGAAGATCAGCAACGACACCGGCTCGTCGTCGGGCGCGTCGAAGCCGATCGGCTGGCGTACGCGCAGCACCGCGGCGAGCGGGTTCTTCAAGCCCTTGATGCGGCCGTGCGGGATGGCGACACCGTGACCCAGGCCGGTCGAGCCCAGGCGCTCGCGCGCGAACAGGTTGTCGGTGACCGTGGCGCGCGCGATGGCGTGCTGGTTCTCGAACAGGAGGCCGGCCTGCTCGAACGCTCGCTTCTTGCTGGTGGCGTCGACGTCGACCAGGACGTCGACGACGGGCAGGATGGCAGCGAGTCGATTCATGGGAGGGCGCGCGGGCGGCGGGCAGGCGATCCGCCGGCTGGTGACAGGGCGATGACGGAATTATGAAGTGGCGGCCGCCGCGGCGCTCGGTTTCGGCCGCCGCCGGCGACGGACGGGGGCGCGGTGCGGCGGGAGGGCAACACCGCCGCCGCGGCGGGTCAGCTCAGGGTGGCGTCGGTGCGTTTGGGGGCGCCGTGATGGTGGTTCTGGACCTTGTCCTTGTGCCTGACGACCTGGCGGTCGAGCTTGTCCATCAGCTGGTCGATGGCCGCGTACAGGTCTTCCGACGTGCACTCCGCGAACAGGTCCTTGCCCTTGACGTGAACGGTCACCTCGGCCTTCTGTCGGCGCTCCTTCTCGGCCGGCTTCTCGATCGACAGCAGCACGGTGATGTCGACCACCTGGTCGAAGTGCCGCGTGATCCGGTCCAGCTTGGCGATGACGTATTCGCGTATGGCCGGAGTCACGTCGAGGTGATGACCGCTGATCGTCAGGTTCATGTAAATCCTTTCGGGAGTGCGGCAGGACACGGTAGCAGAGCTGCCATTTCCTGTCTCGTGAAAAGGGTCGTCGTCCGAGGGTTCCGGTCAGTCTATCGCCGTGGCGAACAGCACACGTTGCCACTCCGCCGGCGCGACCGCCGATGCGATAATTTCGTCACCGCATTTCGAGACGACGTTCTTGGACAGTCCACACCCTCGGTGACCTTCGCTCCGGCGAGCGGTCATGCTCGACGGAGCCTTCATGCTGAACGTCTTCACGCTGGCCAACGGCCGGCTCTTCCAGGAAGAGATCGAAAGCCACCAGGCGCTCGCCCACGTGCAGCCGGTGTGGGTCGACCTCGACGCGCCGACCGACGAGGAAAAGGGCTGGATCGCCGAGCACTTCGGCCTGACCATCCCGAGCGACGCCGTCGACGACGACCTCGAGGAATCGGCCCGCTTCTACGAGGAAGACAACGGCGAGCTGCACATCCGCTCCGACTTCCTGATCGACGATGGCGCGACCGCCAGGAACGTCCGCGTCGCCTTCATCCTCCATCGCAACATCCTGTTCTCGGTCCACGCCGAGGACCTGCCGGTGTTTCGCCTGCTGCGCCTGCGCGCGCGCCGCATCCCGGCGCTGATCGGCGACGCCAAGGACGTGCTCCTGAAGCTTTACGACGCCGACGCCGAGTACTCCGCCGACGCGCTCGAGGGCATCTACGACAGCCTCGAGGCGGTGAGCGCGCGGGTGCTGCGCCAGGACGTCGACGACAAGGCCGCCGGCGAGGCGCTCTCGGCGATCGCCCGCCAGGAAGACCTGAACGGCCGCATCCGCCGGAACGTCATGGACACGCGGCGCGCGGTCAGCTTCATGATGCGCAGCCGCCTGCTCGGCGCCGAGCAGTTCGAGGAAGCGCGCCAGATCCTGCGCGACATCGATTCGCTCGACAGCCACAGCACCTTCCTGTTCGACAAGATCAACTTCCTGATGAACGCGACGGTCGGCTTCATCAACATCAACCAGAACAAGATCATCAAGATCTTCTCGGTGGCGAGCGTCGCGCTGCTGCCGCCGACGCTGATCGCCAGCATCTACGGCATGAACTTCAAGGCCATGCCGGAGCTCGACTGGCGCCTCGGCTACCCCTACGCGCTGATCCTCATGGTCGCTTCGGTGGCCGCACCCTTCATCTACTTCCGCAGGAAGGGCTGGCTGCGCTAGCCGCCGGGCGCGAGGCGCGCACAGACCTCGAGCGCCGACGCGAGGCCGTCCTCGTGCGAGCCGAGGCCGGTCCAGGCCCCGCAGAACCAGGTACCCGCGCGGCCCTGGAGCTCGGGCAGGCGCGCCCGCGCGATCAGGGCACGGCGGTCGAAGACCGGATGGGAGAAGTGGAACTCGCCCTGGACCGAAGCCGCCGCCGGCTCCATGATCGGATTGAGCGAGACGATCACCGGCACGTCGAACGGCAGCGGCTGCAAGCGATTGACGAGAACGTGCACGCACACCGCCTCGACTTCTCGGTCCCGTCCGGCTTCGTAGTTCCAGGCCGCCCACGCGGCCGGGCGAAGCGGCAGCATCCTGGCGTCGGTGTGCAGGATCGCCCGGTTTCGCTGGTAATGAAAGGCGCCCAGCACTTCGAGCTCGGTGGCGCTGGGGTCGGCGAGCAGGGCGAGCGCATCGACGCTGTGGCAGGCGAAGACGACCGCGTCGAAGCGTTCGGTGCCGCGGTCGGTCGAGACGTCGGCGCCACCGACCGGCAGCCGCTTGACGCGCCGCACCGGCGTCGAAAGACGGGCGTCGGCGATCGAGGCGAGGATGCGATGGACATAGACGTCGGCGCCGCCCTTCACCGACTGCCAGCGCGGCCGGCCCAGGGCCTCGAGCAGGCCGTGATCGCGACAGAATCGCGCCATCGCCGCCGCCGGCATGCGCAGCATCTGCTCGGTCGGGCATGACCAGATGCAGCCGAGCAGCGGCAGCAGGTACCAGTCGCGAAAGCCCTTCGAGAAGCGATGCGCGGCGAGGAAATCGCCGACCGAGTCGTCGTGCGCGGCCACCGTCGCGACCCGCGCGAGTGCCTTCGCGTGGCGGTTGAAGCGCGGGATCTCGCCGAGCATGTTCCAGAACGCCAGCCGCGCCGCGTTGGTCGGCTGGGCGAAGATGCCTGCCGCGCCGGCACTGCTCCATTCGATCCCGGCCGCTGGCACCTGCACCGAAAACGTCATCTCGGCGGACACCGTGGCCACGCCGAGCTCGGCCAGCAGCGCCGACAGCTTCGGCGCTGCGGCCTCGTTGAAGGCGATGAAGCCGATGTCGACGCCGTGCGTGCGGCCGCCGAGGGAGACGTCGACGGTGTGCGCATGGCCGCCGAAATGGTCGCCCGCTTCGTACAGCGTGACGCTGCCGTGGCCGGCCAGGCCGCGCGCCGCAGCGAGGCCGGCGATCCCGGCGCCGATGACCGCGATCCGCTTCATCGGCGGCCGGCGCACCCGCCTTGGGCGGGGCGCCGGGGTGCGAAGAAGAATGTCGCCGAGCGCCCCCGGGGGAACGAGGGAGGGAGGAGGGAGGAGGAGAACCCCCCGGGGATTTCAGCCGGCAGGACCGGCCGGCTCAGCGACAGAAACCGTCCCCGTCTGACGCACCTGGTCCACGCGAGTTCCGTGAAAGGCGGCAAATCGGGGATTGCGGTCGGATGCGTCTTTTCTGTCACCATGTGTTGTACGCAGGCGGCGCCGCCCGGATGACCCGGCGGCCCACGCTGGCTTGCATCCTGGGGCGCCGGGCCGGCGTAGCAGCGAGCTGCGACGTTATCCGTTCTCGCTGCGCGCTGCCGGCACCGGCCTCGGTACCGCGCGCTGCGCGGAGCTGCCGTGCCCAGCGACTAAACTCCACCGGCTGCGAGGCCACCATCCCATGCTGTATCCCGAACTTTTCAAGCAGCTCGAAGCCGTGCGCTGGAACATGGATGTCGATATTCCATGGGACCAGTTCGATGCCGCGCGGCTCTCCGACGAGCAGGCGCAGACGATCAAGATGAACGCCATCACGGAGTGGGCGGCGTTGCCGGCGACCGAGATGTTCCTGCGCGACAACCGCGACGACAGCGACTTCTCGGCGTTCATGAGCGTGTGGTTCTTCGAGGAGCAGAAGCACTCGCTCGTCCTCATGGAGTACCTGCGGCGCTTTCGCCCGGACCTCGTGCCGACCGAGGCCGAGCTCCACGCCGTCCGCTTCACCTTCGATCCGGCGCCGGCGCTCGAGACGCTGATGCTGCATTTCTGCGGCGAGATCCGCCTCAATCACTGGTACCGGCGCGCCGCCGAGTGGCACAGCGAGCCGGTGATCAAGGCGATCTACGAGACGCTGGCGCGCGACGAGGCGCGCCACGGCGGCGCCTACCTGCGTTACATGAAACGGGCGATGCTGAAGTTCGGCGACGAGGCGCGCGCCGCCTTCGCCAAGGTCGGCGTGCTGATGGCGAGCGCGCGCCGCACGGCCCAGGCGCTGCATCCGACCAACCTGCACGTCAACACCCAACTCTTCCCGCGCGACACGATCCAGAGCCGCCTGCCCGATCCGGAGTGGCTTGAGGCCTGGCTCGACACCCAGATCCAGTTCGACAGCGTGTGGGAGAACAAGGTCGTCGACCGCATCCTGCACAACCTCGGTCTCCTCCTCGAGCGCAGCTTCGCGAGCGTCCAGGAGCTCAACCGCTACCGCAAGGAAGTGACGGCGCGGGTCGCGGCCGCGGCAGCGGCCGCCGCGCCGACCCCTGGCGCGCAGCCCGCCTGAGCATCCGGCCGGCCAGGCTCAGCCCTGGGCAGGCGCGCGGTCGCGGTCGGCCTTGCGATCGGCGACGACCTTCTGCACGCTCGGTCGCTCGCCCAGGCGCTTGACGTAGGGCTTCCAGTCGACGCCGCCCGCGGCAAGCAGGTCCTCGCCGTAGATCGCCTGCGTCGCCATCGAGATGACGCCGAACGACGCCCAGGCGGCGCAGTCCGCCTGCGTGAAGGTCGGGCCGGCGACATAAGGTTCGAAGCGCACGAGGCCGGCGAGGGCGGCGATGTTGCGCTCGAGGCGCTTCCTGATGCGCGCGGCATCGGCGTCGTCGAGCGAGCCGCCGAAGAACGCCTTCGGGTAGAGCTCGCGCGCGACCAGCTCGACGTGCAGGTCGATGAAGGCGATCAGCTCGCGCACCTTCGCGGCCGCATAGGGATCCTTCGGCAGCAAGGGCGGCTCGGGCCACGCGGTCTCGATGTATTCGAGCATCGCCTGGCTTTCGCACAGCGGGCCTTGCTCCGTGCGCATGAAGGGGATCTTGCCCAGCGGGGATGCGCGCTTGGACTCCTCGCTGCGCGCCCCCACGCCGGCGGTGCCGACGCGCTCCTCCTCGAACGGCACGCCCTTTTCGAGCAGCGCGAGCTTGACCTTGCTGTAGTAGTTGGAGACCGGCAATCCGCACAGCACGAGCATGAACATCCCCTTCGATTCGGATCGCGCCGAGTCTAAGGGCCCTGCGCGCGCGCACTGCAACGCGCGCGACAATCGCTGCGTGCTTCCCGATTTCGTCGCCAAGCTCTGCCCGCGTGCCGAGCTGCTGCCGCGCCTGGCCGAGCTGGCGCGGCCCGTCGTCTTCACCAACGGCGTCTTCGACATCCTGCATCGCGGCCACGTCACCTACCTGGCGCAGGCGCGCGCGCAAGGGGCGAGCCTCGTCGTCGGCCTCAACAGCGACAGCTCGGCGCGCGGCCTCGCCAAGGCCCCCGACCGGCCGCTCAACAGCGAAGGCGACCGCGCCTGCGTGCTGGCTGCGCTCGAGAGCGTCAGCCTGGTGACGCTGTTCGACGAGTCGACGCCGCTCGAGCTGCTGAAGATCGTTCGCCCGGAGCTGTACGTGAAGGGCGGCGACTACGACGTCGAGTCGCTCGCCGAGACGGCGCTGGTGCGCGGCTGGGGCGGCGACGCGCGCGCGCTGCCCTTCGTCGACGGCTACTCGACGACGGCGCTGGTGGCGCGCATCCGCGGCTGAGCGCGCGCTGTCAGTCGCTCGCGTCGGCGTCGATCGCGGGCGCGCGGATGCCGAGCCGCGCGCGCTCGCGACGCGCCGGAAAGACGATCTCGCGCTCGACCCAGACGCGCAAGCGCGCCGCTTCCGGCGCACGCTCCTTCAGCAGGTGCGTCAGCAGCGCCTCCTCGCTGACGTGCGGCTCAGCCGGCTTGCCGAGTCTGCGCACGCCATCGCGGTAGGTGATCGCGAGCGCGCCGTCGCTGGCGGTGAAGCCGACGATCGCGCGCACGTCGGCGAGACGCACCCAGCGGCGCCGGTCCGGATCCTCGAGCACCTGCACGCGGTGGCCGCGAAACGCGTAGTGGCGCCCTTCGACGGCGGCGAGCTGGACCTCCTTCATGCCGTCGCGCAGGGCGCCGGCGAGCTCGAGCAGCGGCCGCGCCAGGAGGATGCCGAAGAGCGGCAGCGTCGGCACCATCGCCGTGAGCCCGAACCAGCGCCAGACCACCCACGACACGAGCGCGCAGACCGCCAGGCGCAGCGCGATCGACGCGACGATCCCGATCACGACTTGTTGCGGTTGACGAGAAAGATGCCGCCGGCGACGGTCGCGAGCGCGATCAGCAGGCGAGCGGTCACCGGCTCGGCAAGCAGCACGGCGCCGAGGACGAGGCCGAACACCGGCGTCAGCATGGTGAACGAAGAGAGCCGCGTCGCCGGGTAGTGGCGGATCAGCCAGAACCACATCAGGTAGCTGGCGAAGCTGACGATCACGGTCTGGAACGCGAGCGAGCTCCAAGCGAGCGCCGACAGGCGATGCGGCAGCGGCGCGGCGCCGAACGCGGCCGCCACCAGCAGGAGCAGGCCCGAGATGGCGAGCTGGTAGAGCAGCGTCTTTTCGGCTGACGCCTGGCCGAGCGCGGTCGCGCGGATTGCGAGCGTCGTTGCGCCCCAGAGCGCGCCGGCGAGGACGCCCAAGCCATCGCCGAGCCACTGCATCGGTCCGGCGGCAGGCCGCGAGAAGCCTTCGGCGAACGCCCAGGCGACGCCCGCGAAGGCGAGCACGAGACCGGCGCTTTGCAGCGGGCCGAGCCGCTCCGCCGGCGCGATCAGCGGCATGCCGAGGGCGACGAAGAAGGGTGCGATGTAGATGAAGACGACCATCCGCGACGCCGTCGTGAACTGCAGGCCGATGAAGATGCAGAAGAACTCGGCAGCGAAGAGCGCGCCGGCGAGCAGGCCGCCGGCGAGCGTGCCGTCGCGCGCGAACAGGGCGATGCCGCGCCAGCGTGCCCAGATCCAGACCAGCACCGCCGCGCCGCTCGAACGCAGCGCCGCCTGCCAGAGGGCCGGGATCTCCGGCAGCGCGGCCTTGGCCGCGACCTGGTTCAGACCCCAAAGGAAGCAGCAGAGGACGAGGGCCGCGATGGCGACGGTGTCGAGGTGGCTCTTGCGTTCGCTCATCGAGCCGATGCTAGGGGCTCCTGTCGGGCGGCGCGACGAGGTCGCGCCCGCGCGCTGCTGCGAAGCGGCCGATGGTGGCGACCAGCAGCCACGACAACACGCCGGCAACGAGCCCGCTCGCATGGGCGAACGGCGCGGTAGCGATGTCCCAGCCGGCGGGATGGCGCAACGCCGGTCCCCACGGCGCTTCGCTTGCGACCTTGAGCAGCAACGCGAGCAGCAGCAGCGCACCGATCGCGCGGCGCGGTCCGCGCGCGCGCACCGCCAGCGCCATCGCCACGCAGGCCGTGCCGGCATGGAGAACGCCCGACAGGCCGCCGTAGTGAAGCAGATCGGGGCGTGCGATCAGGCCGATATGCGTCAGCGGCCAGGCGACGAGCCAAGCGACCGCAACCGGCCAGCGCACGCGGGCGACGAAGCCCAGCGCGGCGACCAGCACCGTGCCGGCAAGGTTGGCGAGCAGGTGCAATGCGCTGTAGTGGACGAACGCCGCCGAAAGCGCGCGCCACGGCTCGCGCAGTGCGAGCGCGGGCTGCCAGTCGAGCGTGATCGGGTCGTGGCCGAACGTGAGCGCCGCTCCGACGGCGAGAACGGCGGCCAGCGCGCCCCAGGCGCGTCCGCCGTCAGGCGAAGACGGCACGCCAGAGGGCGAGGACGGCGCCGCTCTGCTCGGCCAGGAGGGCCGGCTCGACCTGCGTCGGCTGCTCGTCGAGCCGAGCCCGATGCTGGGCCTTTCGCAGGTCGCGGTAGGCGTCGGCCGCCGCAGCGCCGACGCCTTCGGGCAAGAGGTCGGCCTCCTCGGCGCGGCGCAGCAAGGCGATGTTGCCGACGTCGTCGAGCAGCTCGGGGCGGTTCGCGCCATGGCCGAGGACGAGCGCCTGCACAGCGAACTCGACGTCCATCATGCCGCCCGGGCCCTGCTTGATGTCGAAGGTGCCGGCCTTGACCGGATGCGCGGCGCGAACCTTCTCGCGCATCGACCGAACCTCTTCGAGCACCGCCTTCAGCTCGCGCGGGGCCGCGAGCACGGCGCGCCGCACCGCCTCGAAGCGCGGCGCCAGCCGCGCCAGGCCCGCGCACCAGCGCGCCCTCGTCAGTGCCTGGTGCTCCCAGGTCCACGCGGTGTTGCTGCCGCGGCCCGTCTGGTAGTTCTCGAACGAGGTCATCGAGGTGACCAGCAACCCGGAGTTGCCGTTTGGCCGCAGCGCCGTGTCGATGTCGAACAGCTCGCCTGCGGCGGTGCGCATCGTCAGCCAGGCGATGAGCTTACGAACGAAGGCGCCGTAGACCTCGGCCGCCTTGTCGGGCTCGGTCTCGGGGTCGTCGTAGACGAAGACGACGTCGAGGTCGCTGCCGTAGCCGAGCTCCTTGCCGCCGAGCTTGCCGTAGGCGATGACCGCCAGCTGCGGCTCGGGCCGGTGCGCGACCTTCAGGTGCTTCCAGGCCCAGCCGATGGCGCAGCAGAGCGTCGCGTCGGCGAGCGCCGACAGGTCGTCGGCGACCTGCTCGACCGTGATGTGGCCCTCGACGTCGCGCACCAGGGTGCGGAAGACCTCGGCGTGATGGGCCCGGCGCAGCGTGTCGAGCAGGAGCTCTTCCTCGGCCTGGCTCGATCGCTCCCAGCCCTTGAGGCGCTCCTCGAGCTCGCGCTTGTAGGCCTCGGGGTCGAAACGGTCGTGCAGCAGACGCTCGTCGGCGAGCTCGTCGATGACGCCGGGGTGCAGCATCAGATAGCGCATCGGCCAGCGCGCCAGGCCCAGCAGGCGCAGCAGGCGGTTCTGCACCT
>JBDTPG010000040.1:0-17955 GCA_039932815.1 Caldimonas sp.
ACGCCCTTGAAGACGAACAGGCTGCCCGCCGCCGCGCCGACGATGCCGAAGCGGCGAATCAGCTCGGCGACGTCCTTCATCGAGCCGGCGCCGCCCAGGGCCGTCAGCGGCAGCGTCACGGCGTCGCGGACGCGGCTCATCAGCTCGAGGTCGTAGCCTTTCATGACGCCGTCGCGGTCGATCGCGTTGACGACGATCTCGCCGGCACCGAGCTGCTCGATGCGTGCCGCGAACGAGGCCGGCTCGAGGCCGGTCGCGCGCGTGCCGTTGTGGGTGAAGACCTCGTGGCGGTTGCCGACCCTCTTCACGTCGATGACGACGACGATGCTCTGCCGGCCCACCCGCTCGCAGGCACGGGGCAGGAGCTCGGGGTCGGCGACCGCGGCGGCGCTGACCGCGACCTTCTCGACGCCGAGGCCGATGATCTTCTGGATCTGCTCGGCGGTGGTCACGCCGCCGCCGTAGCAGAGCGGCATTCGGCACTCGACAGCGAGATCGCGGATCAGCGCGTAGTTCGGCTCGCGACCCTGCGCGGTCGCGTCGATGTCGAGCACGGTGAGCTCGTCGACTTCCTTCTCGTTGAAGATGCGCACCGCGTTGAGCGGATCGCCGACGTACTTCGGTGCCGCGAACTGGACGGTCTTCACGAGGCCGCCGTTCTTGACCAGCAGGCACGGAATGATTCGGGGCTGCAACATGCTCAGAGCTCGGCGAAGTTCTTCAGCAGGCGGATGCCCCACTGATGGCTCTTCTCGGGATGGAACTGCACGCCGTAGACGTTGTCGCAGCGAACGCTCGAGACGAACGGCCCGTTGTAATCGGTGGTCGCCAGCGCGTCCTTCTCGTGGCGCGGCGCGAAATAGTAGGAGTGGAGGAAGTAGAAGCGGCCGCCGCTGCCGAGGCCGGCGAAGAGCCCCTCGTCGCCGCGCGGAGCGACGTCGTTCCAGCCCATGTGCGGCAAATGGGTGCGGCCGGTGAAGGTCTTCTCGTCGAAGATCCTGACGTCGGCGTCGATCCAGCCGAGCCCCGGCAGGGCGCCCTCGTCGCTGCGGCCGGCGAGCATCTGCATGCCGACGCAGATGCCGATCACGTCGCGACGCTCCTCCATCACGAGCTGGTCGAGCCGCTCGCGCATGCCGGAGTCGTCGAGCCGGGCCATCGCCCAATCGAAGGCGCCGACGCCTGGCAGGACGATCTTCTGCGCGTCGTCGAGCTCGGCGCGGGTGCGTGCCGCGCGCACCGGAATGTTGAGCCTGGTGTAGATGTTGGCGATCGCCTGGACGTTGCCGAGGCCGTAGTCGACGATCGTGATCACCGCTTGCCTCCCAGCTCGAGGCCGAGCATGCGCATCACCTTCGCGCCGGCGGCGTAGAAGGTTTCCTGCGACTTGTAGTCCTTATAGGTCTTGTTGGGCGCGTCGAGGTAGCCCTGCAGCTCGGCGGCGGTGATGCCGAGCTTGGTCGCGACGTAGGTCGACTCGTGCTTGATCGTGTCGGCGTCGAGCGCTGGCTTCTTCAGCTGCTCGAGGGCCTGGTCGCGGGTCATCTGGCCGGTGACGATGAGGCTCGAGTACTGGACCTTGCGCGTGTCGTAGCCAAACTTCACGGGCAGCCAGTAGCCCTCGTAGAAGCGGGTGAAACGCGACTCGAAGTGCTTCTGCGGGTACGGCTGCCAACCGAACTTGTCGACCAGCAGCTCGATCGCCTTCGCCTTGACGTAGGGCACGTGGTTGAGCGGCCGGATGACGCGGATCCCCTTGACGTAGGGCAGGTAGATCTTGTGGCGCAGGATCGACGTGGTCGGGAAGGTCGTCAGCGGTCGCGTACCGAAGCGCGCGTGGATGTCCTTCAGCTGGATCGAGTCGGACTGGTAGTACATCCACTCGATCGGGTTCCTGATGCACTCGGTCGAGAGGTTGGCGCCGGTCAGGATGTGCTTGATGTCGTGCTGCTCGGCGAACTTGTACATGGTCGCGAAGAAGGCGTGGTCCTGCGGCGTGTCGATGTGCGGCACGCCGGCCTTGAAGTAGGCCAACTGCAGGTCGCGCATCTCGTCCCAGTCGATCACCTCGGTGTAGAGGTCGAGACCGAGCTTGTCGACCAGGCGCTCGATGTTGTTGACCGCTTCCTGCGAGTTCCAGCCGGCATCGACGTGGAAGACCAGGGGGCGCAGGCCCAGCTCCTCCTTGGCGATGTAGGTGAGGTAGGAGCTGTCGATGCCGCCGCTCATGCCGATGATGCAATCGAAGTCGCGCCCCTTGCCCGAGGCCTTGATCTTCTCGACCTCGGCCATCAGCTCGCGACGGCCGCGCTCGTCGGTGTGCCAGTTCGGCAGGATGTCGCGGAAGAACGAATTGCAGTGGTCGCACACGCCCTTGTCGTCGAAGACGATCTTGGAGTCGGTGGTGTCCATCACGCACTTCGCGCAGATCTGGAACGCTCTCATTTCCCGCCTTGCTCGGCGACTTCGAGAAACTTCTCGACGTCGTTCATGTAGGGGCCCAGACGCCGCAGCGCCGCCTCGTCGAGCGACCACCAGTCGCTCGCAAGCAGCCGGGCGATCACCGTCTCGCCGAAGCGGTACCTGACGACGCGGGCCGGATTGCCGGCGACGACGGCGTACGGCGGCACGTCATGGGTGACGACGGCACCGGCGCCGACGACGGCGCCGTTGCCGACGGCGATGCCGGGAAGGACGATCGCCGACCGGCCGATCCAGACGTCGTGGCCGACGCTCACCCGCTCGACCGGCGCGCGCGCATGGGTCGAAAACTTCGCCTTGACGCTGTCGCGGCCCTCGTAGAACACCGGTGACATGGCGACCCACTCCATCGGATGGCGGCCGCCGCCGATGACGACGCCGTTGGCGATCGAGACGTAGCGGCCGATGTCGGCATGGAAGATGTCGCAGTCATAGCCGCAGAACGAATGGCGATCCATCGACGAGCAGTGGAACGACGTGCCCGATTCGATCTTCGACGTGGCATCGACCGTCGACCCGCGCACCGCGGAGAAGCGCAGCTTCTTGATCAGCTTGTAGGCGAGCAGCGCCGCGAACGACGGAACGCTGCGCAGGTCGGCCGCGGGCGCCTTGGAAGTCGAGACCCTCATCCGAAGGCCCCCTGCCCCGCGTGCGCCGCGGCCGCCGGCGCTGCCCTGGCCCGGGCCGGCCGGCGGCGCGCCGGCACGCGTTCGCGGCCGAACAAGGCGATGAAGAACATCGCGGCCCAGAAGAAGTAGTTGGTGACGATCGCGCCCGATTGCGACAGGCCGAGCATCGGAAACGACAGGATGGCGATCACTTTCAGCCGCTCGCTCTCGCTCGCCCGGTACGTGAACAGCTTGCGGACGGCCCAGAACACCATGTAGGCGTAGCCGAGCAGCACCGGATAGCCGAAATCGACGACGAACTGGAGCAAGGCGTTGTGCGGGCTCTTGGCGCCGCCGAGCTCGTATTGGGGCAACGTCAGGACCAGCCACGAACCGCCGGCGCCGAGACCGAATCCCAGGGAACGGATGTATTCGATGATCACGAAGATGGCCGCGTCGGTGCGGTTGTTGATCGACCCCAGGTCCTCGCCGGAGGACTGCAGCGCAAAGATGTTCCCGATCGGGCCGATCAGAAGGTCGCCCAGCGTGTAGGTGTCGTTAGCGAAGGCGATTTCGATGTTGCTCAGGACGAACGCCAGCGCCAACGCCGACAGCGCCGCCATCGAGAAGATGCCGAACCACACGCGCGGCGAGATTCGCGCCGCGGCGCAGATCCTGAACACGACCACCACCGGCAGGGAGACGAAGAGGAACGAGATCAGGGCCGCCTTCGAGTCGTTGTAATAGAGCAGGAAGACCGTCACGGCGACGACGAAGATCCGGGTCGGCATCCGGAAGCGGTCGAGCGTCAGCGCCATCCAGGCGACGACGCACAGCACGACGGCCAGATCGTTCTGGTTCCAGAAGAAGGCGCGGACCTGCCTCTCGTCGCTCTCGTCGAGGTAGATGTTCGGGTAGAAGGAGCCGAAGGCCATCTCGACCACCAGGTTGACGAGGAGAAAGACGTAGAAGACGCGAACGAACTGGATGTAGGAGTCGTCGAAGTCGGCATGGCTCTGCCTCATGTGGACCATGAGGATCAGCAGGATGAAGAGATAGAGGTAGTGGACGATCGATGGAAAGAATTGCGAATAGTCGCCGCCGTACGCCGTGGCCAGGATGAAGTTGTAGGCAAAGAAGACGAGGTAGAGGCCGAGCGCCTTCAGGACGAACATGGGCCGCAGCGAGAAGACCGCGATCAGGCCGAGAGGCGCGATCAGCCGGTACAGCGTGACCGGGTCCTCGATCTCGGTGCGGAGAACGGTGTTGCCGATGCCCGCGATGAGGATGATGAAGAAGAAGGTCTTCATCGATTGCGTGGGGCTGCGTCAAGCGCCGCTTCCGCCGGGAGGGGAGGACGCCTCGACGTGGTGAGCAGCTTGCCGAGACGGATCATGGGTGCTTCGAGCTTCGAGTACACGAGCAGCGACAGCAGCACGGTCAGGATCATCGTCGCGGCCATCACCGCGGCGGGCTGGCGCAGGTGGCCGAGCGCCCGCGTGGCGAGCTCGACGGACTGGTAGACGATGGGGTGGAGCAGGTACACGCCGTAGGTCGCCAGGCCGAGCGCCGTCAACGGCGCCGACACGGCGGCCGGCAAGGGCAGGTCCAGCTTGTAGAAGGCGAGCACCGCGAGGGTGGAGGCGAGGAAGAAGACCAGTCGATTTACCCCGGTGACGATGGTCACGAGGTCGCCGTCGGCCGGATAGGCGCAGAACAGGGCCACGGCGACGACCAGAAGGGCCACGGCATCCCTTGGACGCAGAACCAGGCCGCGCGCATTGTAGTAAATGGCAACGCCGGTGCAGTAGAAGCAGAGGTTGTTGAACGGGTTGATGTACGTCTGCCACTGGACCGCAAGCGTTCGCTCCGCCGACATCGTCGCGAAGGCGAAATAGGCGCCGACGGCGATCGTCGCGGCCACGACCAGGTTGCCGTACAGGACGCGGCGCCCATAGATCATGAGCAGTGGCGGGGTCAGCGCGTAATAGACCATCTCGTTGCCGATCGACCACGCGCCGGTGTTGATGTACGCGCCTGGGCTGACGAAGCCGAAAAGCGTCGTCACGTTGAGCAGGATCAGGCCCCAGTCGGGCGCCTGCGCCTTGAAGACGACTCCGCCCAATGTCACTGCGCCGACGGCGAGCCACATCAGCGGCCAGATGCGGAAGATCCGGCGCACGAAGAAGCGAACGGGGGACATCGCGTCGACGAAGAAATCGCGATAGACGACCGCCATGCTGAGCCCGGACAGCAGGAAGAACATCGACACGCCGTAGATTCCCAGCCGGCCCAGCACTTCGTCCGATTGCGGCGGGTAGAGCTTCCAGCTCGTCAGGTGATACACCATGATCGAGAGCGCCAGCAGGCCGCGCTGCCAGTCGAGAGAGACGAGGCGAGGGGCGCTCATGGCAGCGACGCCCGCAAAGCCGGCGCGCGTTCGGTGCTCGGCGCGGGCGCCGTCGCTTCGCTTCTCACCAGGTCGACGAGCGCCGCGACGTCGAGGATGGTCTCGTCTTCGTCGAACGCGATCTCGGGATGGATCAGCTCGCCGCGCAGGAGGACCTTGCGGCCCTTGAAGGCGGGGTCGATCTGGCACGTGGAAAAGAACGACGCGAAGAGGGTGCCGGCGTGTCCGTTGACGGCCGCGATGTCGGTCAGGCGTTCGAAGCCGGCGACGCCCTCCACGCCCGGGCGGTTCGGATGCGGCTTGTAGAAGAGGCGAACGCCCGGGGCGCCAGCGAGCTCGTCGCGCAGCCGTGCCAGCACGACGGCTTCGTTCCTCGCGATCACGTCGTCGAGCCCGCCGAAGGTCTGGCTCAGGAAAACCAGGCTCACGCCGGCGGGCGCGGCCCGTCCGGACGATGCCGCGGGGCCGGAGTTGTCGTTGAGGCGGCGAAGCGAATAGCGGCAGGGACGGACCGCGTGGTAGTACTGCTCCTGCCGCCGTGTCAGGACATGGAATTCCGGGTAGCCATGGACGGGGAAGTACTTCCCCACGCCGTGCGCGCTGTTGACGACCCGCACCGGCGCGCGCGCCAGCCGGCGAGTGAAGTCGAGGCTGCCGATGTCGAACTCGTCGGACAACTGGAACTCGGCCATGCCGAGCCGGACGATCCGCGCGGCCTGGCGGATCTGCGCCCTCGACTCCATGCGCATCAACGAGCGAACGTCGCGGCGCCGCACGAATCGCACCACGTCGCCCGGCAGATACGGATTGCCGTCGAGCTTGAAATGGAGCCCCTGGCGACGCAGCGCGCGCAGGTAGCGCAACTGCCGCCCCAGGTTGATCGGAAACGGATAGACGGCGCGAACGACTCCGGACTGCCGGGGGTCGAAGACAAGCTCGATGTCGTCGACATAGCACTTGCGATAGATCGTGGCGCCGCGCTCGCGGATCGCGCGGTCCGCAAGGCGGCCGAGAGCATGAAAGCTCAGGTGGGCAAGCACCTTGAGCAGGATCGTCGCCGTCTGGCGGCCGCTCAAGCGCAGCGGGAAGACGTCCGCGAGCTCGGTCTCGGGAGCGAGCCGACCCGACAGGTAGGCGTCGGGAGAGGCGACGAAGCGCGCCGCCTCCCGTGCGTAGAACTCGCGGTCGTAGCGGTACGACCAGTTCACCCGGCGATGGAAGTGGTAGCGCGGCTCGGCGAAGCGGCGGGCGGCGTCGCGCAGCCGCGCGGAAAAGACCACCGCTTCGCGCAGCAGCGGAATCTCGAGCACGCTCACGTCGGCGAGCTCCGCAGGCGCCAGGGCATCGCAACGGCCTTCGCCGCCGCCAGCCAGACCAGGCCGAAGAGGATGGCGTTGTTGAGCGCGAACGAGACGCCGGCGCCGACCAGCCCGAGCGTCGAGACGAGCGTGTACGACAAGGCGCAGCCGAGCGCCGCGGTGAACGACGACATGATCGAGAGACGTCCCGTGCGCTCGGCGTAGAACAGGTAGTTGACGACCGTGTAGTACATGCCCTGCAGGACGAAGCCGGCGACCATCCACGGGATGAGCGTCTTCGCCGCCGCATAGCGCGGCCCGATCAGGATGTCGAAGAACACCTGCGCCAGGACCGCGATGACAGTTCCCGCCATCGCCAGCGACGCGTAGAAGCGATAGGTCTTGCGGACCACCGAGATCCGGACGGCCGCATCGTCCTTCGCGAGCTGCTCGAACAGCCACGGCGCCAGCGCCTTGTTGAGCGGCTCGATGATGGCCACCATCACCATGCCGATCTGCATCGCCACCATGTAGATGCCGAGGCTTTCGACCCCGAGCAGGGTCGAGACCATCAGGCGGTCGAGGTAGGTGATCGCCGTGCCGGCCGCGATATGGGGGAGCATCGGCACGCCGAAGGCGAGCAGGACCTTGGCATGGTCGCGGCTCGCCTGCCTGCCGAGGTAGCCCTTCCTGAGGCCGTAGACGATGCCGACACCGGCGCTCGCCGCCAGCGCCAGAGCGTAGGAATAGATGCGCGACCCCGAGCCCATGCTCAGGAAATAAATCAACCCGACGCACAGGACGATCTCGATGAATCCCTGGACCAGCCGCGCCGTGAGGTAGCGAACCGGCTGCCCCGACGACTGGAAGATCGCCAGGAAGATCAGGTTCAGGCTCAGAAACGATGCCGTCAACACGGCGAACAGCATCAGCCCGAGGGGCAGCTCGAAGACTCGGCGAAGCTGCGGGAACAGCAGCGCGACCACGAATGCCACCAGCACGTGTGCCGCCAGCACCGCGAGCACCGCGCTGCTGACGATGCCGCTGTATTCGCGCGCTCCGGTCTTGAAGTAGCGAACGGCGACCAGCCCGTGCGAGCTCAGCCCGGCGATGTTGCCGATCATCGCCGCCAGCATCAGGAACGACGTCACCTCGCCGAATTGAAGCGGCGAGAGCTGCTTCGTGAGGAGCGGCAGGAGCACGAAGGGCGTCGCGCCGGCGACCGCGAAAGCGCAGGCGTAGACCAGTATCGATTTCGCGACCGGCCCGTTTCCCTGGGGCTTGGTGTCCAACTAGGCTGCCCACTTCATCGCCAGGCGGCCGCGGCCGCGGTGTCGGTGGCGACGAAGGTCCTGAGGATGTCGAGCCCGACCTTGCCGCTCTTTTCGGGATGGAACTGGAATCCGGTGATGTTGTCGCGGCGCACCGCGGCCGTCACGTCGCCCGCGCCGAAGCGATAGGTCGCCAGCATGTGGGCCGGGTCGTCGGGTACGAAGTGAAAGGAGTGCACCAGGTAGACGGCATCCCCGGCGCCGAGGCCGGCGAGGCAGCTGCCGGCGGCCGCGCTCGGGCTCGCGAGGGTGATGGGCGTCCAGCCGATGAAGGGAACCTTGAGGCGCTTGCCGTCGGCATCCAGGCGCGGAATCGCGCGTACCTGGCCGGGAATGAGGTCGAGACCCTCGTGGCGCCCGAACTCCTCGCTTTCGCGCGCGAGCATCTGCATGCCGAGGCAGATGCCGAGCAACGGTCGGCCGGAACGCGCGTAATCGACGATCGGCTCGACCAGGTTGCGATCGCGCAGGCCGCGCATGCCGTCGCGAAAGGCGCCGACGCCGGGCAGGATCAGCCGATCGGCGCGGGCGATGTCCTCGGCACGGGCGCTCACGAGGACGTCGCTCACGCCGCACGATTCGAGCGCACGCTGCACGCTGAAGAGATTGCCGACGCCGTAGTCGACCACGGTCACTTGCCTGCTCATGGACTGTTCCTGACCGGGATGCCCCGCTCGGCCGCCTCGCGGCGCAACTCGGGGAAGGTCGTGCGCTTGTAGTGCAGCGCGTCGGCGATGGCCACCGCATCGGCGCCCGCCGACACCGCTTCGCCGAGGTGCGCCATCTCGCCGAAGCCGCCGCTGGCGATGACCGGCACCTCGACCGCCGACGAGATCGCCTTCACCAGCGCGAGATCGAAGCCCTTGCGCGTGCCTTCCCGGTCGATCGAGGTGACGAGGATCTCGCCCGCGCCCAGATCCACGCCGCGCCGCGCCCAGTCGACGGCGTCGACGCCGCTGCGCTCGCGACCGCAGTCGGTGAAGACCTCCCAGCGGCCGGGCGCCTGTTCCTTGGCTTCGATCGACAGCACCATGGCCTGCGAGCCGAAGCGGCGCGAGACCTCGTCGATCAGCTCCGGGCGGCGCACGGCCGCGGTGTTGATCGCGACCTTGTCGGCGCCGGCGCGCAGCAGGTCGCCGACGTCTTCGATGCTGCGGATGCCGCCGCCGACGGTCATCGGCACGAACACGTCGTGGGCGGCGCGGCGGACGATCTCGGTGAGCTTGCTGCGCCCGTACAGGCTGGCGACGATGTCGATGTAGACGAGCTCGTCGGCGCCTTGCTCGTAGTACCTGCGCGCGTATTCCTGCGGGTCGCCGATGACGCGCAAGCCCTCGAGGTGGACGCCCTTGATCAGGTTCGACCCCTTGATGTCGAGGCGCGCGATCAGTCGAACGTTGGGCACGCTCAGTCCTCGTCCCAGACGGCGTGGCGCAGCTTCCACGAGCCGTGGTCGTAGCGCCAGAGGTGCGGCGAACGGAACGAATCGGCGAGGTTGTCGAAGTAGGCGCGGTCGATGATCGGCTGCTCGAACATGCGCGTCGCCTTGGGAAATTCCTTCGGCGGGATGCTCAGGTAGCGGAAGATCTCCTCGGCGAAGCGATCCGGAAACTCGCCGTCGAAGCGCTTGGCCAGGGCGACGCCCTCGTCGCGGGTGATGTCTCCCGAGCGGATCTCCTGCGCGGCGTCGTAGGTGGCGCGGCCGATGCCGAACTTGGTGAACGTCGTGTAGTAGTGGAAGTCGTCGATGCGGTCGTCGATGCTGTTGTACTTGCTGTAGGTTCCGGGCGTGCGTTCCGGCGACGCCTGGAAACCGCCATGCTCGACGGCGTAGTAGTAGCAGCTCTGCGGATGCCACTTCAGGTAGTAGCCGAGGTAGTGCACCTCGACCTTCTGCCGCTCGATCTCCTCGGGGTTGGGCGGCAGGTAGGGCTGGAGCTCGTGCGCGTCGACGCCGAAGTTCTCCTGCAGGTCGGCGATCGAGGTGCCGCCGAGGTAGATCTTCGATTTGTCGTCGGAGGTGAAGTACGACCAGTCGCGCTTGGCGGACTGGGTGTCGGCGATCGGATTGCCGTACTCGGCCTCGTTCTCGCCGTAGAAGACCAGCGGGATCTTGTGCAGCAGCGCCATCTTCGGGGCGAGCGCCTTCTGGCCGAAGATGAAGGGCTGGAACGGGTGGAACAGGTTCTCGACCGCGAGCCGGGTGACGAGCCGGTGCACGCGCCCGTTCGGCGTGCACAGGAAATTGTCGAAGCCGGCGTGGAGCCAGGCCTCGAAGTTCTTCCAGCCCCACTCGGTGTGGATGTGCGGCGCCCAGGTCACCGTGAGCGGGTGCATGCCGTACTTGAACTTGAGCATGTGCGCGGCGTAGAAGCTGTCCTTGCCGCCCGAGCCGGGGACGACGCAGTCGTACGAGCCGTCGTTCTTGCGGTGGCGATCGCACAGCTCGCGCAGCTTCCTCTCGCGTTCGCTCCAGTCGATCGTGCCGACCTTCTGCTCGGCCATCCGGCAGGCGTCGCAGACGCCCTCGGCGTCGAAGTTGATCGTCTTCTTCTTGCTGTCCTTGGTGTGCTCGTACTCGACCGCGGAATTGGGCCGCTGGTTCGAGATCACGCAGCGGCAGCAGAACGCCACCTGCAACGGCAGGCCATAGCGCGTGGTGTCGGGATGCTCCTGTCGGAACGGTGCGAGGTCGATCTCGCGGCGGCGGGGATATTCAGGCATGGGAGGTCTCGGTCACGGTCTTGCGGAAAACTTCGAAGTCGCCGGCGCTGTCGATGTCGAGCGAGCGCTCCGCGGGCATCACATGGGCGACCGTTTCGCGGCTCACGAAGGCGCGCCCGCGGCGCAGCCAGGCGACGTCGGCGATGTAGATGGCGCCATTGAGCGCGTAGACGGGCGGCAGGTCCTGGCGGCGGGTCGCCTCGGCCGGGGCGTCGACGATGGGCCGGAGCGTCTGGTCGTCGTCGAGGCGGTACATCCAGTACGGGCTCTGTGCCGCCTCGCTCACCGACACGCACGCCGGCGCGCCGCTCGCGGCGAAGCGCGCGAGCGCGGCGTCGACATCGCCGGCGTTGCGCAGCGGCGAGGTCGGTTGCAGGAGGACGATGACGTCGAAACCGGGCAGGACGTCGAGAACGTGGAGGACGACGTCGATCGTCGCCGCCGTGTCCGACGCCAGCGCGGCCGGGCGGGGCAGCGCATCGACGCCGCAAGCGCGCGCGGCAGCGAGGATCGCCGCGTCGTCGGACGAAACGACGACGCGGTCGATGTCGCGCGCGCCCAGCGCGGCGTCGGCCGTCCAGGCGAGCAGCGGTCGGCCGGCGACCGGCAGGATGTTCTTGCCGGGCAGGCCCTTCGAGCCGCCGCGCGCCGGGATCAGCGCCAGAACGCGCTTGCCGCCGATCACCGGAACACCTCGTCGAAGTCGGACTTCGCCTTTTCGTAGTCGGTCGCGCGGCCGATGTCGAGCCAGTAGCCGTCGATCGGGTGGCAGCGCGTGCGCCGGCCGCCCTTGGCGAGCGACTCGAACAGCGACGGCATGTCGAAGAAGGTGTTGCGCGGAACGTGCTCGAGCGCCGGCGGCGAGAGCACGTACATGCCCGCGCTGACGACGAAGCGCTGGATCGGCTTTTCCTCGATCGATTCGATCATGCCGTCGCGCTCGCGGACGACGCCGAACGGCACCTGTATCTCGTAGTCGCGCACCGCCATGGTCGCGTCGGCACCGGAGGCGACGTGGCGGTCGACCATGTCGCCGTAGTCTTCCTTGGTCAGGAGGTCGGCGTTGGTGACGATCAGCGGCTCGCCCGGCGTCTCGGGGAGGAGGCTGAGGGCGCCCGCCGTTCCCAGGCGCTCGCGCTCGCGCAAGTAGCGGATCGACGCGCCCCATTGCGAACCGTCGCCGAAATGCGACTCGATCTGCTCGGCCTTGTAGTTGACGGCCAGGTAGAAGCGGCGAAATCCCTGGGCGACGTATTCGCGCACGATCGTCTCGAGCAACGGTCGCGTGCCGACGCGCAGCATCGGCTTGGGCGTCTCGCGCGTCAGCTCCTCGAGCCGGGTGCCGCGGCCGCCGGCCATGATGACGACCCAGTGGTCACGCGGTGCCGCGGCGAAGTAGTCGTCGACGATCTCGAGGCCGACGACCTGGCGCGCCGGGTTGAGGAGCGGCAGCTGGTGCAGGCCGAGCCGGCGCATCGTCGCGAGTACCGAGTGCCGGCTCTCGCCTTCGGCGGCGCAGGTCGGATTGCGATGCATCGCCGCCTCGACCGGATCGGCGAGGCTTAGTCCGCGCAGGAGCGCGCGCCGCGCGTCGCCGTCGCTGAGGGTGCCGAGGAGGATGCGGTCGGCGTCGACCACCAGCACCATCTGGCTGCCGACGCGGTCGATGGTCTGCAACGCGTCGCGCAGCGACGTCGCCGGGCCGACCAGCGCCTGCTCCCAGGCCTTCATCGAGCGACCCCGCGCGCCGGAACACCGAGCAACGTGTCGCCGCCGGGCGAATCGGCGACGACGACGGCGCCGGCGCCGACCATCGTCCGCTCCCCGAGACGGACGCTCTGGCGCACGATGGCACCGGCGCCGACGTGGCTGCCGGCGCCGATGACGACGCCGCCGCAGAGGAGGGCGCGCGGCGCGACGTGGACGAACTCGCCGACCTCGGCGTCGTGTTCGACGATCGCGCCGGTGTTGACGATGGCGCCGGCGCCGATGCGCGCGCCGGCCTGGACGACCGAAGCGGCCAGCAGCTGCGTACCAGCGCCGATGCGTGCGAACCGCGAGACGATCGCCGAGGGATGACGAACCGCGACGAACTGCCAGCCCGCCGCTTCGAGCCGCGCCTGCACCGAGCGGCGGAGGCCGTCGCAGCGCGTGCCGCCGATGCCGTTGGCGAGCCGTGTCGAAGTCCGGTCGTGAGCGCCGAGGACAGCCTCGTCGCCGAGGACCGCGACACCGCACACGACCGCGCCGCGACGCGCCGGATCGATATCGACGAAGCCGGCGACGCGGACGTCGCTCGCGAGCAAGGCGTCCGCAACCACGGCGGCGTGGCCACCCGAACCGACGATGACGACTTGCTCGCTCACGGGTCGATCGGCTCGTCGGTGCCGACGTCGCGCGTTGCGCTGCGCCCGACGAGGTCCCAGATGCGCATCGGCGAGACGCCGTTGCCGGGCCGCTTGCAGGCGAACGACGCGAGCGTCATCGGCTCGCCGGCCTTGATCGGCCGGGCGGCGACGAGACTGCGCCGCGCGACCTGCCGGTTGGCCGCTTCCTCGGGCGCCGGGCCCTTGCGCGATGTGCCGAGGGCGGCCTCGATGGTGCGGATACCGGCGACCAGACGAGCGAGCTCGACGGGCTCGAGCGACGCCTGGTGGTCGGGGCCGGGCATCGTCCGATCGAGCGTGAAGTGCTTTTCGATCACGGTCGCGCCGAGGGCGACCGCGGCGAGGGCGACGTCGATGCCGAGCGTGTGGTCGGAGTAGCCGACCGGAAGGTCGAATGCGGCCGCCATCGTCGCCATCGCGCGCAGGTTGACCGCGTGCGGCGGCGCAGGATATTGCGTCACGCAATGCAGCAGCGTCACGCGTTCGCGCAGCGCCGCCTGGCCTGCCGCGCTGGCGAAGGCGGCGTCGAGGTCCGCCGTCCCGCGGGGCTCGTCGTCGCGGGTCAGGCCGAAGGCGATGACGCCGAGCGCCGCCTCGATCTCGCCCAGCGTCGACATTCCGGTCGAGACGATCAGCGGCTGGCGCAGACGCGCCGCCTGGAGCAGCAACGGGCCGCAGGTGATGTCGCCCGACGGAATCTTGATGGCCGGCATCGCCAAGGTCGCCAGAAAGGCGAGGCTCTCGGCGTCGAAGGCGGTCGACATGAAGCGGAGGCCGCGCTCGCGGCAGCGCGCAAGAAGCGCTTCATGGTCGCGCGGCGCGAGCTCGAGGCGACGCAGCATCTCGAGCTGCGAGCCGGCGTCGCCGGTATTGGCGACCTGGTAGCCGGCCTTCGGCGCCGCCGCCGTCGCGAGCTGGTCGGCCTTGAAGGTCTGGAACTTGACGACGTCGGCGCCGGCGTCGGCGGCGGCGTCGACGAGCTTCAGCGCGAGCTCGAGCGAGCCGTTGTGGTTGACGCCGGCCTCGGCGATGAAGAGCGTTCGCTCAGCCATGCGCTTCGCCGACAAAGTGGAACTTCTTCTGTAGCAGCGACGACGGCGCCGGCAGGTCGCGCAGGACGGCGACGATGCGGCGTGCGCTGTCGCCGTCGCCGTACGGATTGACGACGTCGCGACGCGGCGTCGCCAGGGCTCGGGCGAGCGCCGCGCCGATCGTCTTCGCGTCGGCAGCGCAGCGGATCACCGAGTCGGCGGCGAGACGGCCGCGCTGGCGCTCGCCGACGTCGATGGTCGGAATGCCGAACGACGGCGCTTCGTACAGGCCGCTCGACGAATTGCCCACCACCGCGTCGACCTGTGCCATCAGGCTCAGATAGCGCAGCTGGCCGAGCGAGGCGAAGACGTGGGCGCGGCCGGGACGGCGCGCCGCCCAGTCGGCGACGAGCGCGGCGATCGCACGGCCGCCGGTGTCGGCGTTCGAGCCGGTGAACCAGATCGTGATGTCCTCGGGCATGCCCTCGAGCGCGGCGAGCAGCGCGCGTGCCTGCGCGGCGCCGGCGTCGGCGGCGAGCGTCACCGGATGAAACGTCGCCAGCACGTTGCGCTTGCCGAGCGGCGCGCCGAGCGCCTGCGCCAGCGCGGCACGGTCGAGCAGCGGTCGGCGGCGCAGGTGATCGAGACCCGGGCTGCCGACGACATGAACCTGCGCGGGGTCCTCGCCGAGCTGGCGGACGCGCGCGGCCGACTCCTCGTTGGTCACGAAGTGGACGTGTGCCATCTTGGTGATCGCGTGGCGCATCGATTCGTCGAACGCGCCTTCGGTCGTGTCGCCGCCGGCGATATGGGCGAGCGGGATGCGCTCGACCAGGCACGCCTGCGCGGCGGCCAGGATCTCGAAGCGGTCGCCGAGGACGACGACGATCTCGGGCGCGAGCTGCTCGAGGGCGTCGGCCATGCCGATCACGCCGAGGGCGATCGACCGGGCGATGCCGCCCGGCGCATCGCTCGCGACCAGCATGTCGACGCGGCGCGCGATCGCGAAGCCGTCCTTCTCGATCTCGTCGACGGTGTGGCCGAACTCGTGCGCGAGGTGCATGCCGGTGACGACGAGCTGAAGCTCGAAGGCCGGGTCGGCCCGCAGGTCGTGCAGCACCCAGTAAAGCAGGCCGTATTCGGCGCGGCTGCCGGTGACGACGCAGATCCGACGGGCCATCGTTGTCAGCCGGCGAGCTTGGCGCTGCTCGGAACGTTGACCACTCGCGCTTCCGACTGCTCCGCGACGGCGAGTTCGGCGCGCGGGCAGTCGCGGTACATCGGCAGGTGGTGCATCAGCGTCCACAGCGGCCGCGACTGATAGCCGGCGTCGTTGAGCGCGCCGAGCAGCGCGTCGCGCTCGCCGGCATTGGCCTCGTCGAGAACGATCGCGTTCAGCCAGTAGCTGCTCGAGGTGCCCGGCGGCTCGGCCAGGAAGCGGGCGCCCTCGACCTTGGCGAGCGCGTCGCGATAGCGCCCGGCGAGCCGGCGCTTGCGCTCGATCAGCGAGGCGAGCCGCTCGAGCTGCGCGCAGCCGAGCGCGGCGTTCAGGTTCGGCAGCCGGTAGTTGTAGCCGACCTCGTCGTGCAGGAAGTTCCAGCGGTGCGGCGTCCGCGCGGTCGTCGTCAGGTGCTTGGCGCGGCGGCCGAGCGCGGCGTCGTTGGTCAGGATGGCGCCGCCGCCGCCCGTCGTCACGACCTTGTTGCCGTTGAAGCTCAGCGCGGCGACCCGGCCGACATTGCCGGTGTGGCGGCCATGGTAGGTCGCGCCGAGCGATTCGGCGGCGTCCTCGACCAGGACCAGGCGCCAGCGTCGCGCGACCTCGTCGAGCGCGTCGAGGTCGCACGGATGGCCGAACACGTGCATGACGACCAGCGCCCGCATCGGCGCCCCGGTGCGCCGGTTGACGCAGACGCCGTCCGTGATCTGCGCGTTCTCGCGCAAGTGGGCGTCGAGCTTGGCGGCGTCGATGCCGAGCGAGACCGCTTCCGAGTCGACGAAGTGGGGCGTCGCCCCGACGTAGGAAACGGCGTTGGCGGTGGCGATGAAGGTGAGCGACGGCATCACCACCTCGTCGCCCGCCTGCACCCCGGCGAGCAGGAGACAGATGTGCAGCGCCGAGGTCCCGTTCGAAGTCGCGATCGCGTGCGAGCTGCCGGTGATGTCGGCAAGGTCGCGTTCGAAGCGGTCGACGAAGGATCCGACCGATGACACCCAGCCCGTGTCAATGCATTCCTTGACGTACTGCCACTCGTTGCCCGCGAACTCGGGCTCGTGGAGAGCGATAGGCTGCTCGGCCGGGCCGACGACGGCGCGCACCGCGTCGACGATGGCGCCGACCACGGGCGAGCGGTGCAAGAGGGCGGGCGAGGCGGTCACGAAGTCGCTCACAGGTTGTACTGACCGGCCTTGTAGCGGCGCAGGTTGGCCGGAGCCAGGAACCAGTCGATCGTCTCGGCGAGACCTCGTCGAAGCCCCTCGAGTCCGGCGTACTCCGGCGTCCAGCCGGCCAGTTCGCGGGCGCGCGAGTTGTCTGCCCACAGCCGCTCGACCTCGCTGCCGGCCGGGCGCAGCCGCTGCTCGTCGCTCGCGAACGTCACTTCCGCATTCATCAGCTCCGCGATCAGGCGCGCCGTGTCGCCGATCGAGATCTCGAAGTTGCTGCCGACGTTGACGACCTGGCCGAGTGCGGCATCGCACTCGGCGACGGCGACGAAGCCGCGCACCGTGTCGCCGACGAAGTTGAAATCGCGCGTCGGCGTCAGCGCGCCGAGCTTGAGCTCGCGCACACCGGCCGCGATCTGGGTGATGATGGTCGGGATCACGGCGCGCGCCGACTGGCGCGGGCCGTAGGTGTTGAAGGGCCGGATCGTCGCCACCGGCGTCTTGAACGAGAGGTAGAAGCTCGTTGCCATCTGATCGGCGCCGATCTTGCTGGCCGAGTACGGCGACTGGCCTTGCAACGGGTGCTGCTCGGTGATCGGCACGAAGCGTGCGGTGCCGTACACCTCGCTCGTCGAGGTGTGGACGACGCGCTCGACGCCGAGCTCGCGCGCCGCCTGAACGATGTTGAGCGTCCCCTTGACGTTCGTATCGACGTAGGTGTCGGGCGAGTGGTACGAATACGGAATCGCGATCAGCGCCGCGAGGTGCATGACGACGTCGCAGCCTTGCATCGCCGAGCGGACGCCGTGCGGATCGCGGATGTCGCCGGCGAATACCTCGATAGACGTCTTGACCGCATCGCTCGCCTCGTCGAGCCAGCCCCAGGAGTTGAAGCTGTTGTAGTAGACGAACGCCTTGACGTCCGCGCCCGCCTCCAGCAGATGCTCGACGAGGTGCGAGCCGATGAAGCCGTCGGCGCCGGTGACGAGAACCTTCTTGCCGCGGACGTTCATGACTCAGTGCCGGCCGTAGCTGTCTTCGAACCGGACGATGTCGTCCTCGCCCAGATACGACCCCGACTGCACCTCGATGATCTCCAGCGGCACCTTGCCCGGGTTCGCCAGCCGATGCGTCTGGCCGAGCGGGATGTAGGAGCTCTGGTTCTCGCTCAGCATCGAGATCGCAGTCCCGTTGGTGATCTCCGCCGTCCCCGAGACCACGACCCAGTGCTCGGCGCGGTGATGGTGCATCTGCAGGCTGAGGCGCGCGCCGGGCTTGACCATGATCCGCTTGACCTGGA
>JBDTPG010000041.1:0-17734 GCA_039932815.1 Caldimonas sp.
ATGGATTTCGCCGCGGCGGTGATCGACCGCGTCTCGCGGATCGCCTCGAGCAGCGCGATCTTCCCCGGGCCGACGAAGATGGTCTCGCCGCTCGTGACGCGCAGGCGAAAGCGCGCGACGGGTCGGATCGCCGGTGCTGTCTTGCGCGCGGCCATCGGACCGCCCCGCGCCGCTAACGCGCGCCCGGCACCGCGCCCATCACCGCGTCGGGCAGCGCCGTCGCGATTCCCGGCAGCAGGCAGATCAGCACGACGGCGACGAACATCAGGCCGACGAAGGGCAGCACGCCCCAGATGATCTGGCCGAGCGAGATGTCGGGCGCGATGTTCTTGATCACGAACAGGTTGAGGCCGACCGGCGGATGGATCAGCCCGGCCTCCATGACGATCGTCATCAGCACGCCGAACCAGATCAGGTCGAAGCCGGCGGCCTTGAGCGGCGGCAGGATGATCGGCGCCGTCATCAGGATGATGCTGACCGGCGGCAGGAAGAAGCCGAGGATCACCACGAGGAGGAGGATCGCCGCCAGCAGCAGCCACTTCGAGAGCTGCAGGGCGACGATCCACTGCGCCATCGACTGGCTGATGTGCAGGTAGCTCATCACGTAAGAGAAGAGCAGCGACATGCCGATGATGAACATCAGCATCGTCGATTCCTTCAGCGTCGCCGAGAGGATCGGCGTCAGGTCGCGGACGCGCCAGACGCCGTAGATGACGGCGATCAGCACCAGCGCGAGCAGGGCGCCGAGGCCCGCGGTCTCGGACGGCGTCGCGAAGCCGCCGTACAGCGCGACCATGACGCCGATCAGCAGGATCACGAACGGCAGCACGCGCGGCAGCATCTCGACCTTCTCGCGCATCGTGAAGTTGTCGACGTCGAGCATCGCCGAGGCGGTGCCGTCGTGGGCGTGGGCGGCGATCGCGTTGCGATGCTCGCGCCGGTAGCGCACCACCGCGTAGGCGGCGAACAGGCCGACCAGCAGCGCGCCGGGGCCGATGCCGGCGAGGAAGAGCCGGCCGAGCGACTGCTCGGCCGCGACCGCGTACAGGATCATCGTGATCGACGGCGGCAGCAGGATGCCGAGCGTGCCGCCGGCGGCGATGATGCCGGCGGCGAAGCCCGGCGAGTAGCCGCGCTTCCTCATCTCCGGGATGCCCGCCGAGCCGATCGCCGAGCACGTCGCCGGGCTCGATCCGGCCATCGCCGCGAAGAGCGCGCAGGCGAAGACGTTGGCGATGCCCAGGCCGCCGGGGATGCGGTTCATCCACGCGTGCAGCGCCGCGTAGAGATCCTGGCCGGCGCGCGAGCGGCCGATCGCCGCGCCCTTCAGGATGAAGAGCGGGATCGAGAGCAGCGTGATGCTCGCCATCTCCTCGTAGACGTTCTGGGTGATCGTGTCGAGCGAAGCGCTCGGCATGAAGAGCGTCATGAAGACGACCGCGACCGCACCGAGCGCGAAGGCGATCGGCGCCCCCGACATCATGAAGAGCAGGGTGACGGTGGCAAACGCCAGGCCGATCGCGAGCATCGACATCAGGACGCCGCCGCCGCCGCGATCGAGCGCGCGCGGTTCACGCTGGCCGCAAGATGGACGACCAGCTGCAGCGCCAGCAGCGTCATGCCGACCGACATCAGCAGGTAGGGAATCCAGAGCGGCGGCGCCCACGACGACGAGGTGGTCTGCTTGTCGACCCAGGCTTCGTGCAGCAGGGTCCACGACTTCCACGCGAAGAGGGCGCAGAAGGCGAGGCAAAGCAGGTCGACGGCGACGCGACGCATCGCGTCGGCACGCTGCGAGAGCAGCGTCGACACCGCCTCGATGCCCACGTGGCCGCGGATCGACTGCACGAAGGCGCCGCAGAGGAAGGTGGCGCCGACGAGCAGGAAGACCGCGGTCTCGTCCTGCCAGTCGGTCGACGCCTTGAACAGATAGCGCGTGACGACGCTCGAGGTGAGCACGAGCGAGGCCGCCATCAGCGCCAGCATGCCGAAGCCGACCATCAACCGGTTGGCGCCGGCGAGCAGGCGCGCCAGCGGCATCAGCCAGCGCGGCGTTGCCGGATCGATGCCGGCGCCAAGGCCGGCATCGCCCGAGGCCGGCGGCAGGCTCGCCGCGCCGGCGGCCATCAGGGCGGCGTCCGCGTGCGCGCCGGGGCCGAGCCCGGCGCCCGGAACGTCGCTCACGCGAGCAGCTTTTGCGCCGCTTTCAGGAGCGCGGCCGACGTTTCGCCGCGCTCGGCGTAGTCTTTCCACGCGGTGTCGCGGGCGATCGCCTGCCACTTGGCGACGGTCGGCCCGTCCAGGTCGTAGACCTTGGCGCCGGCCTTGGCGTAGACGTCGGCGGCGATCTTGTCGTCGGCCCGGGCGGCGTCGGTCGCGAACTTCTCCTGCTCGGCGCCCGCCTGCATGATGATGTCCTGGTGCGCCTTGGGCAGCTTGGCGAAGATCTCTTTCGACATCAGCAGCGGCTCGAACATGAACCAGTACGCCTTGTTGCGGCCGCTCGTCAGGTGCTTGGCGATCTCCTCGAGCTTGAACGAGATGAAGCTCGTCGAAGACGTCATCGCCGCATCCATCGCCCCGGTCTGCATCGCCGCGTAGATCTCGTTGGACGGCAGCGAGATCACCGACGCGCCGGCCGCCTTCAGCATCATGTCCATCTCGCGGCTGCCGCCACGCACCTTCAGGCCCTTGGCGTCCTCCGGCTGCACCAGCGGCGTCGCGCGGCTGGCGACGCCGCCGGCCTGCCAGATCCAGCTCAGGACGACGATGCCCTTCTCGTCGAGCGTCTTGGTGAGGAGCTTGCCGACCTCGCTCGTCTTCCACAGCGCGCCGACTTCATAGCTCGGCACCAGCGCCGGCATCAGGCCGATGTTGGTCTCGGCCACTTCGCCGCCGGCATACGACAGCGGGTAGAGGCTGATGTCGAGCGCGCCCTTTCTCATCGCCGAGAACTGCGCGTTGGTCTTCATCAGCGAAGCGCCGGGGTAGACCGCGGCCTTGAGCGCGCCGTTGCTGCGCTTCTCGATGTCGGCGGCGAAGCGGCGGCACAGGCGATCGCGGAAATCCCCCTCGGTCGCGGTACCGCCGGGGAACTGGTGCGAGATCTTCAAGGTCCCGGCCTGCGCCCAGGACGGCCCCGCCAGCGGCAATGCACCGGCCGCGGCCACCGCGCCGATCCATTCGCGTCTCGTCATCGTCATGCTGGGTCTCCTGTCGGGTTCGTCGTCCGTGGCATTCTGGGCGCCTGCCCACGGCCTCGCCATTGGGACTCTTGCCAAGCGGGTCATCCCCCGCCGGCGCGCCGCTCAGCCGACCGGCCGCGGGTGCCGGGGCAGGCGATGCCGCACTCGACCAGCGCGACCGTCGGGCTCGACCGGCGCCGTCGCGAACGCGGCCGGGCCGGCAGGCGGACGAATAGGAAGCGGCTTCCGGAACGCATCGTTGCCAGGCCAGAACCCGGCGCTGCTCACCTCGTGCGACGATGGCGACCTCGTCGCCCGGGCCCGTTGCGCGTATTGCCGTCACCGCTGCGGGTCCAGCGCGATCTACTTCGCGGAGAAGATCTCGCCGCAGCGCGAGGTGCTTTTGAGCCCCGGCGCATCGAAGAGGATCTGCACGGAGTTGATCCGCCCACCCTTGTCGACGATCAGGCGCAGCTTGCAGTAGCGCTCTTCGCGGCCCGCGAAACCGGGCGGCGCCAGACCCCGGTCGGAGACCCAGTCGTACCAGGTGGTGTTGTCGACCGCTTCCCGACGGATCGAGGCCTGGCCGTAGCGATCGAAGAATTCGCCGGCGGGCTTGCCGACGACGCGGGCATTGATGAGCGTCGTCGCTTCCTCGTTGTGCTTGAGCAGCTCGCAGCCGGACAAGGCGAAGACGAGGAAGGCCGCGGCGAGGGCGGGAAGGAAGGGACGGGTCAAGGTGGCGTTCTCCTGCGAACGGCGATGATGCCTGCTCTGGGAAAACCCGCCGCCGCGCCGAGGCGATGACGCCGAATAATCGCCCGGCCCCTTGCCCGCCACTCGAAAGCGCTGCGATGAATTCACTGATCGTCCGCCTCGCCTGCTCGCTCGCCGCCATCACCGGCGTCGCCGCCCAGCCCTCTGCGCAGGCTCAATCGGCCAACGCCGGCAAGCCGATGCACATCGTCGTCACCTTCACGCCGGGCGGCGCGCCCGACATCCTGGCGCGCCTGATCGGCGAGAAGCTGAGCGTCGCCTGGAACCAGCCGATGCTGGTCGACAACAAGCCCGGCGCGGGCGGCAACACCGGCGCCGACTCGGTCGCGAAAGCGCCGCCCGACGGCTCGACGATCGTCGTCGGCACGGTCGGCACGCACGCCATCAACGGCGCGCTCTACGCCAAGATGCCCTACGACATGGTCAGGGACTTCACGCCGGTGACGCTGCTGGCGACGACGCCGAACCTGCTCGTCATCAACAACGAGGTGCCGGCGAAGACGCTCGCGGAATTCATCGCCCTCGGCAAGCGCGAGGGCAAGATGACGTTCGCCTCGTCGGGCTCGGGGACGTCGATCCACGTCTCGGGCGAGCTGTTCAAGACGATGACGGGGATCGACATGACGCACGTGCCGTACAAGGGCCGCGCCGTCGCCATTCCCGATCTGCTCGGCGGCCGCGTGACGATGATGTTCGACAACATGCCGTCGAGCCTGCCGCTGGTGAAGGACGGCAAGCTGCGCGCGCTCGGCGTGACGAGCGCGAAGCGCTCGGCGGCCGCGCCGGACATCCCGACGCTCGCCGAGCAGGGACTGGCCGGATTCGACGCGGTGTCGTGGTTCGCGTTGTTCGCGCCGGCGGGAACGCCGAAGCCCTTCGTCGACCGGCTGCAGGCCGAGGTGAAGAAGATCCTGGCGACTCCGGACGTTGCGAGGAAACTCGCCGACGCCGGCCTCGAGGTGGTCGGCTCGACCCCCGAGGAGCTCGCCGCCTACCAGCGCGCCGAGATCGTCAAATGGGCCAAGGTCGTCAAGGACTCGGGCGCCAAGGTGGAATGAGGGGTCGCGCGGCAGGAAGGCCGCGCGAACCGCTCACTGGTTCAGCAGGATCGCGGCGATGATGCCGGTGGCGATCGCCACGAGGACGTAATCGCCGCCCGCCTGGACCCAGTGGTAGCCGCTCGGCGGCGCGCCCAGGCGGTGGCCGCGCCAGTCATCGACGACGTACTGGCGGCTGCGGTATTCGTAAGGCAAGCGATCGCCGCGGTAGTAAGAATGGCTCGGGCCGGCGCCGCGGCCTTCGCCTCGATAGCCGTCGCGCCAGCCGTCGCGCCAGCCGTAGCCGCGTACGTCGTTGCGGTAGTCGCGACGGTCGTAACGCTGCCCGGCTTGGTAGTCACGGCGTTCGTCGCGCTGGTCGGACCGGTAGTCGCGACGATCGTTGCGCGAATCGATGCGGTAGTCGCGACGGTCGTTTCGCCGTTGTTCCTCGGCGCGGGCCTGCTCGACCCGCTGCTGCTCGGCGCGGGCCTGCTCGGCCCGCTGCTGCTCGGCGCGGGCCTGTTCGGCCTGCCGGACGTCCGGGCGACCCGGCGCGTTCCGGTCGCGGCCTCGCCGCGTCCCCTCCCGCGCGGTACGTTCGCGTTCGCGTTCCTGGGCCGCATATTCGCGTGCGGCCTGGGCCCGCGCCGCTTGCTCCTGCTGATCCTTCTCAATGTAAGACTCGGCAAAGCTGCCAGCGCTGCCGAAGGCAAGCGACGCGGCGGCGACGGCAGCAACGATCTTCTGGATCTTCATGGCGGTCTCCTTTCGAGAGTGCTTGATGGTGCCGCGGCCGCTTCCCGCTGGCTGTAGGAGAAGCCACCCCCGTCGCGTCGGGACGAAGGCGGAGGGGTTGCGGTTTGTGCGGCCAGCGACACAGAACTTCACAAAGGCACTGTTGCGGGCGGGTCGGTATCGCGTCGACCGAGAACTCGGGCCATTCCCGGGCCCCTTGCCGTCATCCTATGCTCTAGACCGATGAATGCGCCTGCGCCACCTCTTGCACGCTATCGCAAGAAGCGCAACTTCGCCGTCACCTCGGAGCCGGTCGGCGCGCCGCGTGCAGGGGCGGCCAACCCTGCCGGATCGGCGCTGTCGTTCGTGATCCAGAAGCACTGGGCAAGCCGCCTGCACTACGACTTTCGCCTCGAGCTCGACGGCGTGATGCTCAGCTGGGCCGTGCCGAAAGGGCCGTCGTTCGATCCATCGAAGATGCAGATGGCGATCCATGTCGAGGACCATCCGCTCGACTACGCGAGCTTCGAGGGGACGATCCCGCCGCGCCAGTACGGCGCCGGCACGGTGATCGTCTGGGACCGCGGCACCTGGCAGCCCGAGGGCGATCCGCGCGAAGGCATGGCCAAGGGCAAGCTCGTCTTTCGCCTGCACGGCGAAAAGCTCGCCGGCCTGTGGGAACTGGTGCGCATTGCCAAGCCGGGCGACAAGCAGGACGCCTGGATGCTGTTCAAGAAGAAGGACGCCTGGGCCCGGCCGCTCGCCGAGTACGACGTGATCGCGGCGCTGCCCGACAGCGTCGTCGCCAGGCCGCTCGGGCTCGTCGAAGCGCGCGAACCGCGCGCGGCGGGCGGCGGCGCCCTCGGCAAGCAGGTGCCGGTCGCGGCGACCGACCTCTCGGCGGCAGTGCGCGCGGCGCTTCCGGCCAAGCTCGAACCCCAGCTCGCGATGCTCGTTGCCGAGGCCCCGGGCGGGGACTGGATCGTCGAGACCAAGTTCGACGGCTACCGCCTGATGGCGCGCATCGACGGAGGAAAGGCGAAGCTGATCACGCGCGGCGGCCACGACTGGACCGGGAAGATGAAGCCGCTCGCCGCTGCGGTCGAATCCCTCGGCATCGAGTCGGCCTGGCTCGACGGCGAGATCGTCGTCTTGAACGAGGCGGGCCTGCCCGACTTCAACGCGCTCCAGAACGCGATCGACAACGCGACGAGCGAGGCGATCGAATACTTCGTCTTCGACCTGCCGTTCCACGACGGCAAGGACTTGCGCAAGGTGCCGCTGCGCGCGCGCCGCGCTCTCCTCGGCGCACTGCTCGACAAGCACCCGAGCGAGCGCATCCGCGCGAGCCAGGCGTTTGCGGCCACGCCGGTGCAGATGCTCGAGGCGGCACGCCGCATGCAGCTCGAAGGGATCATCGTCAAGCGCCCCGAGGCGCCGTACGCATCGGGGCGCGGCGAGACCTGGCTCAAGCTCAAGTGCCAGCTGCGCCAGGAGTTCGTGGTCTGCGGCTTCACCGACCGCAGCGGCGCGCGCGGCGAAGTCGGCAGCCTTTTCCTCGCCACCTACGACCAGGGCCGGCTCAGCTACGCCGGCAACGTCGGCACCGGCTGGAACGCCCGCATCGCGCGCGACCTGCACGCGCGCCTGGTCGCGCTCGAGACCAAGTCGCCGACGCTGGCGATCGATGCGATCACGCCGGGCCGCTGGTCGCGGCGCAGCGTCGGCGCCGAGCGCTGGGTCGAGCCGGAGCTCGTCGCCGAGGTGTCGTTTCGCGAGTGGACGCCGGAGAACCACATTCGCCATGCGGTGTTCGTGGCCCTGCGCCTGGACAAGCTGGCGCGCGAGGTGACGCGCGAGGTCGTCGAGACGCCCGTGCGCGGCGCCGCGGCGGCGCCGGCGCCGGCGCCGGCGTCGAGCATCAAGGTCACGAACCCCGATCGCGTCATCGACCCGTCGACCGGCATCGTCAAGGTGACCCTGGTGCGCTACTACGAGAGCATCGCCGAGCGCATGCTGCCGCACCTCGCCGACCGGCCGGTGTCGCTGGTGCGGGCGCCCGAGGGCATCGCCGGCGAGCTGTTCTTCCAGAAGCACCCGGAGACGCGGATGCCGGGGCTGCGCGAGCTCGACGCCAGGCTCTGGCCCGGCCACTCGTCATTGCTCGCGGTGGACACCGTTGAGGCACTGGTCTCGGCGGCGCAGATGAACACGATCGAGTTCCACACCTGGAACTCGACCGCGAAGAAGATCGGCCAGCCCGATCGCGTCGTCTTCGACCTCGACCCCGGCGAAGGCGTCACGTGGGCGCACGTCCAGGAAGCGGCGCTGTTGACGCGGGCGATGCTGACCGAGCTCGGCCTGGCGAGCTGGCTGAAGACGAGCGGCGGCAAGGGCCTGCACGTCGTCGTGCCGCTCGTGCCCAGGCTCGACTACGCCGTCGTCAAGGGCTTCTCGCAGGCCGTCGTGACGCATTTGGCGAAAACGATTCCCGAGCGCTTCGTCGCCAAGAGCGGCGGCAGCAACCGCGTCGGCAGGATCTTCGTCGACTACCTGCGCAACGGCCACGGCCAGACCACGGCGGCAGCCTTCTCGGCGCGATCGCGCCCGGGGCTCGGTGTCTCCATGCCGGTCGCCTGGGAGCAGCTGATGGCGCTCAAAAGCGGTGCGCAATGGAGCATCGCGACGGCACGCGAATACCTCAGCTTCGAGCAGAAGGACCCCTGGGCCGACTACTGGACGACGCGCCAGACCCTGGCCGAAGGCATGAAGACGCTGGGCTACAAGCCGTCGGCCCGGCGCAACGCCGCGGGGTGACAAGGCGCGGGGCTGCCCGTATGCTCCCGGTCCGCTCGCGCAAGCGTGGCGGACCCGAAGCTTCGAGGAGCCCCCATGGCCGCCCGATCCATCGCATCGCTGTCCCTCTCGTTCGGCCTCGTGTCGATTCCGGTCAAGCTGTACTCGGCGACCGAGAGCTCGGCCAGCGTCCGCTTCAACATGCTCGACAAGGACGGCGCGCGCCTGAAGCAGCAGTACGTCTCCGAGAAGGACCAGCACGTCGTCGAGCGTGCCGAGATGGTCAAGGGCTACGAGTTCGAGAAAGACCGCTTCGTCATCTTCCAGCCCGAAGAACTGAAGGCGCTGCAGGAAAGCCCGAGCCACACCATCGACATCGTCGCCTTCATTCCCGACAAGGCGATCGATCCGATCTTCTACGACAAGGCGTATTTCCTCGCCCCCGACAAGCGCGGCGGCAAGCCCTACAACCTGCTCATGGAAGCGATGCGCGAGAGCGGCCGCGTGGCACTTGCCAAGTGGGCGTGGAAGGCCAAGCAGTACGTCGTGCAGGTGCGGCCGGCCGAGGGCGGCCTGGTCCTGCAGCAGCTCCTCTACGCCGACGAAGTGCGCTCGATGAAGGAGCTCGACATCGAGAAGGTCACGGTCTCTGCCGCCGAGCTCAAGCTCGCGATGCAGCTGATCGAGCAGATCAGCGAGGACACCTACGACCCGACGATGTTCGAGGACGAAGAGAAAAAGCGCATCCTCGCCGCCATCGACGGCAAGATCGCGGGCAAGCAGATCGTCGCCAACGAGCCGCACGAGCCCGCGTCGGGCGGCGCGCAGGTGATCGACCTGGTCGAGGCGCTGCGCGCGAGCCTCGGCAAGGGCGGCGGCCTGAAGGGCAAGTCGGCCGCGCCGGCGAGCGTGGCGCCCATCAAGGCGGTCGAGCCCGCGGCGGCGGAAGCGCCGCCGGCGAAGGAGCGCAAGGGCGTCAAGCGCGCGGCAAAGGTCGAGGAAGCTGCGCCCGCGCGCACACGCGCCAGGAAGTGATGCGCCGGGCCGCCCCGGCGCGGGCACGATTCACATGTCAACCCTCTCCGTCCAGGCCGACCCGAGCACCTACACGATCCGCGCCCTCCAGGAGATGCTGGGCCTCTCGCGCGGCGTCATCACCGGCCTGATCGCATCCGGCTTCGTCGCGCCGAGCCGCGGCCCGCGCAACGAGTACCGCTTCACCTTCCGCGAGGTCGTGCTGCTGCGCACCGCGGTCGAGCTGCAATCGGCGCGCATCCCGGCGCGCAAGATCCTTGCGTCGCTGAGGAAGCTCAAGGCGACGCTGCCCGCCGAGCTGCCGCTCACCGGCCTGCGCATCACCGCCGTCGGCAACGACGTCACCGTGCGCGACGGCCGCTCGCAATGGCAGGCCGACACCGGCCAGCTGGTGATGGATTTCGAGCTGGCGCCGGCCTCGGGAAGCGTCACCTTCCTGCAGCGGACGCCGGCGCGCGCGACGCCCCCGCCGGCCGACGCAGCCGCCTGGTTCACCCGCGGGGAAGCGCTCGAGGCGAGCGACCGGCGCGCCGCCGAGGCCGCTTACCGGCGCGTGCTCGCGATCGACCCGACGCACGCCGACGCGTACCTCAACCTCGGCGCGCTGCTCTGCGAAAGCCGCCGCTGCGACGAAGCCGTCGCGCTCTACGACGAGGCCTTGCGCAGGAAGCCGCACGAAGCGCTGCTCCACTTCAACCGCGCGATCGCGCTCGAGGACCAGGGCCAGGCCGCGGCGGCGCTGGCGAGCTATCACGCCTGCCTTCGCCTCGCGCCCGACCTCGCCGATGCGCACTACAACGCGGCCCGGCTGCACCAGCAGCTCGGCGACGCGCGCCAGGCGGTGCGCCACTTCAACGCCTATCGCCGCCTGCAGCGGCCGCGCTGACTGCAGGTGCCCGCTGCGCCCCCGCCGGCGCCGCCGTATCCTCGCGCTTTCTCATCGCGCTGGCCCTTCCTTCTTCATGTCCCGACTCTTCGAGCCCTTGCAGATCGGCGCGCTCGCACTCGCCAACCGCATCATCATCGCGCCCATGTGCCAGTACTCGGCGAGCGAAGGCTCGGCCGGCGATTGGCACCTGATCCATCTCGGCCACCTCGCCCTGTCCGGTGCGGGCCTCCTGATCGTCGAGGCGACCGCGGTCTCGGCCGAAGGGCGGATCACCGCTGGCGACCTGGGCCTCTACAGCGACGCCAACGAAGCGGCACTGGCGCGCGTGCTCGGCGCGGTGCGCGAGCACGCGCCGATCCGGATCGGCATGCAGCTCGCCCACGCCGGCCGCAAGGCATCGAGCCGCGCGCCGTGGCAAGGCGGTGCGCAGGTTCCGCTCGGCGAGCCGGGCAGCTGGCGCGCCGTCGCGCCGTCCGCGTTGCCGCACGCGCCGGCCGAAGAGCCGCCGGTGGCGCTCGATGCGGCCGGCCTCGAGAAGATCCGCGCCGACTTCGCCGCCTGCGCGCGCCGCGCCGCCCGGCTCGGCCTCGACGGCCTCGAGATCCATGCCGCGCACGGCTACCTGCTGCACCAGTTCCTCTCGCCGATCGCCAACCGGCGCAGCGACGCCTACGGCGGCAGCCTCGAGAACCGGATGCGCTTTCCGCTCGAGATCTTCGATGTCGTCCGCGCCGCGTTCCCGGCCGACAAGCCGGTCTGGGCGCGCATCTCGGCGACCGACTGGGTGCCGGGCGGCTGGGACATCGAGGGCACGGTCGCCTTGTCGCAGGCGCTCAAGGCGCGCGGCTGCGCGGCGATCCACGTCTCGAGCGGCGGCGTCTCGCCGCAGCAGAAGATCGCCCTCGGCCCCGGCTACCAGGTGCCGTTCGCGCAGCGCGTCAAGGCCGAGGTCGGCCTGCCGACGATCGCCGTCGGCCTGATCACCGAGGCCGAGCAGGCCGAAGCGATCATCGCCGGCGGCGAAGCCGATGCCGTGTCGCTCGCCCGCGCGATGCTGTACGACCCGCGCTGGCCGTGGCACGCCGCGGCCAGGCTCGGCGCGCGCGTCGCCGCACCGCCCCAGTACTGGCGCTCGCAGCCGCGCGAGTTCAAGGATCTGTTCGAGAACGCGGCCTTCGGCGCGCGTTGAAAGGAGTACCCGTTGAAGCTCAATCCGCTCGGCCGCACCGGCCTCTTCGTTTCCGAGCTCTGCCTCGGCACCATGACCTTCGGCGGCGGCGACGAGGGCATGTGGGGCCGGATCGGCCGCCTGCAGCAAGGCGAGGCCGAGCAGATCGTCGGCAGCGCGATCGACGCCGGCATCAACTTCATCGACACCGCCGACGTCTACGCGGGCGGTCGCTCGGAAGAGATCACCGGCCAAGCGCTCAGGAACCTGAAGGTGCCGCGCGAGAGCGTCGTCGTCGCGACCAAGGCGTTCGGTGAGACCGGGCCGGGCGCCAACATGCGCGGCGCGACGCGCAGCCACATCGTCTCGGCGCTGAAGGAGAGCCTGCGCCGCCTCCAGCTCGATCACGTCGACCTCTACCAGATCCACGGCTTCGACTCGGCGACGCCGATCGAGGAGACCGTGCGCGCCCTCGACACGATGGTCGAGCACGGCCACGTGCGCTATGTCGGCGTCTCGAACTGGGCGGCGTGGCAGATCATGAAGGCGCTCGGCATCTCCGAACGGCTCGGCCTGGCGCGCTTCGAGAGCCTGCAGGCGTACTACACGATCGCCGGCCGCGACCTCGAGCGCGAGCTGGTGCCGATGCTGCAGAGCGAGGGCCTCGGCCTGATGGTCTGGAGCCCGCTCGCCGGCGGTTTCCTGAGCGGCAAGTACGGCCGCGACCGGCAGGCCGAAGCGGGCAGCCGCCGCACCGCGTTCGACTTTCCGCCGGTCGACAAGGAGCGCGCCTACGACGCGATCGACGTCATGCGCGAGATCGCCGCCGCGCGCGGCGCCTCGGTGGCGCAGATCGCGCTCGCCTGGCTGCTGCACCAGCCGGCGGTGACGAGCGTCATCATCGGCGCGAAGAAGCCCGAGCAGCTCGCCGACAACATCGGCGCCACCCGCGTCGCGTTCGACGCCGGCGAACTGGCACGCCTCGGCGACGTCAGCCGGCTGCCGGCCGAGTACCCGGGCTGGATGTTCGAGCGCCAGGGCGAGATCCGGCGCAAGCAGATGGCAGAAGCCCGCCGCGCGCCGGCCGCGGGCTGACGGCGCGCAGAGAGGGCGCCAATCGAAACACCGCGGCCGCAGCCGCAAGGAGCAAGGGCGTGGGCGAGCAACGCAAGGTCTCGATCGTCACCGGGTCGTCGTCGGGCATCGGTGCCGCGACGGTGCGGCTGTACGCGAAAAACGGCTGGAACGTCGTCGTCAACTACTCACGCGACGCGGCGCCGGCCGAAGCCGTGGCGAACGAGTGCCGCGCGCTCGGCGTCGAGGCGCTGGTGGCCAAGGCCGACGTCGCCGACGATGCCGACTGCCGGCGTCTGGCCACCCTGGTCGAGGCTCGTTTCGGCCGCGCCGACGTCCTCGTCAACAACGCCGGGACGACCAAGTTCGTCGCCGCCAAGGACCTCGACGGCCTCGACGGCGACGATTTCCAGCGCATCTACGCGGTCAACGTCATCGGCGCCTTCCAGATGGTGCGCGCCTTCGCGCCGATGCTCGGCCGCCAGCCCGGTGCGGCCATCGTCAACATCTCGTCGATCGCCTCGCTGATGGGCACCGGCTCGTCGCTCGCTTACATGGCGAGCAAGGGCGCGCTCAACGCGCTGACGATGGGCTTGGCGCGCTCGCTCGGTCCGTCGATCCGCGTCAACGCGATCGCGCCGGGGCTGGTCGAGACGCCATGGCTGCAGAAAGGGCTGGGTGCGGAGCGTTACGCGGCGACGGTGGAGGGTTATCGCGCCCGTTCCGCGCTCGACGCGGTGATCACGCCCGACGACGTCGCCGAGGCGGCATGGTTCCTCGGCGTCAAGGCCGCCAAGACGACCGGCGAAGTGCTTCTCCTGGACGCTGGTCTGCGCTTGACGCGCGGCTAGCGCGCCGCTCGTCCGATGCGCCCGGTTCCGCTTCGCCGCCGTCTGCTGCTGCTCGGGGCGGTCGCGATCCTGCCGCTGGCCCTGATGTCGGGCGTGGCCTTGCACGCGCTGCTCGAGCAGCAGCGCCTCCAGACCGAGCAGTCTTCGAGCAACCTGGCGCGGGCGCTCGCCACCGGCGTCGACACCGAGCTTCGCCTGACGATCTCGGCGCTGCAGTCGCTCGCGCTCTCCGAGTCTCTCGGCGACTCCGACCAACTCGATCTCGCCGGCGCGCAGGCGCTGGCGCGGCGCGTCCTGGCGAAGCGGCCCGAATGGCGCGGCGTCCTGGTCGCGTCGCCCGACGGCGTGGCGCTGTTCACGACCGGCACGGAGTTGAGCGCCCGCCCGCCGGCCGCCACGCAGCCCGACAGCATCGCCGAGGTCGTGCGAACGAACGCCCCGGTGGTCGGCCCTCTTGCCCGCGGCCCGCGCGGCAACCTCGGCATCCCGGTGCGCGTGCCGGTCGAGCGCGACGGCAAGCTGCGCTACGTGCTGACCGCGATCGTCCGGCCGGAAGCGATCCTGCGCGTGGTCGACGAGCAGCGCGTGCCAAACGACTGGATCGTCTCCGTCTTCGACTCGAGGAACGTCCGCGTCGCGCGCTCCCGCGACCACGACCGCTATCTCGGCACGCAGCCAACGCCTTCCCTGCAGACGCTGATCGCCGGGCTGGGCGACAGGAACGAGGCGGTCGGGTGGACGTCGACCATCGAAGGCGCGACCGTCCACACGGCGCTGGCGCGCGTGCGCTCTACGCAGTGGGTGGTCGCGCTCGGGGTGCCCTCGACCGTCGAGACCGGCGCGCTGCGCGACTCCGCGCTCGCCTACGGCGGCGGCATCCTGCTCTCGCTCGGCCTCGGCAGCGTCGCCGCCTGGCTGCTATCGGGCAGCATCGCGACGCCGATCGCGCGCCTGCGCGACGCCGCCTCGGCCCTCGGCCGAGGTGCGCCGATCGAGGACGCGAAGGCCGGCCTGGTCGAGCTCGAAGCGGTTTCCGACGCGCTCGTCGCCGCCGCCGCGCTGCGCACGCAAGGCGAGGCCGAGCGCGAGAGGCTGCTCGACGCCGAACGGCAGGCGCGCGCCAGCGCCGAGCGCGCCCAGGCGCGCCTGCAGCAGCTCGTCAGCGCCGGCGCGCTGCTCTCGCGCTCGCTCGAGGAAGAAACGACGCTGGCGGCGATCGCCTCGGTGATCGTGCCGGGCATCGCCGACATCTGTCGCATCGACCTGCTCGACAGGAAGGGGGTGCTGCAGAGAAAGCTCACCCATCACGTCGATCCGGTGCGCGAAGCCGAGATGCTCGCCTTCGTGAGCGAGAACGTCTCGACGCCCGAATCGTCCGGCTCGTTCGCGTGGGCGGTCGCGACCGGCCAGACCTTTTTCGCCAACCTCGAGCCGAGCGACGCCGAGAAGTTCACCGATCCGACCTTTCGGAGCTTCGTCGAAGGTTTCGGCATCCGCGCCGCCTGCGTCGTGCCGCTGATCGCGCGCGGCCGCACGATCGGCGCGATGTGCGCGCTGCAGTCCCTGTCGGGACGCCGCTTCGGCGAGGAGGACGGCGCGCTGATCGGCGAGCTCGCGCAGCGCGCGGCTCTCGCGCTCGACAACGTCCGCCTGTTCGGCGAGTCGCGCGACGCGCTGCGCGAGGCGGAAGTCGCCAACCGCGCCAAGGACGAGTTTCTCGCGATGCTCGGCCACGAGCTGCGCAACCCGCTCGCGCCGATCGTCACTTCGCTCGAAGTGATGGCGCGCCGCGACGGTGCCGGCGAAGGGCGCGAGCGGCGCATCATCGAGCGCCAGGTCGCGCACCTCGAGCGCATGGTCGACGACCTGCTCGACGTCTCGCGCATCACGTCGGGCAAGATCGAGCTGCGCCGCCAGCGCGTCGACCTGCGTGACGTGATCTCGCGTGCGCTGGAGCTCACCGAGCCCGTGCTGCAGGGCCGGCGCCAGCCGCCCGAGGTGAATCTGCCCGACGCCGCGGTCTGGGTCCACGGCGACCCGGTGCGGCTGACCCAGGTGGTCTGCAACCTGATCACCAACGCAGCCAAGTTCTCGGCACCCGATCAGGCGATCGCGATCACCCTGGCGCGCCAAGGCGACACCGCGTCCCTCGTGGTCGAGGACGAGGGCGTCGGCATTCCGGCCGAGCTGGCGCCGCGCATCTTCGACCGCTTCGTGCAGGGCGAGCAGGCGCTGCAGCGGGCGAGCGGCGGCCTCGGGCTCGGCCTGGCGATCGCGCGCAACCTGGTCGCGCTGCACGGCGGTACGATCGCCGTCGAGAGCGAAGGCAGCGGCCGCGGCGCGTGCTTTACGGTCACCCTGCCGATCGCCGAGGGAACGGCGGCGCAAGCGCCGACGGCGATCGCCGCGGCGCCTTCGGCGGCTCCACGGCCGACTCGCATCTTGGTCGTCGACGACAACGACGATGCCGCGCAGTCGCTTGCGCTCGTCCTTCGCCTCGAGGGAAACGAGGTCGAGACGGCGGGCGATGGCGAGACGGCACTGGGCCTGCTAGACCGCTTCCTGCCGGCGGCGGCAATCCTCGACATCGGCCTGCCGACGATGAACGGCTACGAGCTCGCCGGCGCCTTGCGCGCCGATCCACGAACGCGCGGGATCGTCCTGATCGCGCTCACCGGCTACGGCCGCGGCCCGGATCGCCGGCGCGCGCTCGACGCCGGCTTCGACGAGCACCTGGTCAAGCCGGCCGAGTTCGACAAGCTGCTCACGACGCTGACCGGGCTGCTCGGTCGCGATTCGACCCTCGCCCGCTAGCGAAGCATCAGCGAATCGCGGCCAGCAGCGGCACGAGATCGAAGCGCCCCGAGGTCGCGAGCAGGGGCGACCACAGGTCGCCGACGGCGGCGATGCGCGCCGGCATGTCGAAGAGGTCGAAGTCCTCGATGCGAGCGCCGCCGTCGAGCTCGTCCCAGGTGATCGGTGCCGAGACGGTGGCGAGCGGCCGCGGCCGCGGCGAGTACGCCGAGGCGAGCGTGCGGCCCCAGGCGTTCTGGTTGTAGTCGACCAGGACTCTTCCCGCCGGCCGCTTGGCGATCCGGTATTCGGCGGTGACCACGTCGGGGCGCAGGGCGGCGAGATCGAAGGCGAAGCGCTTGGCGAAGCTCCAGACTTCCTTCTGCGTCGGCCCGCGCACGATCGGCACGTAGACGTGAAGTCCCTTCGAGCCGCTGGTCTTGACGATCGGCGCCATGCCGAAGCCGACGAGGCCGGCGCGAACGAGCTGCGCCGTCTCGACGACGCCGGCGTACGTCGCCTCGGGCACCGGGTCGAGGTCGAAGTGCAGATAGTCGGGCCGGTCGACGTCGTCGCAGCGCGCGTACCAGGGGTTGAGGTCGATGCAGCCGAGGTTGACGACCCAGAGCAGCGCCGCGAGGTCCTGGATCATCGGGAAGTCGATCACGCTGCCCGAGCCGTGCGTGATCGCGCAGGTTTCGATCCACGGCGGCCGCGGCGAAGGCGCGCGCTTCATGAAGAACGGCTCGCCCTCGGCACCGTCGGGATAGCGCTTCATCACCATGGCGCGGTCGGTGAGGTGCGGCAGCAGCACGGGGGCGACGTCGACGTAGTACTGCAGAAGGTCGCGCTTGGCGATGCCGAGCGCGGGCCAGAACGGCTTGTCGAGGTTGCTGAGCTTGACCTCGCGGTCGCCGATCGCGACGAACGCGTTCTTGCCGGACGGGATCTTCATTCGCCGACGAAATGGAGTGCGATCTCGCGCCGATGCGGCTTGAGGCGATGCTCCCAGACGTAGATGCCCTGCCAGGTGCCCAAGGCGAGCTGCCCGTCGACGATCGGGATCGACAGCTGCACGGCGGTCAGCGCCGAGCGCACGTGCGCCGGCATGTCGTCGAAGCCCTCGTCGCGATGACGAAAGATCGAGTCGCCGTCGGCGACGAGGCGGGCGAAGAAGCGGTCGAGATCGGCGCGCACCTCGGGCGCGGCGTTCTCCTGGACGAGAAGGCTGGCCGAGGTGTGGCGGATGAAGAGCGTCACCAGACCGCTCTGCACGCCGAGCTCGCCGACCCAGGCCAGCACCGGGCGAGTGATCTCGAACAGGCCACGGCCGAGAGTGTCGATGGCGAGGCTGGAGGCTGACTGACGCAGCATGGCCCGAGGATAGGGGC
>JBDTPG010000042.1:0-17673 GCA_039932815.1 Caldimonas sp.
TGCCGAACAGGATGCCGATCGTCAGCGCGATGGCGAAGTAGTGCAGGGTCTGGCCTCCGAAGACCAGCATCGACAGCACCATCATCTGGGTCGAGCCGTGCGTGATGATGGTGCGGCTGATGGTGCTGGTGATGGCGTGGTCGATGACCTCGTGCGTGTTGAGCTTGCGAAAGCGCCGGAAGGTCTCGCGGATCCGGTCGAAGATGACGACCGACTCGTTCACCGAATAGCCGAGCACGGCGAGCACCGCGGCCAGCACCGAGAGCGAGAACTCCCACTGGAAGAACGCGAAGAAGCCCAGGATGATGATGACGTCGTGCAGGTTGGCGACGATCGCCGCGACCGAGAACTTCCACTCGAATCGGAATGCGAGGTAGATCATGATGCCGATGACGACGAAGGCCAGCGCCTTCGCACCGTCCTCGGCGAGCTCCCGGCCCACCTGCGGCCCGACGAACTCGCTGCGCGACAGGCGCACCGGCTCGGCCGCGGCAACGCCGCTCGACGCCGTCGATGCGCACGCCTGGCGCGACGCCGACTGGCCGCCCTGCTGGACCGCGCCCTCGCGCGCGACGACGCTGCCGCCCTCGGACTTGCACAGTTCGCCGAAGACCCGCGCGACCAGGTCTTCCTTCTTGATGTCGCCGCGCAGCGGCACGCGGATCAGCACGTCACGCGAGCTGCCGAAGTTCTGGACGAGGACGTCGCCGAGGCCGAGCCCCTCGACGGCGGCGCGCACCTTGGGGATGTCGGCCGGCTGCGCGTATTGGGTCTCGATCACCGTGCCGCCGGTGAACTCGATCGAGAAGTGCAGGCCGCGCGTGGCGAGGAAGAAGACGGCAGCGAGAAACGTCAGCAAGGAGATGACGTTGAACACCAGCGCATGCCGCATGAACGGGATGTCGCGGCGGATGCGGAAGAACTCCATCTGGGTTCGGTCTCTCTGGATGCGATCGGTGGGTCGGTCAGGTCTCGGCCGGGACGCTGGCCGCCGGCTTCCAGACTTGGCCGATCGAGACCGCCTTCAGGCGCTTCTGACGGCCGTACCAGAAGTTGACGAGGCCGCGCGAGAACATCACCGCCGAGAACATCGAGGTCATGATCCCGAGGCAGTGGACGATCGCGAAGCCGCGCACCGGGCCCGAGCCGAAGGCGAGCAGGGCCAGGCCGGCGATCAGCGTCGTCACGTTCGAGTCGAGGATGGTCGCGAAGGCGCGCTCGTAGCCGGTGTTGATCGCCGCCTGCGGGTTGGCGCCGCCGCGCAGCTCCTCGCGGATGCGCTCGTTGATCAGCACGTTGGAATCGATCGCCATGCCGAGCGTGAGCGCGATCGCGGCGATGCCCGGCAGCGTGAGCGTCGCCTGCAGCATGGACAGCACGGCGATCAGCAGGAGCAGGTTCACGGCGAGGGAGATCGTCGAGATGATGCCGAACAGCCGGTAGTAGACGCACATGAACAGGGCGATCGCGCAGAAGCCGTAGATGACGCTGCGGAAACCCTTGTCGATGTTCTCGGCGCCGAGGCTCGGCCCGATCGTGCGCTCCTCGATGATCTCCATCGGTGCGGCCAGCGAGCCGGCGCGCAGCAGGAGGGCCGTGTCGTTGGCCTCGGCCGTGTTCATGCGGCCGGAGATCTGGAAGCGGCTGCCGAGCTCGCCGCGGATGAACGGCGCCGTCACGACCTCGCCCTTGCCCCTCTCGAACAGCAGGATCGCCATCCGCTTGCCGATGTTGTCGCGCGAGACGTCGCGCATGATGCGCGCGCCGCGCGCGTCGACGGAGAGGTGCACCGCGGGCTCCTGGCTCTGGCCGTCGAAGCCGGGCTGCGCGTCGGTGAGGTTCTCGCCGGTGATGAGCACCTGGCGCCTGACGACCACCGGCTGGCCGCCGCGCTCGACATAGCGCTCGGAACCGAACGGCACCGGGCCGGCGCCGGTCTCGGCCAGGCGCGCCTCGCTGCTGTCGTCGACCATGCGCATCTCGAGCGTCGCGGTGCGGCCGATGATGTCCTTGGCCTTGGCCGTGTCCTGCACGCCCGGCAGCTGGACGACGACGCGGTCGGCGCCCTGCTGCTGGATCACCGGCTCGGCGACGCCGAGCTCGTTGACGCGGTTGTGCAGCGTCGTGATGTTCTGCGTGATCGCTGCCGACTGGACGCGCTTGGCGGCGTCGGGCTTCAGGGTGCCGGCGAGCTTCCAGTCGACGCCCTCCTGGCTCTCGACCCAGTCGAAATCGGTCAGCTGGTCGAGCAGCACCGTGCGGGCCGCGGCCAGCGTCGGCTGGTCGCGGAAGCGGACGACGACGCCGTTGCCGTCGCGGGCGATGCCGGTGTGGCGGATGTTCTTGTCGCGCAGCAACGTTCGCACGTCGCCGGACGCGGAGTCGGCCTTCTTGGTCAAGGCCGCCTTCATGTCGACCTGCATCAGGAAGTGAACGCCGCCGCGCAGGTCGAGGCCCAGGTACATCGGCAGCGCGTGCAGTGCCGTCAACCAGCGCGGCGAGCGCGACAGCAGGTTGAGCGCGACGATGTAGGTCGGGTCGTTCGGGTCGGGGTTGAGCGCGGCGCCGATCGCGTCCTTGGCCTTGCGCTGGGCATCGAGGTCGGCGAAGCGCGCCTTGACCGAATTGCCGTCGTACTGGACGAAGTCGGGCTTGAGGGAAGCCTTCGCCAAGATGTCCTGGATGCGCGGCGCAAGCGTCGGGTCGAGCTTGACAGTGACCTTGCCGCTCGACACCTGGACCGCGGGCGCTTCGCCGAACAGGTTGGGCAGCGTGTAGATCAGGCCGACCAGCAGCGCGATCAGCATCACCCCGTACTTCCAGACCGGATACCGGTTCACGGCCGACCTCCGTCAGCGCAAGAGCCCGAGCGACCGGTCACTTGACCGTGCCCTTGGGCATCACCTGGACGACGGCCGAGCGCTGGACCTGGATCTCGACGCCGCTCGCGATCTCGACGCCGACGAAGGTATCGCCCATCTTCGACACCTTGCCGAGAACGCCGCCGGAGGTGACGACCTCGTCGCCCTTGGCCAGCGCGTCGATCATCGCCTTGTGTTCCTTCTGCCGCTTCATCTGCGGCCGGATCATGACGAAGTAGAGCACCACGAACATCAGGACGAGCGGCAGCATGCCGCCCAGCCCGCCCAGGCCCAGCGGCCCGTCGGCGGCGCCGGTGGCCGCGGGAGCGGCCTGCGCGAAAGCTTCGGAAATGAACACGGTGGGATTCCTCTCGATGCGCGGCGGCGGCTGGCCGGCCAAAACCTGTGAATTGTAAATCGCGGCGTCTTCTCAGCCGGCCGGCAGGGTGACGGCCACAGGCGAGCCGGGCGCCACGTCGTGCGCTGCCGGCGCCGACAGGGCCACCAGCCGCAGCAGCGTGATCTCTGAAGGGGCGCCGAAGCGCTTCGGCGGGCCCCAGTAGCCGGTGCCGCGACTCGTGTAGACCCACATGCGGCGCCAGCGATGCAGCCCCGCCGTGAAGGGCTGCTGCAAGCGGACGAGAAAGTTCCAGGGCAGGAACTGGCCGCCGTGGGTGTGGCCGGAGAGCTGCAGGTCGAACCCCGCTGCTTCGGCTGCGGCGGCGCTGCGCGGCTGGTGCGCGAGGAGCAGGCGCAGCGCGCCGGCGGGGCTGCCCGCGAGCGCCGCGGCCGGGTCGCTTGCGCGGGCCCGATCGAAGTGAGCGGCGCTGAAGTCGCTCACGCCGGCGACGACGAGCCGGGCATCGCCGCGCCGGACGACGACATGCTCGTTGACGAGCACGCGCAGGCCGAGGCGGCGCAACTCGCGCACCCAGGCGTCGGCGCCCGAGTAGTACTCGTGGTTGCCGGTGACGAAGAAGACGCCTTCCTTCGAGCGCAGGCCGGCCAGCGGCGCGACGTCGTCGGCCAGCTGGTCGACCGAGCCGTCGACGAGGTCGCCGGTGATCGCGACCAGGTCGGCGTCGAGCGCGTTGACGGAGGCGACGATCGCTTCGACGAACGGCCGCTTGATCGTCGGGCCAACGTGGACGTCGCTGATCTGGGCGATCGTGAAGCCGTCGAGGGCCGCCGGGAGGCCGGCCATCGGCACGTCGACGCGCACGACGGGCGCGGTCCGGCGGGCGTTGACGAAGCCCCACAGCGTCACGACTGCGGCGGCGATGGCGGCCGCGCGCGCCGACGGGACGACGAGAGACGCCAGGTCGATCGTGTCGGGGCGGATCGCGTTGGCCGCGACGCCGGCGAGGAGAACGAGGTCGCGCGCGACGGTGAGAACCAACAGCGACGAGAAGAGGCCCATGCCGAGGAGCCCGACCCACGAGAGCAGCGCGGCGCGCCGACCCGTGGCGCCGCGGCGGGCACCGAGGCCATAGGGCAGCGTCAGCGCCGACACGGCGAGGACGGCGGCGAGCGCCACGCCGGCCGGGACCGAGCCGAGTGCCGGAACGAGGCGCCAGCCGACGAAGGCGTGGAGGAGGAGCGAGATCGCCTGCAGCGGCATCGCGCGCATGTGGGTGCGCTGCCGCGGCCTTCAATGGCGGCGCCGCGGGGCGGGCATCGCCGCCCCCCTCCGCCTGCGTTGCAGCAACGCCGGCGCGTGGCGCACGCCCGCGACCGCTTTGCTAGAGAATGAGCCGGCCCCGCCCCTCGGCAGGCGCCACAACAAGAGGAGACCAGCATGCTTCAGATACGCGCGTTCGTCGCGCTGGCCGCGCTGTGTGCGGCCAGCGTCGCAGTCGCCCAGCAGCCACCGGCCCCAGAGCCGGGCTGGGCCAAGGGCCGCCCCAAGACCGACACCGCCATGAAGATGGCGCCGGTGCCGGCGTTCCCGATCCCGACCGCAGCCGAATCGCTGCCGACCAAGAAGTTCAAGCTTCCGCCCGGCTTCAAGGTCGAGACCTGGGCCTCGGGCGTGCTCGACGCGCGCGAGATCCGCGAGGGCCCGAAGGGCACCATCATCGTCAGCACCCTCTTCGTCGGCAACAAGGTGTATGCGTTTGCGCCCGGCAAGCGCGAGCCCAAGGTGATCATCGACAAGCTGCCGATGGCGGCCGGCATCGCGTTCGACAGCAAGGGCAACCTGTACGTCGCGACGAACACCAAGATCTATCGCTACGACAACATCGAGGACAACCTCGACAAGCCGGGCGAGCCCAAGGTGATCTACGACAAGCTGCCGGGCGGCGAGGACCACAGCTGGAAGTTCCTGCGCATCAAGAATGACAAGCTCTACATCCCGATCGGCGCGCCGTGCAACATCTGCGATCCCGGCGAGTACGGCAAGATCTATCGCATGAACCTCGACGGCACCGGCATGGAAACGCTGGCCTCCGGCGTTCGGAACACGGTCGGCTTCGACTTCGATCCGAAGACCGGCGACCTCTGGTTCACCGACAACGGCCGCGACTGGCTGAGCGAGGAATTCCCCAACGACGAGCTCAACCATCTCACCCAGCCGGGCAAGCAGCACTTCGGCTTTCCGTACTGCCACCAGGGCAACATGCCCGACCCCGAGTTCGGTTGGGGCAAGTCGTGCGACGACTACGTCAAGCCGGCCGCGCTGCTCGGGCCGCACGCCGGTTCGCTCGGCCTGAAGTTCTACACCGGCAAGATGTTCCCGGCGAAGTACCAGGGCGCGATGTTCATCGCCCGCCACGGCCCGTGGAACCGGACCAAGAAGTACGCCGACGTTTCGGTCGCCTGGCCCGACGGCAAGGGCGGCGCCCGCGTCGAGCCGTTCATGACCGGCTTCGTCGAGAACAACGGCTACCTGGGCCGGCCGGTCGACTTCCACGTGATGAAGGACGGCTCGCTGCTCGTGAGCGATGACCATGCCGGTGCGATCTATCGGATCAGCTACGGCAAGTGAGGCGATGGCACGGCGGCCACGCTTTGCGTGGTTCGCCGTCGCGCTGACGTCGGCCCTGGTCGCGGGCAGCGTCGGCGCACAGTCGGCCGGCGGTTCTGGCAGCCCCCCGAAGCCAGCCGCAAAAGCGAAGACCGCGGGCAAGCCGGCCGCGCCGACCCATGGCGCGTCAGCCGCCGCCAACGCGCAATACGCACAGCGCTTCGCCTCGCTCTGCGCGGCCTGCCACGGCGCCAACGGGCGAAGCGAGATCCCGGGCACGCCGGCGCTCGCCGGCCAGCACGGCTTCTATGCGATCACGCAGCTGTTCCTGTTTCGCGAAGGGCGTCGCGCCAACGAAGCGATGACCGCCGTCGCCAAGACCTTGAAGGACGATGACCTGCGCGGCTTTTCGTCGTTCATCGATACCTTGCCACCCGTGCCGCCGCCGCCACCGTCGACGCCGGCCGATCCGGCGCGAATGAGTCGCGGCCAGGCACTTGCGGACCAGCACAAGTGCACGTTCTGTCATGGCGCCGATTTCGCCGGCGGCCAGCAGGTGCCTCGCATTGCCGGCCAGCGCGAAGAGTACCTGCGCGACAGCCTGCGCGGATTCAAGTCCGGAACCCGACCGGGCTACACGATGGCGATGATCGGGGCGGTAAGCGAGGTATCGCCCGAGGACCTCGACACGCTGGCTTACTACGCAGCCCGCTTCACCGGGACGGCGGCCGCAGGCAAGTAGCGCGAGCGAAGGGCGCGGCGCTGTTCCGACGAAGGACGACGCCCGCGGCGGCTCAGCGCGCGCGGACCTCGGCGTGCAAGGTGCGGATGAGACTCGTCATCGAGGCATCGAAGAACTCGCGGTTGTCGGCGTCGTCGCCGGCGAAGGCGCGCCTCGCCTCGCCGAGATCGATCGCCTTGTGCACCTCCTCGAGCGGGAAGCCGCCGCCGTTCTTCTCGAGCAGCTCGATGACCTGTTGGCGGATGCCGCGGATCAAGGCGGCGACGCGCTCGATGTAGCCCTTGCCGCGCAGCACCTCGCCGTGCCCCGGCACGACCAGCGCAGGATCGAGCGCGGCGAGGCGATCGAGGGTGCCGACCCAGTCGCTGGGATAGCCGGCGAACGCGTAGGGGACGGGGTGGTCGACGAGGTCGCCGGCGACCAGGATGCGCTCGGCCGGCAGCCAGGCGACGACGTCGCCGCCGGTGTTGCCGCGCCCGAGGTGCTTGAGCTCGACGACCCGGTTGCCGAGGTCGATGCGGAGCGAGCTCTCGAAGGTGACCGTCGGCGGCTCGATCGCGATGGCCGCGAACTCACGCGCCGCTTGCTCCAGCTTGGCCAACGAGGCGGCCGCGGCGCGGCGCGCGGCAGCGTCGACCTGCGCCCCTTTTTCGTCGACGCCGGTCTCGGCGGTGCGCCGAAGGGTCTCGCGCTGCTTGCCGAAGGTCGAGTCCGGCGCGATGAATCGCCGCACGTAGGAAGGCACGCGGCCATCGATCATGCGGCGCGTCTCCTCGTGCCCGACCACGTCGGCGCCGGGCCACGCCAGCCGGTAACGCTGGTTGCCGCCGACGTGGTCGTTGTGCCAGTGCGTGTTCAGCACCCAGCGCACGGGCTTCTCGGTCCAGGCGCGGATGAGCGCGATGTCGGCGTCGGCGCTCGAAGGCAGGTAGCAGGTGTCGACGACCAGCACCTCGCGTTCGCCGATCACGACGGTGGTATTGCCGTCGGGAAAGTCGTCGGTCGGATCGGCATGGCGGATCGTGTAGATGCCGGGCGCGATCTGGCGCACCTGGCGCTCGCGCGTGTTCACGGTGTCGGCGCGAGCGAGCGACGCGACCGCGAAGACGGCGATCAGCGAGAACGCGCCAATTCCGGTGAGCTTGCGCAAGAAAAACATGAGTCGAGCTCCGAGCGCGTCGATGCGCGATCGACGATCGTGCCACGCCGTGCGCGCGTTTTGCCGCCGCGACGGGTTCGTGACAACTGGCGCAGCTCCCGCGCAACGGAGCGTCAGCGCGAGCGCCCGTCGAAGTGGGTGACCGGAATCGAGTCGAGGTCGATATTCTCCAGGCAGCGGATGTTGATCGCCGCCATCGCGTTGCCCTTGGGGTCCTGACCCTCCGCGTAAGGGTGGATGCCGCACACCGGGCAGAAGCGATGCTTCAGGAGATGCTTGTTGAAGGTGTAGACGCTGGTCCGGTCCTCCGGCGTCGTGAGCTTCAACGCATCGCGCGGAACGAACCAGAGCAGCGAGCCCTTTCTCCGGCAGATCGAGCAGTTGCACGCCAGCGCGCTCACGATGTCGCCATCGACCGTGAAGGCGATCGATCGGCAGTGGCAGCTTCCTTCGTATTTCATGATGCGTCTCGGTGGGATGGCGTCGGCAATCTAGTCGAGCGGACGCGTGCCAGGGAGTAACAACTTCGTCGTGAAACTTCCACGCCGATTCAGGCGACGACGAGCGCGCCCAGCGCGATCAGGCCCAGGCCCAGCGCCGCGAGCGCGTCGCCGGCGATCAGGCCGCCGCCGAAGAGCGACGTGCCGGTCATGTCGGACGGCAGCGCGCCCTCGTCGCCGGGCTGGCCCTGCTTCTTTCTGCGCGCGGCGCGCGCGTCGATCAGGCTGGCGACGACGCCGCCCGCGCCGAGCCAGAGCGACGTCGCCAGGTTGACGAAGCCGCCGAAGGAGAGCGCGTAAGGCGACGAGAGCACGGTCGAATCGAGGACGAAGTCGACCGCGCCGCCCGCGCGCGTCTTCCTGTAGCGCTGCCAGCGGTCGCTCGCGAACCAGAGCTTGCGGACGAGCTCGATCAGGAGGCCCGTGCCCACGCCGATCCAGATCGCCGTGCGCTGGTACGGCTTGTCATCGGTGAGGCTCTTCAGGATACCGACGAACTTGAACGTCATGGCCGCGTTCCATTGCGCCGGCTGCTGCCCCTCGCTCATCACGGTCTGATCGAGCAGCAGCACCGGATAGGCGGCCATGAAGAGGCGCGCGAAGCCGACGGCGAGGAGCGCGCCGACGAAGATCCCCGCCACCTGGTAGCGGAACTGCATGACGCGATTGGTGCCGAGCCGCGCTCCGGTCGAGCGGTCCTGCTGCATGTCGCAGGCGACGCTGGTGGAGACGAGGAGCACGGTGCCCGCCATCAGGCCGACGGCCGGGTCCTTGAGCCCGATCGCCGCCAGGATGACGATGGAGACGACGAACGCCGACGAGATCGGGTTCGAATCGCTGATGCCGAGCGAGATGCCGTTGACGAGGGCGAAGACGCCGACGAGCACGAGGGCGACGAGGAGGTAGAGCACCGGCTGGCCGAGCACGAGGTGGCCGACGGCGACGATGGCGGCGCCCCAGCAGATCGACCAGACGACGAGCCGCACGGTGTGCACGCGCCGCCAGCCCTGGACCTCGGCGTCGGCATCGGCCGCGGTGCCGGGACCGGCCGCGGTCTCGCGCCAGCGCTTCAGCGCACGACCGGCGATGAGCGTCATGTCGACGATCGCCGCGCCCATGATCCAGCCAAGCGCGATCAGGAACATGATCTTCCGCGGCGGATCGCCCGCCTGCAGCCAGCCGATCGACACGAAGTACGGCTTCAGGGCGATGCCGATGACGCCGCCGGTCACCGCCGCGAGGCCGATACGCGCGCCGACGACCATGCCGGCACCGAAGGTCGAGGTCGAGAGCTCGATCGTGCCGAGGAGCGCGATTTTCGCCGCGCCGATGCCGCCGACGATGCCGCTCGCGACGCCACCGCCGAGCAGCGCCACCGAGCGGCGCAGCAGCACCGGGTCGGTCAGCGCGCGCAGGATGTTGGCGACCGCCAGGCCCGACGGGAACACCAGCTTCATGCGATCGACCAGGATCGGCGTGTAGAGCATGCCGATGCCGGCACCGAACATGCCGATGCACATCATGTAGAGCACCATCTGCCACATCGGCGGCTGCGGCAGGCCGAGCCAAACCATGGCCTGGATCAGCACGCCGAGGCCGCTCATGCCGGCGACCGACGCGGCTGCCGTCTGGATGTAGTTCGCGCCGTGCTTGCCATCGACGCCGTAGCCGTACGTGACGGTCGAGCCGAGCAGGCCCGCGAGCACCTGGCCGCCGACGAAGAAGCCGATCGAGAAGTTCATGTACGACGCCGTCAGCCCGCCGAGCGGGCCGAGGACGAGGATGCCGAGCGCGAGCAGCAGCGCGTGATAGCGCCAGGTGTCCGGCGCGGGCAGCCAGCGCCAGCGCGGCGCCGCGACGGCGGTGGCAGGACTGAACGGGATCGCGCTCACGGAGAAGTCGCCAAGCGAGGGTCCTTCGGCGCCGGGGTCGGCCGACGCAGGTTGAGCAGGTTGGCGACGAGGATCAACCCGGCGCCGACCACGGTGTAGAGGTCGATCCGCTCGTTGTAGACGAGCCAGCCCGCGATCGCGGTGAGCGGCACGCGCAGGAAGTCCATGGGCACGATCATCATCGCATCGGAGTGGCGCAGCGCCTGCGTCATGCAGTAGTGCGAATACGTGCCGCACAGGGCGATCACGCCGATCCAGGGCCAGACGGCGGCCGTGGGGGTGCGCCAGACGAGCGCCGCGGGAACGATGCCGATCGCCGACTGGACGACGAGCATCCAGAAGATGATGGCGACGACGCTCTCGGTCGCGGTCAGCGACTTGACGAGGATGATCGAGATCGCGAATCCGACCGCGGCGGCGAGGGCGATGACCTGGCCGGGATCGACGTGCTCGATACCGGGCCGGACGATGACCGCGACGCCGACCAGGCCGAGCACGATCGCGACGATCCGCGCCGCACCGAGCCGCTCGCCGAGGAAGGCGACCGCGAGCAACGCGGTCCAGATCGGCATCGTGAACTCGATCGCGACGACCTGGGCGATCGGGATCAGGGTCAGGGCGAAGAACCAGCCGAACTGGGCGCCGTAGTGGACGGCGTTGCGCGCGACGTGGCGGCCGAGCCGCGCGGTCCGCATCGCGGCGAGCCCGCCGCTGGCGTGGAGCAGCGGCCAGAGCAGGACGAAGCCGAGCACCGAGCGCATCTCCATGATCTGGAAGACGTGCAGCGTGCGCGTCGCTTCGCGCCCCGCGACCGCCATGACGACCATCGCCGACAGCCAGCCAACCATCCAGGCGGCGGCCTTGCGCGAAGAGGCGGTAGCTGCCGGCATGGGCGGGATTCTGGCCCAGGGCGCCCGCGCCGGCCGGCGACGCCGGAACCTTCGCGCGTGCCGTAAGACGAGGGTCCTCGCTTGCGACGATGATGCGAGTCCACGCAAGCCGCGCGCGCCGGGAGGCCCCCATGACCACTTCGTACGACGCCATCGTCATCGGCAGCGGCCAGGCCGGCCCGTTCCTCGCCGTCAAGCTGGCCCAGGCCGGCATGAAGACGGCGCTGATCGAGCGCGAGCACCTCGGCGGCACCTGCGTCAACGACGGCTGCATCCCGACCAAGACCCTCGTCGCCAGCGCGCGCACGGCCCACGTCGCCCGCCGCGCCGGGGACTACGGCGTCCGCATCGAGGGCGCGATCAGCGTCGACATGAAGGCAGTGAAGGCGCGCAAGGATCGCGTCGTCGCCGATTCGATCCGCGGGCTCACGAAGTGGATCGGCGACACCCCCGGACTGACGCTCGTGTGGGGGCATGCCCGGTTCGTCGCGCCGAACGCGGTCGAGGTCGGAGGCGCCAGGCTGGAGGCGCCGCAGATCTTCATCAACGTCGGTGGCCGGCCGGTGCTTCCGGCCTGGGACGGCATCGCCAGCGTGCCGGTGCTGACCAACGTCTCGATGATGGCGGTCGACTCGCTGCCCGAACATCTGATCGTCGCTGGCGGCAGCTACATCGGCCTCGAGTTCGCGCAGATGTACCGCCGCTTCGGCGCGCGCGTGACGGTGATCGAGTACGGCGATCGCCTGATCGCGCGCGAGGACCGGGAGGTCTCGGCCGAGGTGCAGGCAATCCTGGAGCGCGAGGGCATCGCCTTCCACTTCTCCGTGCGCAGCGCGCAGGTGGCGCCGGGCGAAGGCGGCCACGGCGTTCGCGTGTCGTTCGGCGACGGCGCCGGGGCGAGCGTCGTCGAAGGCAGCCACCTGCTCGCCGCCGTCGGCAGGAAACCCAACACCGACGACCTCGGTCTCGACAAGGCCGGCATCGCCACCGACGCGCGTGGCTTCATCGTCGTCGACGACGAGCTGCGAACGGGCGTCCGGGGCGTCTGGGCGCTGGGCGATGCCAACGGCCGCGGTGCGTTCACGCACACCTCGTTCAACGACCATCAGATCGTCGCCGACAACCTGCTGCACGGCGGCCAGCGAAAGGTCAGCGACCGCCTGAGCGCCTACGCGCTCTTCATCGACCCGCCGCTCGGCCGCGTCGGCATGAGCGAAGCGGAGGTGCGCGCGCGCGGCAAGCCGGCGCTCGTCGGCGTCATGCCGATGACGCGCGTCGGCCGCGCCAAGGAGCGCGGCGAGACGCAGGGCTTCATGAAGGTGCTCGTCGATGCCGCGAGCGAGCGCATCCTCGGCGCCTCGCTGCTCTGCATCGAGGGCGACGAGATCGTCCACTCGCTGCTCGACGTGATGGCCGCCGGCGCGTCGTACAAGGTCGTCGAGCGGGCGGTGCACATCCACCCGACTGTGAGCGAGCTGATCCCGACGCTGCTCGGCCAGCTGCAGCCGCTGCCGGCGTCGCCTCCCCCGCTATGACGACTCACGTTCGGCAGCGTCGCGGCACTGACGCTGCAGCACCGCCCAGCCGTCGGGTCCGAGCCGTTCCATGGTCGCGATGTTGGCTTGGTAGATCGAAGCCGGCTCGCCGAACGTCGCGAGCGCGCGCTCGACACTGTCTTCGCGCAGCAGGTGCAGCGTCGGATGAGGCGACCGGTTGGTCGCGTTGGCGATGTCGTCCGGCGCGCTGTCCGCGAACAGGTAGTGCGGATGAAAACTCGCGATCTGGACCACGCCCTCCAGGTCGAGGGCCTCCAGCGCCGCCTCGGCGATCTCCAGGAAGTCGTTGTGATCCTCGAAATCGGTCAGGACGTGCGGATGGACGATCAGCGTCGTCTCGATCCGATCCGGAGATTCGGCGGCGATCAGTTTCAGCTCGTCGACCAGGGCGCCGAGCAGCGATTCGGCATCGGTGACCGCGCTGTGCACGTAGCGCACCTGCCCCTTGACGTGCGGCGCCTTGGCGAACGGGCACAGCTGCAGGCCGATGACGGCGCGCTCGACCCAGGCGCGCGTCTCGGCGACGGCCTGGGCACCCGGGACGGCGGCAGTAGACATGCGAATCGATGTTCGGAAAGCGAAACGCCAACCTCTCGGTTGGCGTTCACTACGGCACTGTTCGGTGGTTGCGAGGGCAGGATTTGAACCTGCGACCTTTGGGTTATGAGCCCAACGAGCTACCAGACTGCTCCACCTCGCGACTGGAAGGCGTAGTTTAACACGCCGTGGTCGCGCAGAGCCCTCAGAGCCCTGCTTTGCCGAGGGTCTCGACGAAGCCGCGGCTGTTCTGGTAGCCGATCAGGCGGGCGGCGCGAATCTCCTTGCCGCTCGCGTCGAAGAAGATCGTTCCGGGCGGCCCGAACAGGCTGAAGCGCTTCAGGAGCGCGCGGTCGTCGGCGTTGTTCGCGGTCACGTCGGCCTTCAGCAGCAGCGCGCCTGCGAGCTTTTTCTGCACCGTCGGATCGGTAAAGGTGAAGCGCTCCATTTCCTTGCACGAGACGCACCAGTCGGCATAGAAGTCGAGCATCACGGGGCGGCCGGCGCTGCGCAGCACGGCGTCGAGCTCGTCGACGCTCTTGACGCGCCGGAACTGCGGCATCCCGGGCGAGCCTTCGATGTCGCTGCGCGCCGAGAAGCGCGCCAGGGGCTGGAGCGGATCGGTCGCGCCCGAGGCCGCGCCGACGACCTGGAGGACGCCGACCAGCCCGAGCAGCGCGGCGATCGCCTGGCGCCATCCCAGGCGCGGCGGCGCGCTCGCCGGCAGGGCGACCGGCGCCACGGTGCGCGCGCGCATGAACAGCAATGCCGCGGCGCCGAGGGCGAGCATGCCCCACAAGGCGAGGGCCAGCGGCCCGGGCAGGATCGGCTGCACCGTCCAGAGCGCAACGCCGAGCAGCAGCACACCGAACGCGGCCTTGACCTCGACCATCCACGCGCCCGCGCGCGGCAACAGGGCCCCGGCGGAAGCGCCGACGAGGAGCAGAGGCACGCTCATGCCGGCCGCGAGCGAAAAGAGCGCGGTGCCGCCGAGCCAGACGTCGCGCGTCTGGCTGAGATAGAGCAAGGCGCCGGCGAGCGGTGCCGCGACGCAGGGGCTGACGATCAGAGCCGACACGCCTCCCATGGCGAACACGCCCGCGACCCGGCCTCCCGGCAGCTTCTGCGCCGCGTCGTTGATGCGGCAGCTGATCGACGACGGCATCTGCAGGTTGTAGACGCCGAACATCGACAGCGACAGGGCGACCAGGCCGAGCGCGAACGCGCCGAGCACCCAAGGGTTCTGCAGCGCCGCGGCGAGGCCCTCGCCGGCGAGGCCGGCAAAGACCCCGAACGCCGTGTAGACGACCGCCATGCCGAATGAGTACGAGGCCGCGAGCGCGAAACCGCGCCGGCGCGACAGGCCCACGGAGCCGCTGCCGGCGCTCGCGCCGGCGCCGGCGAGCGCAGCGCCCGACCCGCTGCCGGCCTGGCCGACGATGATCGACGAGACGATCGGCAGCATCGGCAGCACGCACGGCGTCAGCGAGAGCAGCAGGCCGGCGATGAAGAACGCGCCGACGATCGGCCAGAACGAGCCGCTGCGCAGCACGGCGTCGATGCCGCTCGATTCCGACCCGGTTGCGGAAGGCGCAGACGTTGCAGTCAGCGAGGTGCCGGGCAGCGACGAACCCGGCGGCGGCTCGACGCGTGCCGTGCCCGCGCCGCCGAAGCCGGACAGCCCGATCGCCGCCGCGCTCTGCATCGGCGGATAGCAAAGGCCCGCGTCGGCGCAGCCCTGGCTCGTCACCACGAGCCGGAATTCCGCGCCGGCCTGGGTGACCGGAACGAGGATCGTGATCGCGTTGCGATAGGTCTCGACGTTCTTCTGGAACGTCTCGTCGTACTTGACCTTGCCGGGCGGGATGTCGGGCACGCCGAGCGTCGCACCGTTGGCGGCGAACTTGAACTGCTCGCGGTAGAGGTAGTAGCCGGGCGCGATCGCGAACGTCACCTCGACAGACTGGGCGTCGTGCGGCTTGGCCGAGAACTGGAAGGCCTTCTCGGGCTCGAGGAACTCGTCTTCGGCGGCGCGGGCAGGGTGCAGGATGGCAATTGCCAGCAACACGCCAGCCGCCACGAAGCGCAGCACCATCGACGCCGGCGAGGACCAGGCGGCGGAGGCCGGGGTGGGGTGTCGTGCCTGCATGGGGGTGGGTCGGCGCCGGGTGGCAGCGGCTTACGAAACGGCCGCTATCCGAAGAACCGGCGTCGGGTGAGCACCAGCGCCAGATAGTAGCCGCTGCACGCGTATCCCGTCAGGATCAGGAGCGGCCCGAGCGGATCGGCGGGAATGTTGCCCAGAACGAGTGGCCGAACCAGATCGACGGCCGCCTTGAGCGGCAGCACCTGGGCGATTCCCTGCAGCCAGGGCGGCATCTGCGCGATCGGAAAATAGACACCCGACAGGAAGGTCATGGGGGTGACGACGAGGGTGAAGTAGTAGGTGAAAAAGTCGTAACCCTTGGCGAGCGCATTGAAGATCAGGGCGAGCGACGCGAAGGTGACTCCGGCCAGGCCGAGCACCGGCAGCGCCAGCAGCATGCTCGGCGCGCGGCTGATGCCGAGCAGGAAGATGACGACCAGGATCGCCGCGCACGAAAACAGCGCCTTGATCGCCGCCCACAGCATCTCGGCGAAGACGATGTCGTCGAGCGCGATCGGCGCGTTCAGGATCGAGTCCCACGTCTTCTGCACCGCCATGCGCGAATACGCCGAGTAGAGCGCCTCGAACGTGGCGGCGAGCGCGGCGCTGACGGCGACGCTGCCGGAGGCCAGGTACTCGATGTAAGGCAGGCCGTCGATCTGGCCGATCAGCGAGCCGACACCGTAGCCGAAAGCGACGAGCGTGATCAGCGGCTCGGCGATGTTGCCGAGGATGCTTGCGCCGGCGAGCTTTTTCCAGACCAGGAGGTTCCGCATCACCACCGGCCAGAAGCGGGCAGTGAGGTGCGGGGGCGCGTAGAACGAGGTCAGCATGTCGGCTGCTCAGGCGTCATCGCGAATCTGGCGGCCGGTGAGCTTCAGGAACAGGTCCTCGAGGTTGGCCGGCCGGTGCAGGTAGCGGATCTCGTGGTTCGAGGCGAGCGCGTCGAGCAGGCGCTTGGGGTCGCGCAGGTAGAAGAAGACCGTCTCGCCGCTCGTCTCGACGCGTTCGGCGAGCGCCGCATGTGCCTTGCCGACCGCGGCCGCGCCGTCGCCGTAGACCTCGACGACATCGCTCTCCAGGTGCTCGGCGATGAGCTTCCTCGGTGTCCCTTCCGCGATCTTCCTGCCGTGGTCGAGGACGATCAAGCGGTCGCACAGGCGCTCGGCCTCGTCCATGAAGTGGGTCGTGAGCAGGATGGCCTTGCCCTGCTGGAGCAGGTTCTGCAGCCGCTCCCACATCAGGTGACGCGCCTGCGGGTCGAGACCGGTGGTCGGCTCGTCGAGAAGAAGCAGGTCGGGATCGTTGACGAGGGCGCGGCCGAGCGACAGGCGCCGTTTCATCCCACCCGACAATTCGCCGGGCTTGGCCCCGGCCTTCGACTGCAAGGCGGCGAAATCGAGCAGCCTGGGAACGCGTTCGTCGATGGTCGCGCGCGGCAAGCCGAAATACGCGCCATAGACGCGCAGGTTCTCGGCGCAGGTGAAGTCGGGGTCGAGGCTGTCGAACTGGGTGACGACGCCGATCCGCTTCTTGGCGTCGAGCACGCGCTCGGGCAGCGGCAGGCCGAACGCCTCGATCGAGCCGCCGTCGTGGCCCGACAGGCCGAGGCAGACACGGATCGTCGTCGTCTTGCCGGCGCCGTTCGGGCCGATCACGCCGAGGCATTCGCCCGGCATGATCTCGAGCGAGAGATCGTCGACGACGGTGGCGTCGCCGAACTTCTTCGTCAGGTGCGAGATGCGAAGAAGCGGCTCGGGCATGCCATGCGGCCCCGGCGCGACGGGATCAGGACGCTTCGGCGGCCGCTTCGGTCTCGACCGGCACGGGCCGGTCGACGAGCTCGACGAACGCCATCGGCGCGTTGTCGCCGACGCGAAAGCCCATCTTCAGGATCCGCGTGTAGCCGCCCGGACGCGCCTGGTAGCGCGGCCCGATCTCGGCAAAGAGCTTGGTGACGATGGCGCGATCGCGCAGGCGGTCGAACGCGAGGCGCCGATTGGCGAGCGTCGGCTCCTTGGCCAACGTGATCAGCGGCTCGACGACGCGACGCAACTCCTTGGCCTTCGGCAGAGTGGTCTTGATCGCCTCGTGCTGGAGCAGCGAGACGCACATGTTGCGCAGCATCGCCAGGCGATGCTCGCTCGTGCGGTTGAGCTTTCTGAGTCCGTGTCCGTGACGCATGGTGCTTTCCTTTCCTGTTGTAGACCGCCAGCCGTGTCAGGTACTGGCGGGTGCACCGACGGCCCGAAGGGCCATCACCTTGAACGGCCTTCAGGCCGTTTTTCCTGTCAGTGTCAGCGTTTGTCGAGGCCTTGGGGCGGCCAGTTCTCCAGTCGAGCGCCGAGCGTGAGCCCGCGCGACGCCAGCACTTCCTTGATCTCGTTCAGCGACTTGCGGCCGAGGTTCGGCGTCTTCAGCA
>JBDTPG010000043.1:0-17412 GCA_039932815.1 Caldimonas sp.
CCCTTGATCGCGTAGAACGGCACGTGCTCCATGAGCTGCTTCAGGCGCTCGGCGATCGAGCTCTTGCCGCCGCCGACCGGGCCGAGCAGGTAGAGGATCTGCTTCTTCTCCTCCAGGCCCTGGGCGGCGTGGCGGAAGTAGCTCACGACCTGCTCGATCGCGTCCTCCATGCCGTAGAACTCGGCGAAGGCGGGGTAGATCTTGATCACCTTGTTGGCGAACAGGCGCGACATCCGGGTGTCGTTGCGCGTGTCCACCATCTGCGGCTCGCCGATCGCCTTGAGCATGCGCTCGGCGGCGGTGGCGTACGCCAGCGGATTGCGCTTGCACTCCGCGAGGTAGTCTTCGATCGACAGCTCTTCTTCGCGACTGCGCTCGAAGCGCGCGGCAAAGTTGCTGATGACATCCATGCTGATCTCCTGTGCGGCGAGGAGGCGCCGAAGGCTTGTGGCCTTCGTCGTCCGGGGAAGTTCTGATGGAGCCCGGCGGGGCGCCATCAGAGCTTTCCTTGGCAATCAGCTGCTGTCGGTCAAGCTTCGGTCATCGTGCTCCAGGCAAAAGGCCGAGTTGCAGGGCAATCACGGCGCTGCTCGTTGCAGACGCTTCGAGATTAGCAAGCAACGTGCCGAATTGGTTTCGAGTTGACGGGGCGATCGTTAAGTTAGGTGACTGCGCGTGCGAAGTTGCGCGCGCCGTGTGGCGCCATCGACTACTGCGCAACATGGCCGAGTCGGGACAGAAGGCCGTTGAGCTCGTCGAGGGAAGCGAAGGCGATCGCGATCTCGCCCGCCTCGCCCTTGCTCGTGCGCTTCTTCACGCGCACCTCGACGCGGGCCGACAGCGCGTCTGACAGTTGTTGTTCGATGCGGTCGATATCGCGCCCTTTCTGACGATTCGCGCGCGCTCGCGGCGCGCCCGAGGGCGGCGCGGCCAGCCGGCCGACGCGCCTTTCGGTGTCGCGGACGCTCAGCTTCCTGGCCACGATCTCGTTGGCCTCGATGATCTGGCGCGCGCCGTCGAGCGCGAGCAGGGCGCGCGCATGCCCCATCTCGAGGTCGCCGGTGAGCAGCATCTGCTGCACCGGCTCGCTCAGGTTGAGGAGGCGCAGCAGGTTCGTCGTCGCGCTGCGCGATCGGCCGACGGCGCGGGCGGCGGCCTCGTGGGTCATGCCGAACTCGTCGGTGAGGCGGCGCAGGCCGCGCGCCTCCTCGAGCGGATTCAGGTCCTCGCGCTGGATGTTCTCGATCAGCGCCATCGCCGCCGCGGCCTCGTCGCTGACATCGCGAACGAGCACCGGCACGGCGTCGAGGCCGGCGAGTCGGGCGGCGCGGAAACGCCGCTCGCCGGCGATGATCTCGAAGCGACGCTCGCCGCCGGCGACGGTCGGCGCGATCGGCCGGACCAGCACCGGCTGCATCACCCCCTGCGCCTTGATGCTCTCGGCGAGCTCGTAGAGCGCGCCTTCGTCGATCCGGGTGCGCGGCTGGTAGCGGCCGGGCTGGAGCTGGTCGAGCGGAAGGGTATGCGGCTCGCCGTCGGATGTGGCCGGCGCGGCGACGACGTCGGCGACGCGGGGGCCGAGGAGCGCTTCCAGCCCCATGCCGAGACCCTTCGGTTTCTTCGTCGCCATGAAGCGCGATTGTCGGTGCAGTCGAGCCGCGCGCAGGAATGGCCGCCGTGCTTTATGCTGTCGATCCCCCTCGAGTACCGATCATGGCGACCCGCGTCTTCGTCGACGGCCAGGAAGGCACCACCGGCCTTCGCATCAACGAGTACCTCGCTCGCCGCAGCGACGTCGAAGTCCTGCGCGCCGCACCCGACCTGCGCAAGGATCCGAAGGAACGTGCACGGCTCCTGAACGCGGCCGACGTCGCCTTCCTCTGCCTGCCCGATGCAGCGGCGCGCGAGGCCGTTGCCCTCGTCACCAATCCGTCGACCTGCCTGATCGACGCCAGCACCGCGCATCGCACGGCGAGCGACTGGGTGTTCGGCCTGCCCGAGCTCGCCCCCGACCAGCGCGCGCGCATCCGCGCCTCCAAGCGGATCGCCAATCCGGGCTGCCACGCGACCGGCTTCATCCTGCTCGTGCGACCTCTCGTCGATGCCGGCCTGGTGTCGTCGGCTGCGCTGCTGACCGCGTCGTCGATCACCGGATACTCCGGCGGCGGCAAGAAGATGATCGAGCAATACGAAGCTGACGGCGATCCGCGCCTGGATTCGCCGCGGCCCTACGGGCTCAAGCTCAACCACAAGCACCTGCCCGAAATGGCGGCGCACAGCCGCCTCGAGTCGGCGCCGATCTTCATGCCGATCGTCGGCAACTTCCTGAAGGGCCTCTCGGTCGCCGTGCCGCTGCACCTGGCGACGCTCAAGCGCGGCGCGACCCCGGAGCTGCTCCACTCGGCGCTGAGCGAGCGCTACGCCGGCGAGCGCTTCGTTCGCGTCATGCCCTTGGGCGACGAATCCGCGCTCGACCACGGCTACTTCGACGTGCAGGCGTGCAACGACACCAACCGCGTCGACCTGTTCGTGTTCGCGAGCGCGTCGCAGGCGCTCCTGATGTGCCGGCTCGACAACCTGGGCAAGGGAGCGAGCGGCGCCGCCGTGCAATCGATGAACGTGCACCTGGGCCTCGACGAGGCCACCGGGCTGCTCTAGCGCGTTCCGGCCTGGCGCCGCTCAGGCGCTATCGGCCGGCGTCCTGTAGTGGTAGGCGTAGGCGTCGGCGAACCCGAAGCGTCGATAGATCCTTCGCGCGCCCTCGTTGGCGGCATCGGCCTGCAGGTAGCCGATCGTTGCGCCACGACTCGCGGCGAAGGCGAGCAGATGACGGCAAACCGCTTGCGCGTGGCCCCGGCCGCGTTCCGACTCGGCGGTGATGACGTCGTAGAGGCCGGCGATGCTGCCTTCGATCACGACCAGCCCTGCCGCGACGACGTCTCCTTGCGCGTTCCTGGCAAGCAGCGGGTAGTGCGGCACGGCGGGCCGGGAGATACGCTCGGCGTGGGCGTATCGCTCGAGTGGCGATGAGCCGCGTGCGCACCCGACCCAGTCCGCGAACGCCGCTGGATCGGCGCTCTCGATCGTGACGCTGGCGGGGCTGCTTTCGGCCCCCGGCGCGAACGCCGCGAGCGATGCCACGACCATGACGCGCGTGTCGTCGACACGCTCCATCCCAAGGTCGGCGAGGTGCCGATCGAGGCCCGGCGGCTGGGAAAACGGCGTGATCCTCACGTAGGGGCGCAGGCCCGCTGCCGCGAAGAGCGGCAGGCAGACCGCGAGCTTGTCGTCGATGCCGGACCGACCCGCGGCGACCGCCTGGATGCAACGCGCCCGCTTGGCCTTTCCGGGTGCCAGCCGCAGCAACCAGCCGTCGACCCAGCGCTGTTCGCGCGGCGCGCTCGCGTTGATGCCGGCATCCTCGATGCGGGCGAGCAGCGCCTCGTCGAAGGGCGCGAACGCGGTCGTGGCTGCGCTGCTCAAGCCACGGGCTCGGCGCGCAGCGCGTCGGCCCGCGCCGCCATCTCCCGGGCGAAGTCGAGAAAGGCCTGCGCGCCTTTGGACCCCGGGTCGAAGACGACCCCGGGCAGGCCGTAGCTCGGCGCCTCGGCGAGGCGCACGTTGCGCGGAATCACGGAGTCGAATACCTTGTCGCCGAAGTGCGCCTTCAGCTGCTCGCTGACCTGGGACTGCAGCGTGATCCGGGCGTCGAACATGACGCGCAGGATGCCGATCACCTCGAGGGCCGGGTTCAGGTTGGCGTGAACCTGCTTGATCGTGTTGACGAGGTCCGACAGGCCCTCGAGCGCGAAGTACTCGCACTGCATCGGCACGACGACGCCGTGCGCGCTTGCCAGCCCGTTGAGGGTCAGCAGGCTCAGGCTCGGCGGACAGTCGATGAGGACGAAGTCGTAGTCGGCCGCGACGGCGCCCAGTGCCGAGCGCAGCCGCCTGTCGCGGCGCTCGAGGCCGACGAGCTCGATCTCGGCGCCCGCCAGCTCGCGATTGGCGCCGACGACGTCATAACCGCCCTGCGGGCTGCGCTGACGCGCTTCCGCCACGGTGGCGTTCTCCAGGAGCACGTCGTAGATGCTGAGGTCAAGGGCGCGCTTGTCGATGCCCGATCCCATCGTGGCATTGCCTTGCGGGTCGAGATCGACGACGAGGACGCGGCGGCCGAGCTTGGCGAGGCCGGCGGCGAGATTGACCGTGGTCGTGGTCTTCCCGACGCCGCCCTTCTGGTTGGCCACGCAGAATATCCGCATATGCGAATCGGCTCCAGGACTATTGTCATTCATAAGTTTGCGCTCACATCATCGGTGGACGGCGCTAGCCAGACGATACATCGCTCAGCATCCAGGCCGGGAACGCTGAGGGGTTCCACGTGAAACGATATCCCCTGCAGCTGTCGCACCTCGGCGTCGGGCGGTTTCCCTTTCATCGCCATCCAGACGCCGTTTGCGGCCAGAAGGGGCCGGGTGTCCGTGACGAAGGCAGTGAGCGAGGCGAAGGCACGACTGGCGACAACGTCGAAGGGTTGATCCTGGAGATTCTCGACGCGTTGATGGCGAGCCGTGACATTCTTAAGACCGAGCTCGCCCGCCACCTGGGTGATGAACGCAGCCTTCTTGCCGACGCTGTCCACGCAAACGACTTCGCGATCGGGTGAAACTACGGCAATGACGACGCCTGGGAGGCCGGCACCGCTGCCGACATCCAGCAATCGCTCGACCGCTTGGCCGCGCCGTTTCAGCAAAGCCGCGGCGGCGGCGAGGCAGTCGAGAAGGTGATGGGTCACCATGTCACGGGGATCGCGAACGGCGGTCAGGTTGTAGGTCACGTTCCACTTGGCGATCAAGCGAACGAAGCGAACCAGGCATTCGACCTGGGCCGTCTGCAGTCGCAGAGAGAGGGCCGCGGCGCCCCGGGCCAGGAGTTCGACGAGCTCGGCGTCGGCAGACCGGCCCGGTTGCGAGCCCTCGTTCAAATCTCGGCGCTGGTCGCGACCCGACCGACGCCCTCGGCGCGGCGATGCTTCTTGACGTGGACCAGAAGCAGCGACATGGCTGCGGGCGTGAGGCCGGGCAGTCGCGAGGCGGCGCCGATGCTCGCCGGTCGGTGCGCGGTCAAGACTTGGCGAGCTTCAAACGACAGTGCGCGGATGTCGTTGAAATCCAGGTCGCCGGGAATCAGCGTCGACTCCGCGCGTGCCGAGCGCTCGACCTCCGCCTGCTGCTTCTCGACGTAGCCGGCGTAACGGGTTGCCGTCTCGATCTGGTCGATCGCCTGATCGGCCGATTGGCGACCAGCCTCGGCGCGCAAGGTTTCACGTGAAACGGTTCGATCGGGCGCGAGGGCGGAAATCGCGTCGAACGTCGCCCCAGGACGTCGCAGGAGTTCCAGAAGGCTTCGGTTCGATCCAGCAGAGCCCGTTCCGTCCGGTACCGGCACCCGCGTCGTGGACAGTCGCGTCGTTTCACGTGAAACCAATTCGACCTTGCGCGAGAACGCCGCCCATCGCAAGTCGTCGACAAGGCCCAGCCGCCGGCCGACTTCGGTGAGACGGAGATCGGCGTTGTCTTCTCGGAGCTGTAGCCGGTACTCGGCGCGACTGGTGAACATGCGGTACGGCTCGGTCACGCCCTTGGAGACCAGATCGTCGATCAGCACACCCAGATAGGCCTGGTCGCGCGCGGGAATCCAGGGCGCGTCGCCGCGCGCGCTCAACGCTGCATTGAGTCCCGCGTGCAACCCTTGCGCGGCTGCCTCCTCGTAGCCCGTGGTCCCATTGATCTGGCCTGCAAAAAAGAGTCCGGAGATGGCGCGTGTCTCGAAGGTGGCGCGCAGGGCGCGCGGGTCGAAATAGTCGTATTCGATGGCGTAGCCCGGGCGCGTGACGTGCGCCGCCTCGAGGCCCGCGATCGAGCGCACCGCCTCGATCTGGACCGAGAAAGGCAGCGATGTGGAAATGCCGTTCGGATAGACCTCGTGCGTCGACAGCCCCTCGGGCTCGAGAAAGATCTGGTGCGAGTCCTTGCCCGCGAACCGGTTCACCTTGTCCTCGATGCTCGGGCAATAGCGCGGACCCACCCCGTCGATGAGTCCGGTGAACATCGGGCTTTGTGCAAAGCCCGAGCGCACGATCTCGTGGGTCCTCGGATTTGTCTGGGTGATCCAGCAAGACACCTGGCGCGGGTGCTGTCGTGGGTCGCCGAGGAAGCTGAACACCGGAAGGTCGTCGACGCAGGAACTGGGACCGACGCCATCCCCAGGTTGCTCGACCAATTTGGAATAGTCGATGCTTCGGCCGTCGAGACGCGGCGGCGTCCCGGTCTTGAGCCGGCCCTGCGGCAACTTCAACTCCTTCAGTCGATCCGAAAGCATGCGGGCCGGTGCCTCCCCGGAGCGGCCTCCGGCATGGCTGTCGAGGCCGATGTGAATCCTCCCGTCGAGAAAGGTCCCCGCCGTCAACACCACACACGTCGCATTGAAGCGAACGCCCACTTGCGTGACAACGCCCTGAATTCGGTCCTCCTTAACAATGAGGTCGTCGCATGCCGCCTGGAACAACCAGAGGTTCGGCTGATTCTCCAGCCGGCGCCGGATCGCCGACTTGTAGAGTGCGCGGTCCGCCTGGGCGCGGGTTGCGCGCACGGCCGGGCCCTTGGACCCGTTCAGGATCCGGAAATGGATGCCCGCCTCGTCGGCCGCCGAAGCCATCGCACCACCAAGGGCATCGATCTCCTTGACGAGGTGGCCCTTGCCGATGCCGCCGATCGACGGGTTGCAGCTCATCTGGCCCAGCGTCTCGATCGAGTGGGTCAGCAGCAGCGTCGCCGCGCCCATGCGCGCCGACGCGAGCGCCGCTTCGGTCCCGGCGTGGCCGCCACCGACGACGATGACGTCGAAATGTCGAGGAAACTCCATGGACCCTTTTGCGCGTGAGGGCCGATTGTATTTTTCCCGGCGCTCAGCCGTCTTGGCGTTCCGGCGAAGGGCCCGGGCGCCCAGCGGCGCGAAGCATCTCGGTGTGGTCGATGCCGTCCTCGAGGAAGCGGGGGCCGGCGACGACGAAGCCCAGCGATGCATAGAAGTGCTCGAGGCGCGATTGCGCGGCGATCCGGACGCCGATCCCGGGCCACGTCTCGGCGCAATGGGCGAGGGCGCGCATCATCGTTTCGCGGCCGAAGCCGCGGCCGCGTGCGACTGCCGTCGTGACGACCCGGCCGATCGACGCTTCGGCGTATTTCGCTCCGGGCTCGAGCAAGCGCGCGTAGGCGAGCGGCTCGCGCTGCAACGGCGACCAGGCGGCGAGGTGGTAGGCGCGCTCGTCGAGGCCGTCGGCGTCCATGAACGCGCACTGTTGCTCGACGCCGAACACCGCCTGACGCGCCATGTAGATGTATTGCAGCTCGCGCACGCTCAGCGAATCGAACGGCACGAAGCGCCACGTCGGCGCGAGATCGCCGGCGAGCGAAGCCGCTGCGCCGGCAGTCGTCACTTCACCGCCGCCCGGTGCAACTCGCGGGCGACGTACCAGACGCCGATGGCCGTCAACGCCAGGCACACCGCGAGCGGGATCAGCACCTGCTCGAGGCCGAGTGCCTCACCTTTCAGCACCCTGGTCATCAACGTGTTCTGCGCCAGCGCCGGCGCCCACAGGTGCCACGGTGCTTCGCCGCCGAGATCGAAGACATTGACGAGCGGCAGCAACGACACCGCCAGGACGACGATGGTCGAGCTCGCCTGCGCTTCCTTGAACGAGCGACAGCGGATCGCGACCGCCATCAGCACCGCGGCGAGCGCCGCAGCGAGCGGCAGCAGGATGACGATGAAGAGGCCCGCCTCGCGTGGCCCGTACTGGAACATCGCCGCCAGCGTGTCGCTTCGCAAGACCCACTGGCCGGGCAGGAAGCTGAAGCAGCTGAGCACGGCGATGAGCATGCTGACGCACGCGACCGCGCCCCACTTGCCGGCAACCAGGGCCCAGCGCTCGGCCGGGTTCATCAGCAGCGGCTCGAGCGAGCCGCGCTCGCGCTCGCCGGCGGTCGTGTCGAGGGCGGCGTTGAGCGCACCGTAGAGCACCGCCATCATCACGAAGTACGGCAGCATGCCGGTGATGCGGGTGGCGCGCGTCTGCGTGCTGGCGAGATCGCGGTCCTCGACCTGCATCGGCTCGAGCAACTGAGCAGAGACGCCGCGCAGCGCCAGGCTGAGCAGCGCGCGCTCGCGGCCGAAGCCGCCGAGCAGGCGCTCGATCCGGCTCGTGCTCGCCTCCGAGCGCTGGTTGGCGCTGTCGGAGACGATCTCGACGATCGGCACGTCGCCGCGCACGAGAGCGGCTTCGAAATCCTGCGGCACGACGACGACCGGATCGCTGAAGGTCGAGCGGCGCAGCCGGGCCTCGAAGTCGGCCGGCGCTTCCTTGACGACGTAGGTCTGGCGCTCGAGGAAGTTGCGCAAGGTCGGCGCGTGCGCGAGCCCGGCGACGTAGACCTCGCGCTGCTCGGCGCGCGATTCGAGCGACGCGACCAGGCCGGAGATCGCGAGCAGGACGAGCGGCCCCATCAGCACCGACGACACCAGCACGGTGGCGAGCGTGCGCCGATCGCGCAAGGCATCGGTCAGCTCTTTGCGCAGGACGACGAACACGGCGGCGATCGTCCGCTTCACGGCGTCGCTCCCGCAGGCGCGAGCTCGGGAACGAACGCCAGCTTGACGAACGCCTCCTCGAAGTCGCTCTCGTCGGTGTTCGCGAGCAGCTCGGGCACCGTCCCGGTCGCCACCGTGCGACCGTGCGCGACCACGACGACGCTGTCGCACAGGCGCTCGACCTCCTGCATGATGTGGGTCGAGAAGACGATGCACTTGGCACCGCCTTCGGCCGATCGCAGCCAGCGCAGGCTCTCGCGCAGGGCGCGCGTCGCGAGCACGTCGAGGCCGTTGGTCGGCTCGTCGAGAACGATGTTGGCCGGGTCGTGGACGAGGGCGCGCACGAGCGCCGTCTTCATCCGCTCGCCCTGGCTGAAGCCGGCGGCGCGACGGTCGAGCAAGGCAGTCATGTCGAACATGCGGGCGAGGTCCTGGGCGCGCGCGTCGGCGGCCTCGCGCTCCATGCCGTGGAGAGCGCCGTAGTAGACGATGTTCTCGCGCGCCGTCAGACGCGGATAGAGACCGCGCGAATCCGAGAGCACGCCCATTCGCGCCAGCACTTCACGCGGCCGCGTGACGACGTCGATGCCGTCGACGTGCATCGTTCCCGCCTCGGGCGTGATCAGCGCCGCGAGCATGCGCAGCGTCGTCGTCTTGCCGGCGCCGTTCGGTCCGAGCAGGCCGGTGATGCGGCCGTTCGGCGCGTCGAAGCTGACGTCGCGCACCGCATGGACGCGGCCCATTGCGGGCGAGGGTGCGTCGCTGCCGGCAACGTCTGCGCCGGCGCGGGAGCGCGCGCCGAATCGCCAGAGGCCGCCCCGCCGCGGCGCAGGTGCCGCGAACGACTTGGCAAGGCCGCGAACTTCGATCATCGCGCCAGCTTCGAGCTCGGATCGCCCTCGGCGGTCACCGGGCGGAAGGCGGGCGGGCGCGGCACGCCCGCCGCGCAGCCGGCGTCGACGGCGAGTGCATCGCGATCGTCGCTCGCGTCGATGAAACGGAAGACGACGTCGCGGATGCAGCCGATGGCGAGGACGCCGTGGCCGGCGTTGGGTACGACCACGTGGCGCGCCATCGGGCCGAGCGCACGGACGACGCGCTCGCCGTGGCGCGGCGGCGTCGCCGGATCGATGCCGCCGCTCAGCGCGAGGACCGGCGACGCGCTCGCGACGACGCCGTAGAAGGCCGCAGGCACCTCGCCGCGCGGCCAGGCCGAGCAGAGCTTCTCGTAGAAGCGCGCGAACTCGATGCCGAAGTCGGCGCCCGGCGTGTCGGCGTTGAAGCGAAGCCGCGCGACGTCCTCGGCGCAGACGACCGACAGGTGCATGCCGGTCGCGAGCCGCGTCGACTTGCGCGACGTGAAGGTCGCATTCAGGCCGACCAGGCCGGCGAACTCGCCGCGCGACGCGGCGTCGATCGCTTCGGGCAGCGCCGCCGCCAAGGCCGGCACGTAGAGCGCGCTGCGCACCGCGGCGAGCAGCATGTCGCGCGTGAGAACGAACTCCTCGGCGCGTCCGCTGAGCGGGTGCGCCGCCTTGACCGTGCGCGGCAGCGACTGCAGCAGCACCGTGAAGCGGCCACGCAGGTCGGGATGGGCTTTCGCGCACGGGCCTTCCGCGGCGCAAGCCGCGATCAGGGCGTCGAACGCGGCCTGGTTGTCGAACGAGAAGCTCGCCGGCAGCGCCATGTCGGGCGGCGCGACGCCGTCGATCACGCTGCGCCGCACCGCCTTCGGGAACTGGCGCTGGTACTCGAGCGCAACCCGCGTTCCGTACGACGCACCGACGAGGTCGATGCGCTCGGCGCCGAGCTCGCGCCGAACAGCGTCCAGGTCCTGCACCGCGATCGACGTCGTGAAGAAGCCCAGATCGCTTTCCGAGGCGACGTAGGGCAGCTTCAGCAGCTGCGCCTTGCATTGCTGGGCGAGCCGGAACTGCCGGTCGGGATCGGCCTGCTCGGCGAGCGACTCGTGCTCCGGGTCCGCGCACTCGAGCGGCGCCGAGCCGCCGGTGCCGCGCTGGTCGACGAAGACGATGTCGCGCCGGTTGTTGAGGCGGGAAAAGAGCGCCATCGACGACGACGCGACGGCGACGGCGCTCTGTCCCGGCCCGCCGGCGAGCAGGAACACCGGGTCGGGAAACTTGCGCCGCGCCATCGCCGGCACGACGACGTAGCGGATCGTGATGCGGGCGCGCTCGGGATGCCCCGGGTCGAGCGGGCGCTGCAGCGCGCCGCAGAGGACGCCGTTGCGGATGCCGGCGACATGGCAGTCGGCGAGCCCCGCCGAGGCCTTCGTCGCGGGCTCCGCCTTCGGCTCGGCAGCCAAGGCACCGGCCAAGGCGCAGGCGGCGAACATGCTGCCGAGCGCGAGTTTCGCGCCGCTCGATCGGCTCTTGCGTGCCGCCCGAGCCGCCGTCGCCAGCACGCTCATTCGCCCAGGGTGCGCTTCAGCTCGCCACCGGTCACGAGGCGCTCGAGCTCGCTCGCGCCGCCGATCAGGGTGCCCTTGACGAAGACCATCGGGAAGGTCGGCCAACCCGTCCACATCTTCAGCGCGTTGCGGCGCCGCCATTCGCTGAAGTAGCTGCCGAACTCCAGGTAGTGGTGGGCGATGCCGGCGCCGTCGAGGAGCTTCCTCGCCCGGCGCACGAACGGGTTGCCGGCCATGCCGACGACCAGCACCGGATTCGACGATGCCGCCGCCGCGACGTTGTGGACGATGTCGGCGTTGCGGTTGGCGACGGCGTCCCGGATCGCCGGATGCAGGCGGGCCTCTTCGAGAATGGATCGGGGCATGGCGTGCGGGAAAGATCGACGAGCGCGCACCTTACCACCGCCCCGGCCGCCTCCCGGCAGCGAAAACTCAGCTCGCCAGCGCGCCGCTCTGGAAGTCCTGCACCGCGCGCTGCAGCTCGGCCGTCGTGTTCATCACGAACGGACCGTACTGCGCGATCGGCTCGCCGAGGGGATGGCCCGCGACGAGGAGAACCCGCGCCGGTTCGGCCGAATCGGCCGGTGACGTGAAGCGAACGCCGTCGCTGCCCGCCTCGTTGGCGAGGATGGCCATGCGGTCGGGCTCGACGGTCGTCGCGCCGGCGGCGCCGATCGCGACCGGCGTCGCGCCGAACACGTAGGCAAAGGCGTTGTGGCCGGCCGGCACCTCCGCGTCGAACGTGCCGCCCGGCGGCAGCGTGATGTCGAGGACGACCGGCTCGGTGCGCGGCCGCGTCACCGCGCCGGCCGTGCCGTGGCTGGCGCCGGCGATCACCCGAACGCCGACGCCCTTCGCGTCGGTATACGTCGGCACCGCGGCCGGTGCGATGTCGCGGTAGGCCGGCGCCGTCATCTTGTCGGCGGCGGCGAGGTTCACCCACAGCTGGAAGCCGGCCATGCGGCCCTCCTCCTGCTCGGGCATTTCCGAGTGGATGATGCCGCGCCCGGCGGTCATCCACTGGACGCTGCCCGGCTCGAGCAGGCCGACGTTGCCGACGCTGTCGCGGTGGCGCATGCGCCCCTCGAGCATGATCGTCACGGTCTCGAAGCCGCGGTGCGGGTGGTCGGGAAAGCCGCCGACGTAGTCGCTCGCCGAGTCACTGCCGAAGGCGTCGAGCATCAGGAAGGGGTCGAGGCGCTTCTGCAAGGGCTGCGTCAGGACGCGGGTGAGCTTGACGCCGTCTCCGTCGGAGGCGGCCTGGCCGCGGACGACGCGCTCGACGCTGCGCGAAGCAAAGGGGGTGATGGGGTTGTTCATGCCACCCATGTAGCGACGGTCGCGCCGGGATCAACGTCGACGGTTTGCAACGCTGGCTTCAATCCGGGCGAACGGCAGAGTCTTGCCCGACGCGGTGTAATAACCCTCCCTCACCCTTCGACTGCACTCCATGAAGCTCTACTACAGCCCCGGCGCCTGCTCGCTCTCGCCGCACATCGTCCTGCGCGAAGCGGGCCTCGAGTTCGAGCCCGTCATGGCCAGCACCAAGACCCACAAGCTGCAGGACGGCACGGACTTCTACACGATCAATCCCCGGGGCTACGTGCCGGTGCTCGAGCTCGACAACGGCGAGCGCCTGACCGAGGGCCCGGCGATCGTCCAGTACATCGCCGACCAGGCGCCGGCGAAGAACCTCGCCCCCGCCGCCGGCACGATGGCGCGCTATCGCCTGCAGGAGTGGCTCAACTTCACGACCAGCGAGATCCACAAGACCTACAGCCCGCTCTTCAACCCTGCCGTTCCGGAGGAGTACAAGACGATGGCCAAGGCGAAGCTGGTCGACCGCTACCGCTGGGTCGACGCGCAGCTCGAGGGCAAGAGCTTCCTGCTCGGCGAATCGTTCAGCGTCGCCGACGCCTACCTCTTCACCGTCACCAACTGGGCCAAGCACGTCGGCGTCGACGTGTCGGGGTTCAAGAATCTCGGCGCCTTCATGGCCCGCGTCGCGGCGCGTCCCGCGGTGCAGGAGGCGATGAAGGCCGAAGGCCTGCTCAAGTAGGTGCCAATGCGCCGGACCGCGGCCCTGCTCGCGCTGCTGACGGCGGCGGGCGCCGGCGCGACGCCGGCGGCGCCCGGCCGCTACGACGGCGAGCTCTGCGTCGCGACCCGGCCGCAGGCGGCGCCGGATTGCGGCGCCGCCGAGGTCGAGGTGGCCGCCGCGCGCATCAGCGTCCGCGTCGCCGACATCGTCTATCGCCTGGCCCTCAAGCCGGCCCGGCTCGACGTCGAGACGATGCATGGGCGGATGCAGATCGACGAGTTCAGCGCCGCCTACGACTGGCAGGGGACGACGCTTCGCTTCAGCGACGCCGACAAGAACGTGCGCTACGAGGTCCGGATCGGCGCGCGCCGCACCGGCGCACGCTAGCGGCGCACGGCGCATCTGCCGCGGCTTGGCTCCCGGCGGCGGCCGCTAGCCGAGGTGCGCGGCGGCGAGAAGCTCCTGCGTGTAGGGCTCGCGCGGCGCCGAGAACACCGCTTCGGCGTCGCCCGACTCGACGACCTGTCCGTCCTTCATCACCAGCACCCGATGCGACATCGCCCGCACCACGGCGAGGTCGTGGCTGATGAAGACGTAGCTCATGCCATAGCGGCGCTGCAGGTCGCCGAGCAACGCCAGGACCTGGCGCTGCACCGAGACGTCGAGCGCCGAGGTCGGTTCGTCGAGGACGAGCACCTCCGGACGCAGCACCACGGCGCGCGCGATCGCGATGCGCTGGCGCTGCCCGCCCGAGAACTCGTGCGGATATCGGTTCAGCACGTCGGCGAGGCCGGCGCCAGCGCCGAGGCCGACCTCGTCGAGCATCGCGACGACGAGGGCGTCGCGCTCGGCACGACCGAGATCAGGGCGGTGCAGCGCCAAGCCTTCGCCGACGATGCGGCCGATCGTCATGCGCGGGCTGAGCGAGCCGAAGGGATCCTGGAAGACGACCTGGATGCGGCGCCGCATCGCCCGCAACGTCTCGCGATCGGCGCCGTCGATGCGCGCGCCGTCCAGGCTGACCGTGCCCTCGGCGATCGGCTGGAGCGCGAGCAGGGCCAGGCCGAGCGTCGTCTTGCCCGACCCCGATTCGCCGACGATGCCGAGCGTCTCGCCACGGCGCAAGGTGAGCGTCGCGCGGCGCACCGCATCGAAGCGGCGATGCCGGAACCAGCCGTTCGCGACGTCGAAGCTGACGCGGACGTCGCGCGCGTCGACAAGCACCGGCGCGTCGGCGGCGACCGGAATGACGACGCGCGTCGGCCGGCTGGCGAGCAGCGCCTGGGTGTAGCGGTGCTGCGGCGCCGCGAACACCGATGCCGTGGGCCCGGTCTCGACCAGCTTGCCGCGCTCCATCACGCCGACGCGATGGGTGAAGCGGCGGACGAGGTTGAGGTCGTGGGTGATGAAGAGGAGCGCCATGCCCATCTCGGCCTGCAGCTCGTCGAGCAGGGCGAGGATCTGCGCCTGGATCGTCACGTCGAGCGCGGTCGTCGGCTCGTCGGCGATGAGCAGGCGCGGCCGGCAGGCGAGCGCCATCGCGATCATGGCGCGCTGGCGCTGGCCGCCCGAGAGCTGGTGCGGCCAGGCGTCGACGCGCCGCGCCGGTTCGGGGATGCCAGTGCGATCGAGCAGGGCGATCGCGCGTTCGCGCGCTTCGCTGCGGCCGAGCCCTTCGTGCAGGCGAAGCACCTCGACGATCTGCGCGCCGACGGTGTGCAGCGGGTTGAGCGCGGTCATCGGCTCCTGGAAGATCATCGCGATCTCGCCGCCGCGAATGGCGCGCATCTGGGGCTCGCTGTGGGCGCGCAGATCGTTGCCATCGAAGAGGATGCGTCCGGACGTGGTCGCGCCGTCGACGAGGCCGAGGACCGATAGCGCGGTGATCGACTTGCCCGAGCCCGACTCGCCGACGAGCGCGAATTTTTCGCCGGCGTCGATCGTCAGCGAGACGTCGTCGACAACCGCGGTCGCGCCGAAGCGCACCGTCAAGTGCTCGATGGCCAGCAGCGCGCTCACGGCGGCGACCCGGCAGCGCCGGTGGCGTTCGACACGAGGAGCGCCGGCGCGCCGATCAGGCGCTCGTCTTGGCGGGCGCTTTCAACAGCGCCTGGCAGGTCGAGCGCTCGCTCGCGCTGTGCGTCGGCGCGGCGCACAAGGCGTCGAGCTTGCCCTGCAGGCGGACCATCGCGGCACCGTGCGCCCCGCCCTTGTTCCATGCCTGCAGCTTGCTGCCGACCTTCTGCAGCGCGCGCGCGCTGCGCTCGTAGAACGCGTCCGGCTGCGAGGCCGCCTCGGCCCACAGCTGCGTCGCCGTCGCCTCGATCGCCTTTTCGTCGCCGGGCGCCAGGTCGACGAGCGCGTTGACGTAGCTCGAGCCCCATTGCAGCCGCGTCGCCGGACCTTCGCTCTTCTCGAACGCCTCGCGGTACCAGCGCAGCGCCTCGGCCTTGTCGCCGCGCTTCCTGGCGTTGCTGGCGAGCTCCGACATCAGGTAGTACGGCGAGTGGCTCTTCGCCAGGTTGGCCTTCAGCAGCGCGTCCGAGTCGGCGCCGAGGCCGGCGTGCTCGAGCAGATAGGCGGCGGCGGTGATGACGGCCTGGCGCTCGTACCCGTCGGTGATCTCGCGGTCGGCCCGTGCGGTCTGCGCACGCACGTCGGCGATCAGCGCCGCGGGCAGGGCGACCTCGGCCGGCCGCCTGGCGCCGGGCTTGCTGCCATCGGCGTCGGGCGTGTCGATGCGCGCCAGGTCGACCTGCGCGATCAGCGCCTGCATGCGATCGGCGCGCGACAGCGCCGCGTCGGCCTCGAGGCGCTTCAGCGCGCCGTCGAAGGCGGCGACGAGTGCCTTGCGGTCGGCCGACCCCCTGGCGCTCATCGCGCGGACGATCTCGGCGGCGTAGTTGGTGACCATGTCGGTCTGCTCGCGCGTGCGCGTCGCGTCGCCGAGCAGGGCGACGACGGCGTCCCGCGTCGCGGCGTCGACGCGCGGGCCTTTCTTGGCGTCGGCGGCGACGAGTGCCTTCAGGCGCAGCCGCATCGCGGTGTCGGCGCCGTCCTTCGGGGCGGCGTCGGCGAGCGCGAGCAAGGTCGCCGGCAGGCGATCCTTGGCGATCATCTGCTGGTGATCGGTGTCCCACGAATAGAAGGCGAGCAGGCGCCAGTCGTTGGCGCCGAGCGTCGCCGGCCTGGCGAGCGCATCGGCGAGGACGGCGCTGACCGGCCGAGCCGCGTTCATGCCGAGGGTGAGCACCTCGGTGTAGCGGACCGGCTCGACCTCGCCCGGCAGGCGCGTCACTTCCTGGCCTTGCGGGCTGAACAGCACCATCGTCGGATAGCCGCTGACCTTGAATCGGGCGCCGATCTTCTGCGCGCCGGGGCTGTCGCCGTCGACGTAGACCGGCACGAAGGCGCGCGATCGCTCGATGAAGTCCTGGCGGTTGAAGAGTGTCGCCTTGACCTGGTTGCAGGGCGGGCACCACTTGGCGCCCCAGTAGACGAAGACCGGCTTGTTCTCGCTGCGCGCAGCGGCGAAGGCAGCGTCGATCTCGACGTCGCTGGCCGCCTCGCGCCAGGCGATGCCAGTAATGGCGTGGTCGGAGTCGGCCGCCTTGCTGCCAGTCGTGGGCGCCGTGCCCTGGGCTTGGGCCGGGGCGGTGGCGGTCGTTGCCGTTGCGACCGATGCAGGTTTGTCGCACCCGGCGAGCGCCAGCGCCACCGCGAGCGCTGCGAAGGCGGTTCCGGCGCGAGCGCGCGGGGCGGTGCGGATCGGGTTCATCGCGTCTCCCAAGGGACCGCCATCATGGCGCAATCAGTCGACCGGCGCCGGCGCCTCGCGCGCCGGGTCGCGTGGCGACGAGGTGAACTGGGCCAGGGCGACGCCGGCCAGCGTGATCGCGGCGCCGGCGATCTTCGCCGCCGAGTAGCGCTCGCCCGTCAGGGCCCAGGCGACCAGCCCGGCGACGGGCGGCATCAGGTACATCAACGGCGCGGTCCGGCCGACGCCGCGCACGGCATTGACCCAGCCCCAGACCAGCCAGCCGAGGAAGGCCGAGACGATGACCGAATAGAAGGTGCCGGCCCAGACCGCCAGCGACACGTCGCTCCACTGAACGGCCAGACCGGCGGGCAGGCTCAGCGCCACCACCGGCAGGCTGCCGAACAGCACGCCATAGGTCATGACGGTGACGCCGCCCAGGCGCTCGATGAGCGGCTTGGCGGCGACCGTGTAGTAGGAGAAGAACGAGGCCGCGACGAGCAGGGCGAGGTCGCCGGCGCTCGCCTGCCA
>JBDTPG010000044.1:0-17347 GCA_039932815.1 Caldimonas sp.
AAGCTCGAGGACACCAAGACCGACGTCGGCTGGGGCCACCAGATCCGCAGCTACGTTCTCGACCAGAGCCGGATCAAGGATCTGAGGACCAACGTCGAGATCAGCAACACCCAGAAAGTGCTCGACGGCGACCTCGATCCGTTCATCGAGGCGAGCCTGAAGCAAGGCGTTTGAGTCGGCGCCGCCGACACGACACGACAAGAACAGATTTCCGGAGACTCTCATGCGCGAAGGCACCGCTCCCCTGATCCGCCGCGAGGACTACGCGGCGCCGCCGTTCTGGATCAGGAAGGTCGATCTGACGTTCGACCTCGATCCGGCGAAGACGCTGGTCATCAACCGCATGCAGGTCGAGCGCAACGGCGACGTCGCCGCCGGCCCGCTGAAGCTCCATGGCGAGGACATCACGCTGACGCGCTGCCTGGTCAACGGCGAGTCGGTGTCGTTCCGTCACGAGGAAGGCCTGCTGGTCATCGACAACCTGCCCGACGGCAGCTTCTCGCTCGAGATCAGGAACACCTGCGCGCCGGCGAAGAACACGCGCCTCTCGGGTCTCTACACCTCGGGCGGCGGCTTCTTCACGCAGTGCGAGGCCGAGGGCTTTCGCCGCATCACGTTTTTCCTCGACCGGCCCGACGTGATGGCCGAGTACAGCGTCCTGATCCGCGCCAGCAAGTCGGGCTACCCGGTCCTGCTCTCGAACGGCAACCTCGTCGAGCAGGGCGATCTCGGTGAGCCTGGCTCGGGCCGCCACTTCGCGCGCTGGCACGACCCCTTTCCCAAGCCGAGCTACCTGTTCGCGCTCGTCGCCGCCGACCTGGTCGCGCGCGAGCAGCACATCCGCTCGCGCTCCGGCAAGGACCACCTGCTCCAGGTCTACGTGCGCCGCGGCGACCTCGACAAGACCGAGCACGCCATGAACTCGCTGGTCGCCTCGGTCGTCTGGGACGAGGCGCGCTTCGGCCTGCCGCTCGACCTCGAGCGCTTCATGATCGTCGCGGTCGGCGACTTCAACATGGGGGCGATGGAGAACAAGGGCCTCAACATCTTCAACACCAAGTACGTGCTGGCGAGCGCGGCGACGGCGACCGACAACGACTACTCGGCGATCGAGTCGGTCGTCGGCCACGAGTACTTCCACAACTGGACCGGCAACCGCATCACCTGCCGCGACTGGTTCCAGCTGAGCCTGAAGGAAGGCCTGACGGTCTTTCGCGACCAGGAGTTCAGCATGGACATGGTGGCGAACGCGAGCGCGCGCGCGACCGTCCGCATCGCCAACGTGAGGAGCCTGCGCCAGGTGCAGTTTCCTGAGGACGCCGGCCCAATGGCGCACCCGGTGCGGCCCGACAGCTACGTCGAGATCAACAACTTCTACACCTCGACGGTCTACGAAAAGGGCGCCGAGGTCGTTCGCATGATGCAGACGCTGGTCGGCCGCGAAGGCTTCGCGCGCGGCATGACGCTCTACTTCGAACGCCACGACGGCCACGCCGTCACCTGCGACGAGTTCGCGCAGGCGATCGCCGACGCCAACCCGCAAAGCGACCTGGCGCGCCTGCTGCCGCAGTTCAAGCGCTGGTACTCCCAATCGGGAACGCCGAAGGTGACGGCGCGCGGCCGCTACGACGCGCCGTCGCGCACCTATACCCTCGGCCTCGAGCAATCCTCCGGCAACGGCAAGCGGAACGAGCCGTTCGTCATCCCGCTGGCGATGGGCCTCGTCGGCCGCGACGGGCGCGCGCTGGCGCTCCGCCTCGAGGACGAGGCGGCGGGCGCGACGGCCACGTCGCGCGTGCTCGTGCTCGACGACAACCGGTCCTTCTTCACCTTCGTCGAGGTCGACCAGCCGCCGGTGCTCTCCCTGCTGCGCGGCTTTTCGGCGCCGGTCGTCCTCGTCGACGGCCTGAGCGACGACGATCTCTTGATCCTGCTGCGCCATGACGGCGATCCTTTCAATCGCTGGGAGGCGGGCCAGCGGATCGCGTTGCACCGGCTGCTCGCGGCGGTTCGCAGCGGCGAGCCGGCCGTGCTCGACGCCAACTTCCTCGGCGCCATGCGCGATGTGCTGCGCCACCCCGGCCTCGACGCCGCCTTCAAGGAGCTCGTCCTGACGCTGCCGAGCGAGGGCTACGTCGCCGAGCAGCTCGACATCGTCGATCCGCAGAAGATCCACGTCGCGCGCGAAGCGATGAGGCGAAGCCTGGCGCGCGAGCTGCGCGCCGACTGGGAGTGGGCCTTCGACTCGCACCAGGTCCATGGCGGCTACTCGCCCGACCCGGTGTCCTCGGGCCGGCGCGCTCTCGCCAACCTGAGCCTGGCGATGCTCTGCATCGATGCCGTCGAGCAGGGCGACCCGGTCTGGCCCGGCCGCGCGTACCAGCGCTTCAAGGATGCCTCGAACATGACCGAGCGCCAAGGCGCGCTCGCCGCCCTGCTGTACTCGGGATCGAGCCTCGCCGATGCCGCCCTCGATCGCTTCTACGAGGTGTTCGAAGACGACGCGCTCGTCGTCGACAAGTGGTTCTCGATGCAGGCGGCCGCGCCCGAGCACGACGGCCAGGTGTTCGAGCGCGTCAAGCGATTGCTGCGCCACCCGGCCTTCAGCATCGCCAACCCGAACCGGGCGCGCAGCCTGATCGGGGCGTTCTGCCTCGCCAACCCGGCCGGCTTTCACCGCAGCGACGGCGCCGGCTACGCGTTCTGGGCCGATCGCGTCCTCGAGATCGACGCCCTCAACCCGCAGCTGGCGTCGAAGATCTCGCGCGCTCTCGACCGCTGGACCCACCTCGAAGAACCCTACCGCCAGCTGGCGCGGCAAGCGATCGCCCGCGTCGCCGCGGGCGCAAAGCTCTCGAGCGACACCGGCGAGATCGTCTCGCGTGCGCTCTCCGCCGGCTGAGGCGCGCGATGGCGGCAGCAAACAGCAGGAAGAACGCGTTCTACGCCCAGTCGGGCGGCGTGACGGCGGTGATCAACGCATCGGCGTGCGGCGTGATCGAGACGGCACGCGCCCACCGCGACGTGATCGGCAACGTCTACGCCGGCCGGAACGGCATCATCGGCGCGCTCACCGAGGAGCTGATCGACACCGGCAAGGAGTCGGCGGCGGCGATCCGCGCCCTGCGCACGACGCCGGCGGGAGCCTTCGGCTCGTGCCGCTACAAGCTGAAGTCGCTCGACAAGAACCGGCGCGAGTACGAGCGGCTGATCGAGGTCTTCCGCGCCCACGACATCGCCTGGTTCTTCTACAACGGCGGCGGCGACTCGGCCGACACCTGCTTCAAGGTGAGCCAGCTGTCGCAGACGCTCGGCTATCCGCTGCAGGCGATCCACGTGCCGAAGACGGTCGACAACGACCTGCCGATCACCGACTGCTGCCCCGGCTTCGGCTCGGTCGCCAAGTACGTCGCGGTGTCGGCGCTCGAGGCGTCGTTCGACGTTCGCTCGATGGCGCGCACCTCGACCAAGGTCTTCGTCCTCGAGGTCATGGGCCGGCACGCCGGCTGGATCGCGGCCGCCGGCGGGCTGATCGAGGAGCACGGCATCCCGGTCGTCATCCTTTTTCCCGAGATCGAGTTCGACGAAGCGAAGTTCATCGCCCGCGTCGACGCGCTCGTCAGGAAGCACGGCTACTGCACGGTCGTGGTCTCCGAAGGCGCGCACCGCGCCGACGGCACCTTCCTCGCCGAACAGGGAACCCGCGACGCCTTCGGCCACGCCCAGCTCGGCGGCGCCGCGCCCGTCGTCGCCAACATGATCAAGACCGCCCTCGGCCACAAGTTCCACTGGGCCGTCGCCGACTACCTGCAGCGCGCCGCCCGCCACGTCGCCTCGAAGACCGATGTTCGCCAGGCTTACGAACTCGGCAAGCGGGCGGTCGAGCTGGCCTTGAAGGGGCGCAACGCGGTCATGCCGACCATCGAGCGCACCTCGGACGTTCCCTATCGCTACCGGATCGGCGTCGCCGATCTCGCCGACGTGGCCAACGTCGAGAAGTTCATGCCGCGCGACTTCATCAGCGCCGACGGCTTCTCGATCACCGAGAAGTGCCGGCGCTACCTGCGCCCGCTGATCGCCGGCGAGGACTATCCGGCGTATCGCGGCGGCCTGCCCGTCTATGCGACGCTGAAGAACGCGCCGGTCGCGCCGCGCCTGCCGCCGTTCGAGCTGCAATAGACCCCGCTCCGCTAGAATGCGACCCTCGCGCGGCGGCCTCGGCCCTCGCTGCGAAGCCGGCGTAGCTCAGTTGGTAGAGCAGCGCATTCGTAATGCGAAGGTCGGGAGTTCGACTCTTCTCGCCGGCACCATACCTAGCGGCAGTTGACTGGTTAGTGACCGCTCGCGCGCGAGTCCGCGAAGCCCGCCGTGTAGCCCCCTGTGTAGGCACCGGTACGCCATTTGGGGGATCTGTGTCGGGTTGCTTGACATCCTGATCGCCGTCACCGATGGCTTCAAGGGCATGGCCGAAGCGCTCGGCGCGGTGTTCCCGGCGACGACGCTGCAGACTTGCATCGTGCACCTGATCAGGAACAGCCTCGACTACGCGAGCTGGAAGGACCGCCGGCTCCTCCCCCAAGAGGGTATGTGATCGCGCAATGTAGGTGGCCTCCGACGGACCAAACTCCGGTCCGCCGAATGACGCGTCAGCACCCGCGCTCCAGCATGTTCAGCCAAGGCGCCTCAGGAGCTTCTCAGGACGCTTCAGCCTACTGGACACCCCAATGCTGTTCAACCGCACGGTCCTCGCTTCGGCTATCTGCGCTGTCGTCATCTTTGGCGGCGGATGCCAGCCCGCCAAAGATTCGGCCTTGGCCAAGGTGGGAGGCAGAGAACCGATTTCCACGGTCAGCCTTGCTGTCGCACCGGCCCCCTTGCCGACCATCACGAGGGGCGCCGATTTTGCCGGCGTTGAACTGACTGGCGACGTTCGCTACGTTGCCGACCGTGTCGTCAACTTCGACGACGCTCACGGCTTGCCCTTCTTGATCGTCGATAAGACCGATGCACGGGTCGTGGCTTTCGACGCCGGCGGCCGATTGATAAGTATCAGCCCTGTGCTCCTTGGCCTCGCCCACGGAGACGATTCAGTGCCAGGGATCGGTGAGCGCCGCCTTGCCGACATTCGTCCGGAGGAGCGCACCACGCCTGCAGGTCGCTTCGAGGCGGAGTTCGGCGAAAACACTAACGGGGACGACATCCTCTGGGTCGACTATGACAACGCCGTATCGATGCACCGCGTTCGCGCGGTAAAGGCATCGGAAAAGCGATTGCAGCGACTCGCGTCAGCGACCGCTGCCGATAACCGCATCTCCTATGGCTGCATCAACGTTCCCGCCGCCTTCTACGACAGTGTTGTTAAGCGCCTTTTCGCACCCCGCAACGGCATCGTCTACGTCTTGCCGGAGACCCGGCCGGTCGAGACACTGTTTTCGCAGACGTCGAAAACAGTGTCTCGGTAATTCCGAAGCCTGACGCCGTAGCGCGAGCTTGTAGCGAGGTTCATTACGATCTGCGAGGCGCGCAAAATGGAGCGACGCCCAGGCGGACCACAAGCGTGGGCCGCGCGGCCAGTGCCGCCGTAACCCCAGGCGACCAGCACATGGGCCGCAATCCGGAAAACCGCAGCGGCGGCCTCATGGGCAACGATCGCGCCGAGACGGGCTCGGCTACCACCAGCGGTCGCCGGCGGGGCCAAGCCCGACGATGCGTTGAACCACCGCAACGGCGCGAGCGCCAAGACCTCAAGGACCGACGACGGACCGCTGCTCATCGAGGTGCCGCGCGACCGCGCGGCAGCTCGAGCCGGTGCTCATCCCCAAGCACGAGCGGCGCAGGCGCGCCTTCTCGAGCCGATGTACCCAGTGGTCTTCTTCGACGCGCTGCGGGTCAAGATCCGAAGAATGCCGTCGTGAGCAACCGGCGATCTATCTCGCGCTCGGCGTGCTGCCCGACGGCACTCGCGACATCCTGGGCCTGTGGCTGAGCCGCATGGTCCCCCTCGCCGAGACTTGGCAGTTGCACCGGAGGCTCACTCCTGGGCGACACCGTCGCGAGAGCCGTACTCAGCACCGTGCTTTTCTGTACGCCTGATGCGCGGGACAACGCCTAAGCATGGAGCGCGTACTACCCTTCCATGCATTGGAGGCGTCTATCGCCTTACCCGTTGCGCTTCTTGGCCCGTCGCCTTCGTGGAACAGTTTGGTTGCCGCTTTGCCACGGCTAGCCGGCGGCGCTCGGCCGGCGACGGCGGGCGACGACGCTGATCGCGCCGAGGCCGGCCAGCAGCAGCGCGTAAGTGCCCGGCTCGGGCACGGGCGTCACTGCGATCGTGCCATAGACGTTGCCGCCGACGGTGCCGATCGGGCTCGACACGATGCCGAGCGATTCGATCGTGATCGCCACCAGGCCGAGGTTGCCGAAGTCGAACATCACCGGCGCCGGCGTCGCGAAGCTGAGGAAATCGTTCGGCCCGTTCGAGTACCACGAGTACGGCAGGTCGAACTGGTGCGTCATGCCGTCGACGGTGACGTCGAGAAGCGCATTGAACGAAGGCGTGAGCGTGCAGGACCAGCAGTTCGGCCCGACCTCGAACAGGAAGGTGCCGAGCGTGAACACGGTCGGCGCCGCGGACGCCGCGATCGTCGACGTCTGGCCGGTGAGCGTGAAGTTGTCGTACGGCGTGGCGAACTCGGCGCCGATGCCGGAGTTCGCGTACGAGCCGACCTCGATGACGACGGGCTGGGCGGTTGCCGCGGCGGAGGCCGACACCAGCGCGGCGGCGGCGATGTGGCGGATGAACGGTCGAGCGGTCGACATGGGTGCTTTCTGCGGGGTCACGACATCGCGACTTGCGACGTTCGAACCCGATGCGGTGATTGTCGGCAGCCCTTCGCCGTCGCTGCTGACCGCTCGCCGATTCGCGTCTGCCGACGTGGTGCGGATCACGGTGACAATCCGCGCAAACGACCGCCGCATCGAGGCGCGATCGCAGTCGTGACAAAGTCGACACGCGCGACGCAAAGCGATCGACCGACAAGGAGTGCCACTCGTGCCGACCCTGTTCCGCCGCCGCCCGATCTGGCTGCCGACGTGGTGGGGTGCATTGCTGCTGGCGCTGATCGCGCTCGCGTCCACCCTCCTCGTGCTGCGCCACCTCGGCGCGTACCTCGCCGTCGACGCGCCCTCCGGCGGTCGCGACGGCGAGGGCGCGCGCACCCTGATCGTCGAAGGCTGGCTCGACGCGGACGCGCTCGACGATGCGCTCGCCCTGATCGCGCGCCGACGCTACGAGCGCATCGCCGTCTCGGGCGGGCCGATCGAGGGATGGCGCGAAGATCAGCGCTGGCCGACGTACGCCGAGCGCGCCGCCGACTACCTGCGCCGGCACGGCTCTGGCTCGATTCCGGTGGTCGCCGTGGCAGCGCCGGCGTCGGCGCAGGAGCGAACCTTCCTGAGCGCCGTCGTCGTGCGCGACTGGCTGCGCCGCCAGGGCGGCAGCGTCGACGCGGTCGACCTGTTCTCGGGCGGCGTCCATGCGCGCCGCTCGCGGCTGGTCTACCGGATCGCGTTCGGGCCCGGGGTCGACGTCGGCGTCTTCGCCGCGCGGCCGCGTCGCTACACGCTCGAGCGCTGGTGGACGACGAGCGATGGCGCGAAGTCGGTCCTCGACGAGGCGATCGGCCTGGCCTGGACGAAATGCTGTTTCTGGCCGCCCGCGCCGGGCTCGCACGAGGAGCGCTGGGCGGTGCCGAAGTCGCCTGCCTGAACGGTTCACCCCGTTCGCCGCGGCCGGCCGTTCAACGGGGGTCCTCAGCCCGTCCACGGAGACCCGTCATGCCCACGCGCCGCGCCCTGCTCACCCTCCTCGCCGCCGCCGCGGCCACTGCCTGCAGCTCACCGCCGGCAGCCGCCGTCGGCTCGATCGTCGACCTGCAGGTCGTCGACCGCAGCCGCGGCGAGACGCTCTCGACCTGGCGCCACCGCGGCGCCAGCTACGTCGCCGGCCGGCCCGGCGACCGCTACGCCGTCCGCCTGACGAACCGCTCGCCGGGCCGCGTCATGGTCGTCCTCTCGGTCGACGGCGTCAATGCGATCAGCGGCGACACGGCAGCGGTCTCGCAGACCGGCTACGTGCTCGCGCCGTATCAATCGGCCGAGATCACCGGCTGGCGCAAGAGCGACTCGCAGGCCGCGGCGTTCTACTTCACCGCCCTGCCCGATTCGTACGCGGCGCGCACCGGCCGGCCCGACAACGTCGGCGTGATCGGCGCGGCGGTGTTCCGCGAGCGCGTCCCCGAGCAGCTCGGCGGCTGGTTCCAGCCGGCGCCTTCGGTCGCCAAAGAAAACGGCGCCGCGAGCGGACGCATGGAAGCGCAACGCCAGGCGCCTTCGACGGCCGCGGCTGACGCGGCAGCGCCGGCGCAGGATGCGACACGCCGATCGCGGTCCGAGCTTGCCGGGCCCGAGGAGAAGAAACTCGGCACCGGCCACGGCGAGCGCGAGTATTCGCCCATCACGCAGACCGCGTTCGAGCGCGCGACGTCGACGCCGGCCGAAATCGTTCAGGTGCGCTACGACAGCTACGCCAACCTGATCGCGAGCGGCGTCATCCAGCGCGCGCGGCCGACGTTGCGCCAGCCCGACGCGTTTCCGTCGTACGTTCCCGATCCGGGCTGATCGGGCCGGCGCTCGTCAGCGCGGCGTCGCGACGCCGCGCAGCGCCTGCCAGACGCGCTCCGACGTCACCGGCATCCGGATCGCCTCGGCGCGCCGGCCCAGGCCGGCGTGATCGAGCGCGTCGATGACCGCATTCATCACCGCCGGCGTCGCGCCGATGGTGCCGAGCTCGCCGACGCCCTTGACGCCGAGCGCATTGGTCGCCGTCGGGATCGAGGTGTCGAACTCGGTGCGGAAGGCGACGCCGATGTCGGCGCGCGGCACCGCGTAGTCCATGAAGCTGCCGGTGACGAGCTGGCCGCTGCTGTCGTCGTAGACGACCTGCTCGCAGAGCGCCTGGCCGAGGCCCTGCACCGCGCCCCCGTCGACCTGGCCGCGAACGATCGTCGGGCTGACGACGCGGCCGATGTCGTTGACCGAGCAGTACGAGACGACGCGGACGTCGCCGCTGTCGGGATCGACCTCGACCTCGCAGACATGGCACGCGTTCGGCCAGGTCGGCCCGCCAGCCGTCGCCGACGCCTCGAGGTGGATGCGCCGTTCCGGCTGCTGGCCGGCGAGCGCGAAGAGATCGATGCCGAGGTCGGTGCCGACGACCGCGAAGCGGCCGGCGCGGTATTCGATGTCGCCGGCCGACGCTTCGAGCGCTTCGCCGGCGAGCGTCTTGGCGTGGTCGACCGTCCGCTCGGACGCGACGCGAACCGCCGAGCCGCCGGTGAAGAGAGAGCGCGAGCCGGCGCTGCCGAAGCCGTTGCCGCGCGCGGTGTCGCCCTGGACGATGCGGATCTTCTCGGGCGCGACGCCGAAGACGTCGACCGCGAGCTGCGTGTAGCTCGTCGCGATGCCCTGGCCCATCGCCTGCGTCGCCGAGAAGATCTCGATGACGCCGTCGGGCGTGACGTCGACGCTGACCTTCTCTTCGAGCGCGTTGCCGCCGGTCCATTCGAGGAAGGAGGCGATGCCGCGGCCGCGCAGCAGGCCGCGCGATCGCGATTGCTCGCGCCGCGCCGCGAAGCCGTTCCAGTCGGCGAGCGCCAGGCCCTGGTCGAGGATCTTCTCGAAGCTGCCGCAGTCGTAGGTCTGGCCGAGCGGATTCCGGTACGGCATCTGCTCGGGCCGGATCATGTTGCGGCGGCGCAGCTCGGCGGGGTCGAGCTTCATCTCGCGCGCGGCAGCATCGAACAGCCGCTCGATGATGTAGATCGCTTCCGGGCGGCCGGCGCCGCGGTAGGCGCCGGTCGGCGTGGTGTTGGTCAGCACCGCCATCATGTGCAGGTCGACGACGGCGATGTCGTAGATGCTGGTCGAGACCCACGGCCCGATCAGCAGCTGGATCGCGACGCCCGCCGGCGTCGGGTAGGCGCCGACGTTGGCGAGCGAGCGAACGCGCAGGGCCAGCGCCTTGCCCTGGGCGTCGAGAGCGAGCTCGACGCGGCTCGTGACGTCGCGGCCGGCCGAGCCGGACAGGAACTCCTCGCTGCGATCGGCCTGCCAGTGCACCGGCCGGCCGAGCGTGCGGGCCGCGTGGGCGACGACGATGTCTTCCGGGTACATGCCGGTCTTCATGCCAAAGCCGCCGCCGACGTCGCCGACGAGAACCTGAATCTGATCTTGCGCGATCTCCGGCAGCGCGCCGGCCAGGCCGGCAGCGACCGCGGTCGGCATCTGGTTGCTGATCCGCACCGTCAGGCGCCCGCTCGCCGCATCGAACGAGGCGACGCTGCTGCGCGGCTCCATCGCCACCGGCGAGACACGCTGGTTGACGAGGTCGAGCTCGATCCTCACGGCGGCACGGGCGAACGCCGCCGCGGCCTTGCCGGCGTCGCCATGGCGCATCTCGGCGGCGATGTTGTCGGCCGCCTCGGGCGTCACCGCCGCCGCGCCGGGCGCCGTCGCAGCGGCGACATCGGCGACCGCGGGCAGCTCTTCGTACTCGACCGCAACGCTGTCGATGGCATCGCGCGCCGCCTCGCGCGACTCGGCGACGACGGCGACGACGGCTTCGCCGACGTAGCGCGCGACCTCGTGGGCGAGCGCGCGGCGCGGCGGGCTCACCGTCTTCCTGCCGTCGGCGCGCCTGAAGTCGGCCGTGGTCGGGATCGGCTTGATGCCGGCCGCGGCGAGCTCGGCGCCGGTGTAGACGGCGAGCACGCCGGGCATGGCCCGCGCCGCCTCGGCGTCGATCGTGACGATCCTGGCGTGCGCGTGCGGCGAGCGCTGGAAGGCGATGATCGTCTGGCCGGGCTCAACGACGTTGTCGACGAAGCGGCCGCGGCCGACGAGAAGCTCGCCGTCCTCGACGCGGGGGACCGCGCGGCCGCTGCCGAAACGAGCGGTCGCCTCGTTGCCCTGTGCGTCCTTGCTCGGGCCGCTCATCCGAGCGAAGCCCACATCGCCTGGTCGCGCTCGGCCGTCCAGACGCGCGGATCGCGATGCTCGGTCGCTTCGTCGAAGGCGCGCGAGACGTCGAACGGCATGCAGTGCTCGTAGATGAACTGGCTGCCGTAGGTCGGCCGCAGCACGGCGTCGGTGTCGGCGAAGACGCGACGCAGATCGTGACCTTGAGCGACACCCGCCTTCACGCTCGCGAACAGGTCGCGGATGAAGGCGCGCGTCGTCGCGATGCCGTCGCGGCACATCGCCGGGTCGGTGAGCGCCGCGCCGCGACCCGGCACGATCGCCGTGGCGCCGAGCGCCTCGACCTTGTCGAGCGTGGTCGGCCAGTCGTTGAAGTAGGCGTCGCCGGCGTAGGCGGTGGCGCCGTACTCGACCAGGTCGCCGCTGAAGAGGATCTTCTGCTGCGGCAGCCAGGCGACGGTGTCGCCCTTGGTGTGGCCGCGGCCGAGCTGCATCAGCCTGACCTCGAGCTTGCCGAGCCAGACCGTCATCTCGCCCTTGAAGGTGAGCGTCGGCCAGGTCAGGCCGGGGATCGTCTCGACGGCGCGAAAGAGGCGCGGAAAGCGCTCGATCTCGCTCTTCATGTCGGCCGCGCCGCGCTCGACGATCAGGTCGCGCGTGTCCTCGCTGGCGATGACCTCGGTCGCGCCCTCTTTCGCATACGCGCTCGCGCCGAGCACGCGCACCGCGTGGTAGTGGCTCATGACGACGTACTTGATCGGTTTGTCGGTCACCTCGCGGATGCGCCGGATGACGTCCTGCGCCATCACCGGCGTCGCCTGCGTGTCGATGACCATCGCCGCTTCGTCGCCGATGACGACGCCGGTGTTCGGGTCGCCTTCGGCGGTGTACGCGTAGGCGTTGTCGGAAAGCTTGGTGAAGGTGACCTTCTTGTCGGCGAGGTCGGCCTGGGAGGCGAATGCTTTGCTCATGGCGGGTCCGGGTAGGAGATGCGCGCTGCGCCGCTCAGCGTGGCGGCAGCGAGGCGAGGAACGACGATACCGCGCCGTGGAATTCGTCGCCGGCCTCGGCCACGCTCAGGTGCGATGCGTCGGCGAACACGCGCAGCTCCGCACCGGGGATGCGATCGGCGATCGCCTTGGCCAGCTCCGGCGTTGCGCCGGCGTCGCGCGCTCCGGCGAGGACCAGCGTCGGCAGGCGCACGGTCGCGAGGCGATCGAGCCAGTCGACGCCGGCGACGGCATGGCTCGCAGCGACGTAGCCGGCCGGGTCGCAGCGCAGCAGGCGGGCGCGCAGCGCGGCGGCGGCCTCGGGATGCGCGCCACGATAGTCGGCGTGCAGGTAGCGCTCGACGACGGCGTCGGCGACCGCCGCCATGCCGCCCTGCTCGACCGCGGCGATGCGCGCCGTCCACGTCGGCCTGGCCGCCTCGGGATAGCGCGCCACCGTGTTGGCGAGGACAGCGCCACGCAGCAACTCCGGATGGCGAACGGCGAGCCCCTGGCCAACCATGCCGCCCATCGACAGGCCGACGAAGGCGACCGGTCCCTGCCCCCACTCGCGAATCAGCCGCGCCGCGTCATCGACGAGCTGATCCATCGTATACGGGCCGGGCGGCCGCGCCGAGCCGCCGTGGCCGCGATGGTCGTAGCGCAGGACGGTGTACGTCGAGGCCAGGCGCCTCGCCAATGCGTCCCACATGTGGACATCGAGCCCGAGCGCGTGGCTCAAGACCACCGCGGGACCGGTTCCCTGGACCGTGACGCGAAGCTGCGGCGCGCTGAAGGTGTGGTGCGTCGCGATGCGCGAATCGGCGCCGAGCGATTGCGAGGCCGGCGCGCGGCCCTCGGCGCGCAGGATGTCACCGGTGAGCTTGAAGGCGGTGTTGGCAGCGGGCACGCCGCAGTAGATCGCGCCTTGCAGCAAGGTTTCCTTGATCTTGTCGACCGGCACGCCGCCTCGGATCGCGGCGCGGCAATGCAGCTCGAACTCCTCCCAGCGCGCCATCCCCATCGTCATGCCGAGGACGAGCAGACGCCGGGTCTCGTGGTCGAGGCCCGGGCGGCCCCAGATCTCGTGCCAGGCGTAGCGCGTGATCAGGCTCTGGAAGTCGGCGTTGAACTCGCTCGCGCCGGCGAGCGAGCGATCGACCCAGTCGTCACCGAGGACGGCGCGCCGATTGGCGACGCCGCGGTCGAAGTCGTCGCTGCGGTCGGGCGGGTTGCGGTCGACGGTCATGGCGCGGTTCCGGTTCGAGGAGAAGGAGGCGCGAAGCGGTCGAGCTGAAGCGCCGCCAGGGCGCCGGCACGGCGCGCCGCCGAGTCCACGTCGAACGCTGCATCGAGGGCGACAGCGTCGATGGCGCGCGCGCCGGGATAGGCGCGCAACAACGCGCGCAGGTCGGCGCTTTCGCTCACGGCCCGGGCCGACAGCGTCGCCAGCATGTCGTGTGCCTTGGCCTTGCCGAGCGACGGCACGAGCAGAGCCGCCGCCGCCTCGGCGAAGACCGTACCGTTCAGGCGCTCGATGTTCGCGCGCATGCGGGCGGCGTCGACGTCGAGCCCCACGCAGGCGTCGGCCAGGGCGACCAGCGCGCCATGAGTCTCCAGGAACAGCGACGGCCACTCGGCGAGCTCGGCCTGCCAGTCGCCGAGGCCGCGCTCGTGCGCCGGGCTCATCGACGAGAGCAGCGCCGCGGCGTGATGCGGCGCGCGAACGGCGGCGGCGATCGCCGTCATCGCCGCCACGGGATTTCTCTTCTGAGGCATCGCCGACGAACCGCCGCGGCCGCTTCCCGCCGGCTCGGCCACCTCACCGACCTCGGCCTGGGCGAGCAGCGCCAGGTCGCGGCCGATCTTGCCGAGCGAGCCGCAGAGCACGGCCATCTCGCAGCCGAGCGCGACCCACTCGTCGCGCTGCGCGTGCCAGGCGCCGTCGCCGGGCGGCAGGTCGAGCAGCGCGGCCAGCCGCCCAGCCACCGCCGGACCCTTGTCGCCGAGCGACGCGAGCGTGCCGACCGCGCCACCGAACTGGAGCTTCAGCGCGCCTGCGCGGGCACGCGCGAGGCGCCTGCGCGCGCGCTCGAGCGGCGCCAGCCAGGCGACGATCTTGAAGCCGAAGCTGATCACCTGCGCCGGCTGGAGCAGCGTGCGCGCGAGCATCGGCGTCGCGAGGTGAGCACGCGCGAGGGTGTGCAACGCGCTGGCGAGGCGCGCGAGATCGGCGTCGACGAGGTCGAGCGCGCGCTTCGTCGCGAGCACCATCGCCGTGTCGATCACGTCCTGGCTGGTGCAGCCATGGTGGACGAAGGCGGCCGCCGCGGCGTCGGTGCGCGCGACGGCGGCGGTCAACCGCCTGATGAGCGGAATCGCCAGGCTGCCGGCGCGGCGCGCCTCCTCGACGAGGGCGTCGATGTCGTCGAACCCTTCCCGGCTCGCGGCGACGATCGCCGCGACCGCGCTCCGCGGGATCACGCCTTCCGCCGCTTCCGCCTCGGCGAGCGCGGCCTCGAACTCGAGCATCGCCGCGACCAGCGAACGATCGGCGAATATCTCGGCCATCGCCGCGCTCGCGAGCGTCCGCGCGAACAGCGAGGCCGTCATCGCCCGGCGTCCGTCACGGGCCGGCGCTCTCGTGCGCGACCGCCGCGGGCGAGAGCGCGCTGACGAGCACCTTGTCGACGCGCTTGCCGTCGAGATCGACGACCTCGAAGCGCCAGCCTTCCCACTCGACCGAATCGGCTTCTTCCGGCAGGCGGCCGAGCAACAGCATGATCATCCCGGCGAGCGTGTTGTAGCGGCCGCGGTCTTCCTCGGGAAGATCCTTCAGGCCGAGGCGATCCTTCAGCTCCGGCGTCGGGATCAGCCCGTCGAACAGCCAGCTGCCGTCGGTGCGCCGCACCGCCCACGAATCGGCCTCGGTTTCGGTGCTGAACTCGCCGGTGATCGCCTCGAGGACGTCGCGGACGGTGATCATCCCCTGGACTTCGCCGTACTCGTCGACGACGAAGACGAGCTGGGCGCTCGAGGCGCGGAAATGCTCGAGCAGCTCCATTCCCGACAGCGTCTCGGGAACGAACACCGGCGGCTGCAGGTGCTGATCGATGGCGAAGTCCTCGCCCTTGATCGCGCGTTGCAGGAGCGTCTGGGCGGTGATGACGCCGAGCACGTCGTCGAGGCCGCCGCGACAGACCGGGTAGCGCGAGTGCTCGGCGTCGCCGATCACGCGCAGGACGTCGTCGGCCGTGCTGTTCGCCTCGAGCCAGACGATCTCGCCGCGCGGGATCATCATCGAGCCGACCTGGCGATCGTCGAGGCGAAAGACGTTCCTCACCATCTGGTGTTCCTGCGCCTCGATGACGCCGGCATCCAGGCCTTCCTCGAGGCTGGCCGCGATCTCCTCCTCGGTGACGCTGCGGTCGGGGCCGCCGCGAATGCCGAACAGGCGCAGCGTTCCCTCGGTGCACCACGACAGCAGGCGCACGAACGGCCGCGCGATCAGCGACAGCCACTCCATCGGCCGGGCCACGAAGCGGGCGACCGTCTCCGGGTATTGCAGGCCGATGCGCTTGGGCACCAGCTCGCCGAAGATGATGCTGAGGAACGTGATCGTGACGACGACCATCGCCGTCGCCGAGATCTCGGCGGCGCGGTCGCCGATGTTGAAGGTGGCGTGCAGCCAATGCGCGAACGGCGCCGAGAAGGCGGCGTCGCCGACGATGCCGTTCAGGATGCTGATCGACGTGATGCCGATCTGCACGACCGAGAGGAACTTGGTCGGGTTGTCGTGCAACTCCATCGCGTGACGAGCGCCCGAGTCGCCCGCCTCGACCATCACCTGCAACCGGGCCTTGCGGCTCGCGGTCAGCGCCATTTCCGACATGGCGAACAGCGAGTTGAGGAAGATCAGGAAGAGCAGGAGGGCAACGTCCATGCGCGGGCGCAGCGGTCGGGGGAAGCCAGCGTAGCAGAATCGATCCATGCAATATCTCGTCGGCGACATCCAGGGCTGCGCCGGGGCGCTCGAGCGGCTGCTCGACGCGATCGCGTTCTCGCCGTCGCGCGACCACCTCTATGTCCTCGGTGACCTCGTCAACCGCGGCCCGGCCTCGCTCGCCACGCTGCGCCGCCTGCGTGGCTTCGACGCGGCGGCGACCTGCTTGCTCGGCAACCACGACTGGCACCTTCTCGCCGTCGCCGCGGGCGTGCGGCCGCGGCACCGCAGCGACACGCTCGACGACATCCTCGACGCGCCCGATCGCGAGGAATGGCTCGCCTGGGTGAGGGCACGCCGGATGGCGGTGTACGAGAACGGCTGGCTGATGCTGCACGCCGGCGTCGTCCCGCAATGGGACCTGGCGACCACGCTCGCGCTGGCGAGCGAGCTCGAGCAGAACCTGCGCGAGCGCCCGCCGCGCGAGTTCCTGGCGCAGATGTTCGGCAACCAGCCGGTGCGCTGGAGCGACTCGCTCGCCGGCGACGCGCGCCTTCGCTTCACGCTGAACACGCTGACCCGCATCCGCTTCGTCGCCGCCGACGGCACGCTCGAGTTCGCGACCAAGGACGGCGCCGACGCCGCGCCGCCGGGCTTTCGGCCCTGGTTCGACGCGCCGGGAAGACGCACCGCCGGCGTGCCGATCGCCTTCGGCCACTGGTCGTCGCTCGGTCTCGTCGAGCGCGACGACCTGATGTGCCTCGACACCGGCTGTGTCTGGGGCGGCAAGCTCACGGCGGTGCGCTGCGACGGCGCTCGCCGCGAAACGGTCCAGGTCGACTGCGCGACGGCACCGAAGAAGCGCTGAGCGCCTCCGATCGGCGCGCCCGGCCCACGACCGGCTCGACCCGGTCGCTCCCTACGCCACCGTGGCGCGTCAACGCGCCGCTACCACGCAGGAAAGCGCCTACCGCGAAACCAGCGTCGACGTCGACGGCGATAGCTCGACGCAGTGGGTCGCGTGGTTTCGCAGCGTCGCCGGCGTCCGCGCCGACCGCTTCTATTTCGACGTCACGAGCTCGATCGCAGAAAACAGCGGCAAGCGCAGCGCCGGCGTCGTCTCACCGGCTTCTAGGCGCGTACGAGGCGCCGCGGCACAGCGACTTCGACGCGTCGGTCGATCTTGCACCGCAGGGCACTCGTGCGAAGATCTCGGCCCGCGCGCGCAGCATCGGCGCTGCCGCCAGGGAGACGTGGCCGAGCGGTCTAAGGCAGCAGTCTTGAAAACTGCCGAGGGGGCAACTCCTCCGTGAGTTCGAATCTCACCGTCTCCGCCACCGCTTCGATCGAAGCCCTCGCAGGCATCGGGTGGCGCGTT
>JBDTPG010000045.1:0-16968 GCA_039932815.1 Caldimonas sp.
GCGGCTGAAGTCGCGCGCGGCGTTTCCGGAGTCAAGTCGGTCAAGAACGACATGAGGCTCAAGTAGCGGGCCGTGCCGGCGCTCGCACCACTTGCCTCGGATCAGGCTGGCGCGCAGGCCTTTTCGGCGCGCATAGCGTGGTGCCCGCGGCGGTGCGCCGCCCCAAACAATTGGAATGGGAAGTCATCATGAAGAACAAGGAGCAAGTCAAGGGTGCGCTGAAGGACATCGGCGGAAAGATCCAAGAAGAAGCCGGCAAGCTGACGGGCAGTCCCAAGCAACAAGCAGAAGGGCTGAAGAATCAAGCCAAAGGCAAGTTGCAGAAGGGTGTCGGCGATCTGAAAGAGGCCGTCAGTGATCTGAAGGCCGCGGTCAAGAAGGGCTAGGACGCGGGCGCGCTCGGGTTGGGCGTGTCGCAGGGTGACTGTCTGCCATTCAGTGAACTGTCAGCTCGTCGTCATGGCGTTGCAACCCGAGGGCGAGATCGGGGCAGAGGTTCACATCCTCGACCAGTTCTTTCGCGTAGAGCAGGGAACCGGCGAGGTGGTGCTCGATGGCGTTCGTACCGCGATCCGTGCGGGGTTCGCGGTGCTCGTTCCGGCCGGGGCGAACCACAACATCAACACTGGCAGCGAGCCGTTGAAGCTATACACGCTCTATGCACCGCCGAATCACCGTGACGGTGTCGTCCACGCCACGCGCGCCGAGGCTGAAGCGGACACAGAACACTTCGACGGCAAGACGACGGAATAGGCACTCGAGGTGGCGCCGCGTCAATCGCGGCAACGTCACAGGCGCGACTCTCGCGCCCGTCAGCCCTCAACGGCGCGGCGCGGCCATGCTCACAGGACCGGTCAGCCGGGGATAGCGGTAGATCGTGTCATTGAGGTGGCGTGCGACCTCCACGACGTCGTCCTCGCTCCACTGGAGTGCTGCGGCGGCCTGCCAGCGGCGCACCTGCTGCGTGAGGCTTCCCCAGTCCGTTGCCTGCCTCTGATCGCGCCAGTGCATCTCGGAGTTGTGGCACGCGACGCAATGCGTCATGTAAAGCAGCTGCCCCCGCGTCGGCGATGTCGCCACCTGAGCGTGCACGATGGCGCAGGCCGTCTGCAGGGCAGTCAGCAGCAGGATGCGGGTGAGCGGCAACCAGGTCATGCTCGTTCCTACGGGCGACCGCGTCACGCCGCGAGCGGGAGTGCCCGCAGTCCGTGGATGCCGAGGGCGCGGGCAGGTTCGATCGATCCGCAGGAGAGCAGCCGGTCGCACTCAATCCCGGCCGAGTCACTGCCTTCGGTCAGGTACGTCAGCGTGACGATCGCAGTGGTCGGAAAGTACACGTGACCCATCGCGTGCCCCGAGACCTTCAACACTTCGCCCCGCGCCAGTTCGACGCGTTCGAGTCGCCGCGACCAGCGCTGCCAATCCGCAGGTGGCAGCGCAGCGAGAAACTGGTTCCGTCGTGGATCTGAAGTGACAGGCATGGTGATTCGGTACATCTCCAACGTACGGGGTCGAGACATACTTCTTGTAGCGGCGCGTTCCTGAAGCAGATTGACGCAGGTCAATCGGGGAGCGTTCATATGTACCCCCCGTACAGCATGACCCCGGCAGCCAAGATTGCTTGCCCTGTTGACTGCGTGAATGGTGCCGCATGGATTGATGTTGGCAGCCTTGTGAACGGTGGCAGTTCCGAGCACCGCAGGGCAGTCACCGCGCAGCGGTCACGGCCGCAGCCGGAGCGCCGGAAACCCGCTCGCGGCTTAGCGCGCTTGGTGCATGAATGCGGAGCGGCTCCGCGGAAACGAAATCAGGTGCTGGCGGCCGACGCCCGCTTCGCGAGTAGCGCGTTCCCCGATCGTGAAACCGGCTTCCTGCCGAGCACGCCCGAGATGAACGCCGCCGCATCGACGACGCCGTCGAGCGAGACGCCGGTATCGATGCCGAGCCCGTCGAGCAGGAACAGGACGTCTTCGGTGGCGACGTTGCCGGTCGCGCCCTTCGCGTAGGGACAGCCGCCGAGGCCGGCGACGCTGGCATCGAAGGTCGCGATGCCGACCTCCAGGCTGGCGTAGACGTTGCCGATCGCCTGGCCGTAGGTGTCGTGGAAATGGCCGCTCACCTCGGCGAGCGGGTAGTGATTGAGGGCGCGCTCGAGCACCGCCTGCACGCGCTTGGGCGTGCCGACGCCGATCGTGTCGGCGATGCCGCAGTGGTCGACGCCGACGTCCTTGATCAGCCGGACGACGCGCTCGACCTCGTCGGCGCTCACCTCGCCCTGGTACGGGCAGCCGAGGGCGCACGAGACCGCGCCGCGCACCTTGATGCCGTGGCCGTGCGCGGCGGCGACGACCGGACGGAAGCGCTCGATGCTCTCGGCGATCGAGCAGTTGATGTTCTTCTGGCTGAACGCCTCGGTCGCGGCGGCGAAGACGACGATCTCGTCGGGCCATTCGGCGCGCGGCATCGACAGCGCCGCGTCGAGCCCCTTCATGTTCGGGATCAGCACCGAGTAGCGCACGCCCGGCTGTCGCTCGATGCCGGCGAGAACGGCCGCGTTGTCGGCCATCTGCGGCACCCACTTCGGGCTGACGAAGCTGGTGACCTCGATCTCGCGCAGGCCGGCCGCCTGCAGGCGGTGCACGAGCTCGATCTTGATCGCGGCCTCGACGGTCTGCTTCTCGTTCTGCAGGCCGTCGCGCGGGCCGACGTCGACGAGGGTGACGCGGGAAGGGATCATGGCGCCTCCTTCTCTATTCCATCGCCGCGGCATATCCGCCGCGCATGCGCCTCATCAGCCGGGCGATGAAGCGCCAGAGCACGACCACGACGACGAGCGAGACGACGACGGCCGCGGCGACGACAGCCAGCGCGACGACCGGATGCACCCACGACAGCCAGAGGACGATCGGCACCGCTCCGTCGCCGAGGAGCGAGAGCGCGATGTTCGAGAACGGCTCGGGGGAAGTGTTGGCCGAGGCGCGGGTCGTCAGCTTGGCTGCATGACTGGTCGCCGCGAGCGTCCCGCCCATCAGTGCCGCCGCCGTCACCCAGCTCGCCTGGTCGCCGCCGAACACCGCGCCGGCGAGCGCGGCGCCGGCGGGAATGCGAACGAAGGTGTGGACCGCGTCCCAGATGCTGTCGAGGCCCGGGATCTTGTCGACGAAGAACTCGATGAACAGCATCAGGCCGGCAGCGCCGATGACGACCGGATGGCTCAGCACGTGCAGGTCGCCCGGCAGGTGGACCCAGCCGAGCCAGCCCGCCAGGCCCGTGATGAAGACGACGGCGTAGAGGCGAAGGCCGCTGGCCCAGCCGAGCGCGGCGGCGATGGCGATCAGCTGCGTCAGGTCCAGGTTCATGGCGCCAGCCACTGGGGCTTCCGCTTTTCGAGGAAGCTCTGCACGCCCTCTTTGCCTTCGGCGCTGGCGCGGATGTCGGCGATCCGGCGCGCGGTATCGGCGCGCAGCTCGGTGGTGATCTCACGGCCGGCGACGTCGCGGACGAGCTGCTTGCAGGCACGCGTCGCCATCGGGCCGTTGGCGACGATGGCGGCAACGATCGCGTCGACCGCGGCATCGATCGCGTCGGCCGCGGCGACCTCGTGGACGAAGCCCATCGCCAGCGCCGCGCCGGCGCCGAATCGCTCGGCGGTGACGAAGTAGCGGCGCGCCGCCTGCTCGCCCATCGCCCGGACGACGTACGGGCTGATCGTGGCCGGCAACAGACCAAGCCGCGCTTCGCTCAGGCAGAACGTTGCTCCTTCGGCGGCAACGCGGATGTCGCAGACAGCCGCCAGACCGAGACCGCCGGCGTAGCAGTCGCCGTGGATGCGGCCGACGATCGGCACCGGGCAGCGGTCGATCGTCGCCAGCATCTCGGCCAGCCGGCCGGCGTCTTCGCGGTTTTGCGCCCAGTCGTAGTCGGCGAGCGCGCGCATCCAGTTCAGATCGGCGCCGGCGCAGAAGGCCTTGCCGCGACCGCCGAGGACGACGGCGCGGATATCGCCGTCGGCAGCGATCGCCGCGAACGCGCTCGCGAGCTCGGCGATCACGGTCTCGTTGAAGGCGTTGCGGACCTCGGGCCGGTTCAGCCAGACGCCTGCGACGTGCGGCGAGCGACGTTCGATCTCGAGGGTGTTCAAGGGGTCGGGAACTCCATTCGCGGCAGTGTGACAGCGCGACGAGGCCGCGCCCGCGGAGGGCTATGGTAGGCCGCGCGGTGGCCGATGTCGCCTTTTGCGCGGCTCCTGCGATTCAACCTGGGCGAGGCTCTCTTTCAGAGCCGCTCGAGGAGACTGCGATGCGAACGATGGTCAGGACGATGGTGGCAGTGGCGTTGCTCGGCAGCGCCGGGCTCGCGCATTCGGTGGCGGGCTGCAGCCGGTGGGGATGCGGACAGAACTCGCCGCTCGTCGACGGCGCCGGCACGAGCGCCGGCGTCCCCGCGGTCGCCGCGCCCGCATCGATCGCCGCGCCGCGATCGGCGACAAGCAGGAAGAGCGCGCCGGCTCGGCCACCGGCGCCGGGCGTCAACCTGAACTCACCCGTGGTCGACGGCGCATCGATCGCAACGCGGGGGCGCGCGCGCCCGCCGGGCCCCGGCTCCAACCTCAACTCTCCGCTGGTCGATGGCGCCTCGCTAGAAAGCGCGCTTGGCCGGATGCTCAGCGCTCGCTGAGCAGCTGGCGAGCCTCGGCCGTCGCCGGGGCGGCCGTGCCGACGGTGGGCTCGAGCTCGGCGACGGCGGCGCGCCACGCAGCCTGAGCCGCGGCCGGGTCGCCGCGGGCACGCTCGACCAGGCCCTGCGCGACCAGCGCGCTGCCGAGCCACTCGCTGTGCTCGAAGCCGCCCATCGCGGCGCGCGCCTGTGCCACCGCGCCGGCGGCGTGCGCGGCGGCGGCGTCGAGCGCGCCGACCTGCAGTCCGGCCCGGGCCAGCAAGGTGGTGGCGCGGATGCCGATGGTGTTCTGCTCGGTCGCTGCGCTGAAGATGGCGACCGCGCGCTCGAGCGCGGCACGCGCCGCCGCCGGCTCGCCCCGGGCGAGAGCGAGCTGCGCTTCCGTCATCGCCAACGTGCCGAGGCGAGCGTGGCCGGCGGGCAGCATCGTCGCCAGGCCGCGCGCCGAAGCCACCAGCTCGGCGCAGCGCGCGACGTCGCGCCTCGCGCACCATGCCGGCGCGGCGATCAGCGCGATATTGGCGACCGCGCGCGGGTTGGCATGCGCCTGCGCTTGGGCCAGCGAGCGCTCGAAGACCGGCAACGACTCGTCGGCCCGGCCGAGCTCGATCAGCACTTTGGCGTGGTTGGCCTCGAGCATGGCATTGGAGTCGCTGGAGCCACGCGCGATCTCGAGGCCACGCTCGTAGGCGGCGGCGGCGCGCAGCGGCTGCCCGGCCTTCGACAACAGGACCCCGAGGTTGTTGTGAAACGTAGTCGCGGTGCGCGTCCGCCCGCGGCCCATCGCGTCGATCTCGGCGATCGCTTGCTCGTAGGAGACGACCGCGGCGGCGAGCTGACCGCTCTTGCCCTGCAAATTGGCGAGGGTGGACCGCGTCCCGATCGCCAGCATGCGGTACTCGGGGCGCGGATCGCCCAAGGCCAGCATTGCCGCCTGCGCGTCCGCCAGCGCGGCGCGAGTGTCGCCGCGTACGTCGGCGTGATCGGCGCGCGAGCCCAGGCAGGCGGCGAGCGTCACCCGGTCACGCTCGCCAAGGGGGGCGCTGCGCAGGCGCGCGATCGTCGCGTCGAGCAACGGCCGGGCGGCCTCGAGCGAGCCGTTGTCCGTGAGGTGCAGCGCAAGCTGGCAGTCGAGGCGCGCGCGCAGCGCCGGGTCGTCGACGTCGCGCAGCGCCGCGCGGGCGCGCTCCACCAGCGCCAGCGCCCGCTTCTGCTGGTTGTCCTGGCCGTACATCTCGGCCAGCATGAGCAGCAGCCTCGCCCCCTCCGTCGGGTCCGCGGCGAACTGGCGCTCGACCAGCTGTTCACCGCGCGCCAGCAGCTCGCTCGTCGTGAACGGCTTGTCGCCGCCCTCCTGGAGCAGGAAGCCGATGAACTCGTTGCTCGCTTCCGAGTGCGCGAGCTCGCGCCGCGCGTTGTCGCGTTCACTGCGTGCGAGCAATGTCTGCGCTTCGGCACGGCGCGCTTGCGAGACGGTTCCGGCAACCCCGGCGACCACCGCGAGCGCCACCAGGGCACCGGCCGCGACCCCGGCGCGATGGCGTCGGACGAACTTGGCGAACCGATAGCCGAACGAATCGGCACGCGCGCTGACCGGCTCGTGCGCCAGGTGCCGGCGCAGGTCGTCGGCGAACGCCGCCGCCGTCGGGTAGCGCTCCTCGGGGCGCTTGCGCAGGGCACGCGCGACGATGTTGTCGAGGTCGCCTTCGAGCTGGCGCCGCAGTCCTGCCGCCGTCGTCGCCCGCTCGGCGGCAATGCCCTCGGTCGGCGCCGAAGACGCGTGCGGGCTCGTCGCGGTCGGCTCCGACAGTCGCGCCGGCTCGGTGTCGAGCGTCGCGCGGATGAACTGGGCGGCGCTGGCGTCGTCGGCAGCGGCCGGATGGCGGCCGCTCAGCAGCCGGTAGAGCATGACGCCGAGCGAATAGACGTCGGTCGCGGTCGTGATCGGGCCGCCGTGCAGCTGCTCGGGCGCTGCGTATTGCGGCGTCAGCGCGCGTGTCGCGTCGCGGCCCGGCGCGCTGCCGTCGGCATCGACGGCGTCTGTCTCGAGCAGGCGGGCAATGCCGAAGTCGAGCAGCTTGACCTCGCCGTTCGCCGTCACCAGCACGTTCGATGGTTTCAGGTCGCGGTGCACCACCAGGTGCGTGTGCGCGTGCTCGACCGCGGCGACGACGTCCAGGAAGAGCCGGACGCGTGCCGCGACAGCGAGCCGGCAGCGCCGGCAATACGCGTCGATCGGCTCACCCTCGACCAGCTCGAGGACGAGGTAGGGCTGGCCGTCGTCGGTCGTTCCGGCGTCGAGCAGGTGGGCGATGTTCGGATGCTGCAGACGCGCCAGGATGCTGCCCTCGCGCTTGAACCGGGCGACGCCAGCGGCGCCGATCAGGGCGAGGTTGAGCAGCTTGATCGCGACCGCGGCGTCGTACTCGCCGTCGCTGCGAATCGCTCGCCAGACGCTGCCCATGCCGCCCTGGCCGATCGGCGCCTGCAGCGTGTAGGCGCCGAGGCGCCGGCCGATCAGCGGCGCGGCCGCCGCCGGCAGCTGCGCGCTGCCTTCGAGAAAGCCTTCGCTCTCGACCGCCCCCTGCTCCGCGAGCAGCGCCGCAACGTCGGCGCCGAGCTCGAGATCGCGGGCGCGCAGCGCGGCCAGCCATTCGGCGCGCTGCGCCGGTGCGAGGTCGAGCGCCTCGTCGAGGCAGGCGCTGATCCGGGGCCAGCGCGCGAGGACGATCATCCGCGCCACCCGCACAATGTCAGGCCCGCAGGGTGTGGCGCAGCAGCAATCGCGCCTTCTCCCAGTGGCGCTGGACCGTGCGCTCCGACACCTTCTGCATCGCCGCGATCTCGGCGAACGAGAAGCCGCAGAAGAACTTCAGGTCGACGACGTGCGCCAGCTCCGGCTCGATCGCTTCGAGCTCCTCGAGGGCGTCGTGGATCGGCAGCAGGTCGTCGCTCAGCGGCAACGCCTCGGCCGCATCGGTGTCGAGGGTCGTGATGTGGACATCGCCGCCGCGCTTTTGCGCCTGGCGCGCGCGGATATGGTCGATCACGACGCCGCGCATCGCCCGCGCCGCGTAGGCGAGGTAGCGGGCCTGGTCCGGGAAGCGGGTTTCCTCGCGCTGGTTCATGTCGAGGAAGACCTCGTGCAGCAGTGTCGTTGTGCCGAGCGTGAGCGCGCCGCCGCCGCGGTAGATCTCGCGCCGTGCCAGCCGATGCAGCCGGTCGTACAGCGCCGCGAAGAGCTGGCTGCGGGCGCGCGGGTCGCCCGCGTCGACGCGGGCGAGCAGGGCCGAGATCGAGGCATCGATCCCGGCTTCGGTCGCGGCCGCGGGAGGGCTCGGCGCGGAGGCCATGGGCCATTGTGCGACAGCCCCGATGGTTCATCGACGCTCGCCGTCGCGCTGGCGGCGCGCGCAGGTGCGCTCAACGCGGGTGCGCCGAGACGACGTAGCCGGGCGGCAGCGCATCGAGCACGTCGCAGCGCGGTGGACGCCTGCCGTGCGACGCGATCGCGTCCTCGAGCGCGGCGATCCGCGGCACGTTCAGGCACACCGCGCCGTTCTCGTTCCACACCGCCTCGACCGTGCCGGCGGACGCCGCGAAGCGGGTGATCTGCTTGGCGTCGGCCCAGTGCAACGGCTGGCCAGCGACGGTGAAGGCATGCCCGTCGCCATAGACGTCGGCAGCCAGCATCTTGAGCATGGCCTGGCGCTCGGCGCGCGTCGTCGGCACCCCCTGGCTCGCCTCGGTGTGACGCAGGAGGTAGAGCTTGGCCGGCGCGGTGCCGGCACACGCCACGTTGAGCCAGCCGGCCGCCGCAGCGCCGGTAGCGGTGACGGCGAGGCGGCGAGAGTCGTAGCGATCGCCGCTGAACAGGATCGCCTCGTTGGCGCCCACGGTGCAGACCGGACGCGCCGCCGCGCCGTCGGCCCAGACGAGCACGTGCGTCACGACCGGCCGGTCCGCGCCGACCCAGAAGCGCGTCGCGCCATGCGCCGCGACCCGCATCGCGTGATGGGTGCCGCTCGCATCGCGCACGTCGATCGTCGTCCCGACCGCGAGGGGCAGGGTCGGCGCGACGCCCTCGATCGCGAGCTCGTGAAAAGGCGTCCCGACGGCGACGCCGCTGGCGACGAGCGGCGAGTTGAAGCCGCACTCGGGACAGCCGCCGCCCATGGAAAGGGCGCTGTCGCTCGAGCCGAGCAACGCTAGAAGCGACGTCACCAGCACGTGGACAAGCGACTTCATCGCCTTCTCCCGAGGAGGCCGATCGACATGACGACCTTGACCCGGATATCGCAAAGCAGGAGCGATAGCCGACACCGGCCCGGAATTCGGCGACGATCACGGTGCCGCGCAAGGAACGAAGCGGCGCGTTGCTCAGGATGCCGTTTGTCCCCGCCTCTCGGCCTGCAGCATCCACACCCAGTCGATCTCGGGGCAAGGGTAGCCCATCGCGGTGATCGCCGCCGTGATCTGGCCGCGGTGGTGGGTGGCGTGGTTGAAGACGTGGCCGAGGGTCGGCGCGAACGGCAGCGACTGGGCGATGCCCTGGGTCGTCGTGTAGTCGAGCGTGCCTGCGAAGCGGGCGTCGTCGAGCGACGCGATCAGCACCGGCCAGCGCGGCACCGCGGCGAGAAGTCGGTCGCGCAGCGCGGCGCGATCGGCTTCGAGCTCGGCGTCGAGGGCGGCCCGGTTCGACACGCCTTCGGCGAATCGCGGATACCAGAGCGAGTGCTCGGCGACGAGCAGGTGGTTGCAGGTGCCGTGCACGCTCTTGAAGAAGAGGCCGGCGTCCCGGCGGTAGTCGGCATCGCTCAGGCGGTCGATGTGCTCGTAGAGCCTGGCGGTCGCCCACACGTGATAGCGGGAGAGCGACTCCAAGTAGCCCCGCATCGCCGCGCTCGCGCCCGTTTCAGTACCGTTTGGCGGCTTCATCGAGCATCACCTCCGTCGCGCCGCCGCCGATGGCGAGCACGCGAGCATCGCGCCACAGCCGCTCGATCACGGTGCCGCGCATGTAGCCCATGCCGCCGTGGAACTGCTGGCACGCCTGCACGACCTCGTTGACGAGCTCGCCGGTGAGCGCCTTCAGCATCGAGACGTCCTGAACGACGTCGTGCCCCTGCGTCACCCGCCAGGCGCAGTGGTACATGAAAGAGCGCGCCGCGCGCACCTTGGCGTCGAGCATCGCCAGGCGCTGGCGCACGACCTGCTTGTCGAAGAGCGGCGCGCCGAACGCGCTGCGCTCGCGGACGTGGGCGAGCGTCGCCTGCAATGCCTGCACGGAGTGGCCGACGGCCATCGCGGCAAGGGCGATACGCTCGGTCTGGAAGTTCTTCATCACCGAATAGAAGCCGCGGTTTTCCTCGCCGAGCAGGTGGCCGGCCGGGATGCGACAGTCGTCGAACAGCAGCTCGGCGGTGTCCGACGAGAGCCAGCCGCTCTTGTCCAGGCTGCGACCGACGGCAAAGCCCGGCGTTCCCTTCTCGACCGCGAACATCGACATCGCATGCCGGCCCGAGCCGGTCTTGGCGGCGACGAAATAGAGGTCGGCGTGGACCCCGTTGGTGATGAAGACCTTCGTGCCGTTCAGGATCCACTCGCTGCCGTCGGCCGAGCGCTTCGCGGTCGTGCGGATGCCGGCGACGTCGGAGCCCGCGCCCGGCTCGGTGATCGCCACCGCGGTGATCGTCTCGCCCGCCGTGATGCCGGGCATCCAGCGCGCCTTCTGTGCCGCGCTGCCGGCATGGTGCAGGTGCGGGCTCGCCATGTCGGTGTGAACGAGCACGGTGATGATGAAGCCGCCGAACGTCGATTGCGACAGCGCCTCGGCGAACACCAGGTTGGTGAGCGCGTCGGCGTCGGCGCCACCGTGCTCCTCGGCATACATCAGGCCGAGCAGGCCGGCGGCGCCAAGCTTTCGCAGCACCTCGCGCGGCGTCATGCCGGCGTCTTCCCAGGCGAGCGCATGCGGCTCGACCTCGCGCGCGACGAAGCGCGCGACCTGATCGCGCAGCAGCTCGTGCTCGGGGCTCAGATAGACGTTCTCCATGCGGATGCGGCGCGTGTCAGGAGAAGAGCGTCGCTTCGCTCCAGCCGAGCGCACGCAGGTCGTCAGTCCGGAAGTGCGCTTCGCTCGGCATCAGGAATTCGTCGAGCTGCGGCGGGCGTGCCGCCGTGCCGGCGAGCATGGCGTGCGCCTGGCCGCGGTGGTGCACCTGATGGTTGAGCAGATGGGCGATCACGTGGCCGCGCTGCTCGCGCTGGATGCGGCCGTTGCCGCGGTCGAGGCCGACGATCTCGTCGAGCATCGCCGGCGACAGCGCCACCACATGGTCGATGAAGCGCTGGTCGGAGACCGCCTGCGCCGCGGCGAGGGTCTCGAGCGCGACGCCCTTCGGCGCCGCGCTCCATTGCCGTTCGGCGTCGCCGTCGCCACGCAATGCCGCGAGGTAGTAGAGATCGACGGCGAGGATGTGCTCGAGCGTTTTCGCCAGGCTCGGAAAGAAGCTCGTTCGCGGCGCCTCGTACTCCTCGCGCGAGAGCGAACGGATCGATTCGTGGAGGCGATGGTTGGCTAGCCGGGTGGCGTGCGCCTGGGTGCGCAGGAAGGCGAGCAGCTCCATTGAATTCCTCCGGGTCAGAACGGACCGCGCTCGAGCCAGCGCTCGATCTGGTCGCGCCGGTCGTTGCCCCAGAACGGCTCGCCGTCGACGACGAAGAACGGCGCGCCGAACACCCCCTGGGCGATCGCGTCGGCGCACGCCGTCTTCAGGCGCCCCTTCCAGTGCGGATCGCCGCCGACCCGCTCGGCCTCGTCGGCGTCGAGGCCGAACTCGATCGCCAGCGCCTTCAGGTGGGCAGGGTTCGAGAGGTCGACCGTCCCGCGCGTGAAGTAGGCGCGCAGGCAGTGGCGTGCCCAGTTCGCGGCGCGCGCGGGATCGCTATCGTCGAGCCACCAGAAAACGCGCGCGGCATTCTGCGTCGGCACCGGAAACTTCTCGGGCAAGGTGAACGGCACGCCGGCGAAGCGCGCCGAGCGCGCGAAGTCGAGCAGCGAGTACTCGCGCTTGATCGGGTGGCTGACCGGGCTCTTCAGCCCGGCCGCCTGGAAGGTGACGCCGAGCAGGACGGCGTGCCAGCGAACCGTGCGGCCGTGGCGCGCCGCCAGCGCCTCGATCCACTCGGAGGCGATGTACGAGTAGGGCGACGAGAAGTCGACGTAGAAGTCGATGGCGGACGGGCTCATCGCGCCAGCGTACTGCAACGCGAGCCGGGCGCGACCGCGGCGCGCTTCCGTCTCATGCGCCGAGCTTGGCGGCGAGGTCGAGGAAATCGCTGGCGACCCAGTCGAAGCGGTGCCCGGCCGTCGATTCGCGCGGGCCGCCCGGGCCGCGCTCGAGGGGCCGATCGACGTACGCCGTCTTCAAGCCCGCGCGCTCGGCCGCCGCGAGGTCGCTCGGATGGGCCGCGACCATCAACAGCTCGCCCGGCGCGACGCCGAGAAGATCGGCAGCGCCGCGATAGACGCCGGGGTCGGGCTTGTACTTGCGGAAGAGCTCCGCCGACAGCACGCAGTCCCACGGCAGCCCGGCGTGCCGGGCCATGTCGACGAGGAGCGAGACGTTGCCGTTCGAGAGCGTCGCGATCGGCCAGCGCGCCTTCAGCCGCGTCAGTCCCGGCACCGCGTCGGGCCAGGGATCGAGGCGGTGCCAGACGAGGTTGAATCGCTCGCGCTCGGGCTCGGAGAGGCGCTCGAGACCGAAGGGCACCAGCAGCGAGTCGAGGATGCCGCGATGCAGCGCGTCGAGCTTTTGCCACGCCGCAGGATCGAGCGCCGCCGCCTCCATCGCGCGCTGCATCGCCGGCTGGTAGCCGGCGCGCCAAGCGTCGGCGAACGCCGGCCAGTCGACGCGGAACCCTTTCGCCGCCGACAGCGCCTCGCCCTCGCGAACGATCGATCCGCGCCAATGGACCACGGTGCCGAAGACATCGAACACCAGCGCACGAACGGCGGCGCTCTCATCGGTGGACAAACTCATCGCTTGGCTCCTCGACAGGATCGGCCGGCCAGACACGGCCAGCGTCAGGATAAAGCTCACGCAACGACGATCGCGCTGCTGCGCCGACGAGCGGCGCGAGCCGCGCTCCGAGCGTGGCCGCGTCGGCCGGCGGTCGGGCGCCGCGCTCCGTCCAGGACGCGTCGAGCGCCTCGCGCAGCGGCGCGAGCGCCGCGCCGACGACGCCGGCCCAGTGCGGCGGCGCTTCACCCTGCACCCAGTCGCCACGGCCGCGGCCGAAGTGCTCGACCGCGAGCAGGCGCAGCAGCGCGGCCTCGACCATGGAGTCGAGCGCGGCCGCGTTCCAGGTGACGAACGAGTGGCCTGTGCCGCGAACGAGATTGACGCAGCGCGCCAAACCGGCGCTGCCGAGGGCGCCGAGCACGCCGCCGGCGATCAGGCCGCCGCCGAGCGTCAGCCCGCCGCTCAGCAGGTCGGCCTTGAGGCCGACGAGCGCGCCGGTGACGGCGCCACCCCACATCGCCGCCTGCGTCTCGTCGAGGCGCAGGCGAAGGTCGAAGCCGGCGGCGAGGCGCTCGCGGATCGCACCTTCGGCAGCGCCGCCGATGCCGTGCAAGGCGAGCAACTCGCGCGTGCTGGCGCGAACCTCGTCGTCGAGACGAGCGGCGAGCTCGCGCTGCGCCAGCGCCGCCGGCCCCGGCTCGGCACTGCCGATGCCGATGGCCGCGCCGGCCTGGCGCAGGCGCGCGCGCACGCCCCCGGATTCGGGCACGTTCTCGCTGGCCGTCGCGATCCGCGCCAGGCTGGCGGCGATCGCCCGCACCGAGGCGTCGAAGGTTGCGAGGCGTCGCTCGCGCCAGGCCGCGCGCAGGCGCGCCATCGGCGCACGCCGGGCCTCCGGCAGCGCGGCCTCCACCGCCTCGAACAGCGTCAGCTCCTGCACCCAGCAACGCGCGAACGCGTCGAGCGGCAGCACCGCGCGCACATGGCCATATCCCGAGAGGCCGGCGCGCCAGCGCGCCACCTCGGCCGCCTCGACGTCGCCGGCGCGCGGCGCGCCGAGCTGGTTGAGAAGCACGACGACCGGCTTGCCGATCCAGCCGAGCAATTCCATCTCCGGCTGCACATAGCCGGCCGCCTCGATCGACTCCGACGTGTTGACGAGATAGAGCAGCACATCGGCTTCGTCGCGGGTGTTGCGGATCGCCTGCTGGCTGGCCCAGAACGGCCGGTCGCGCCAGCGGTCCCAGACCTCGCTCAGGAAGCGGCCGATCGGGCCCTCCGACTGGCGCAGCCGGTGCACCAGGCGAACGCTGTCGCCGAAGCCGGGCGTGTCCCAGAGCAGGAGGCGGTCGCCGCCTGTCGTCTCGGCGAGCACGTGGGCATCGGCGAACTCGGTGACGTGCGGCGCGTCGCGCACCTCGCCGATGTCGCGGCCGAGCAGCGTGCGCGCCAGCGTCGTCTTGCCCGCGTTGGTGTGCGAGACGAGGCTGAGCGAGATCGTGCCGGCCGCCGCGCTCATCGACGCGGCTCCGGCGCACGGGCGAGCGCCGCCTGCAGGTAGGGCTCGGCGTTCGCGACATCGGCGGATTCGAGGTCGACGGTCAGCGTCGTCGTGCCCGCGGCGTCGCCCCAGACGCGCCAGGCCTCGCGCCGCTCGGCGATGCGGCCGTCGAGGCCGGCGAAGCGGCGCGCGAACGCCGCCGCGTCGACGAGCGCGGCGAGCGCGGCGCCTTTCGGCAACACCGCCGCGATCGATTGCAGGAAGCGCGTCTGGTGCTCGGCCTCGGGCGTCGCGCCGAGGTCGAAGAGGGCGACCGCGTGCGTCGTGTCGGCGCCGATGCCGGCGATCGCGGCGTCTTCCGCGCCGAAAGCGACCAGCGGCGCAATGCGCACGTCGAGGCCCGCGCCGAGCGTGGCCGCGAGCAGCGCGCGCAGGCCGAGCGTCGCCTGCGGCGACGGCGTCGCCGCGTACGGCAGGACGACGACGCGCGCGCTGCCGCCGCCACCGAGACGCAGCAGGCGCTGGAAGTACGGTTCGTCGAGCGGCAGCGCGAAGCGGCGCGATCGCCACGCGGCGGCGAAGGCGCAGGCGAGCGCGAGGACGACGCGCGGCACGACGACGACGAGGCCCAGGGTGATGACGATGAGGTGGATCCACGGCGCTGCCGGCGCGCCGGCAGCCGGCGCTGCGGGGTCGATCCGCAGGGCGGCGAACGACGCCGCATCCGGCAACGCGATGCCGCTCCATGCCGATGCCGGGCCGAGCACGGTGTCGACCAGCTCGTGCGCCGTCGCGGCGTCGAGGAAGGTGCTCTCCCAACCGGCGCGATAGTCGAGGACGAGGCCGCGCGCGTACAACCCGGCGATCAGGCCGAGCGCCAGCGCGGCCGCGGCGGTGTGCAGGGCGGCTTCGGCGCGCAGAAGCGACAGCCGGCGGCTGCGCGCCAGCCAGAGCGCGGCGAAACGGCGCATCGGTCCGCCACCGCTCGCTGCGCGCGGCAAACGCTGGCGGACGCGCAGCAGCGCCTCGGCGGCGCGAACGATCGGCCCGCGCCGCTCCGGTTCGCGCCGCGCGAGCCGGACGAGCGGCAGCACGATCAGGAACGCATAGACGACCAGGTTCCACACCAGGACGCCCCACAGCGGCGGCGCCAGCAGGTTGATGCGCTGAGCGCCGCCGATCGCGTCGCCGACGATCCCGAGCACGAAGGCGATCAGCGCGATCGCGACGAAGCCGCCGGCGCGCCAGGCTGGCCGCGCCTCGGCGCGAACCAGCGCCGGCTCGCGCGAGGCGAGTCGCTGCATGGCGTGGCCGGCACGCGTGGCCACGAATGCCGCCGGCGCGCTGCCGGGGGTCGCGGCTTCGAGGGCGACGCGATCGGCCCAGCGGCGGTCGTCGTCGCTCCAGCTCGGGCTCGCCGGCTGCGCCGTCTCGAACGACTCGAGCAGCGTGACCTCGCGTGCGCGGCGCTCGTCCATGCGCGTCCCCGGCCCGGCCCGCTCCGCTCAGGCGAGCGCCCGGCCGATCAGGATCTTCTGGACGTCGCTCGTGCCTTCGTAGATCTGGCAGACGCGGACGTCGCGGTAGATCCGCTCGACCGGAAAGTCGTTGACGTAGCCGTAGCCACCGAAGACCTGGAGCGCGTCGCTGCACACGCGCTCGGCCATCTCGCTGGCCATCAGCTTGCCCATCGCCGCTTCCTTCAGGCACGGCCGCCCGGCGTCCTTCAGGCTCGCCGCGTGATGGACGAGCTGGCGCGCCGCTTCGATGCCCGTCGCCATGTCGGCGAGGCGGAACTGCACCGCCTGGTGCTCGAAGATCGGCTTGCCGAAGGCGACGCGCTCCTTGGCGTAGGCGAGCGCGGCCTCGAACGCGGCGCGCGCCATGCCGATCGCCTGCGCGCCGATGCCGATCCGGCCGCCTTCGAGCCCGGAGAGCGCGATCTTCAGGCCCTGGCCTTCCTCGCCAAGCAGGTTCGCGGCCGGAACGCGGCAGTTCTCGAAGACGATCTGCGCGGTATCGCTCGCATGCTGGCCGAGCTTGTCCTCGACCCGTGCGACCACGTAGCCGGGCGTCGATGTCGGCACGACGAAGGCGCTGATGCCGCGCTTGCCCGCGGCCTTGTCGGTGACCGCCATGACGATCGCGACGTCGCCGTTCTTGCCGCTGGTGATGAACTGCTTGACGCCGTTCAGCACGTAGTCGGCACCGTCGCGGATCGCCGTCGTCTTCAGCCCGTCGGCCTGGGAGCCGACGTGCGGCTCGGTGAGGCAGAACGCGCCGAGCATCTCGCCGCGCGCGAGCGGCTTCAGCCACCGTTCCTTCTGCGCGTCGTCGGCCCATGCCATCAGGATCGAGCAGACCGGGCAGTTGTTGACGCTGACGATGGTCGACGTCGCGCCGTCGCCGGCGGCGATTTCCTCGAGGATGACGGCGAGCGCCAGGTAGTCGAGGCCGGCGCCGTCGTACTCGGTCGGCACGGCGACGCCGTAGCAGCCGAGCGCGGCCAGGCCTTGCAGCTCGTCTTTCGGAAAGCGGCACTCGCGGTCCCACGCAGCCGCGTGCGGCGCGATCCGGTCCTGGACGTAGCCGCGCACGGCGTCCTGCACGGCGACGTGGTCGGCGTCGAGGATCACCGCGCCGCCTCGCGCGCCGGCGAACGAATGAGCAGCGTGCCGGTGCCGCTCAGGAGCAAACGATCGGCGGAACGCGCATCGCCTTCGAGCCGCGTGACCCAGCCGGCGAGGCTTTCCTTCCAGGCGA
>JBDTPG010000046.1:0-16966 GCA_039932815.1 Caldimonas sp.
CCGGCGACCACGTCGTCGCCTCGTGGAACCCGCATTGCGGCCACTGCTTCTATTGTGAGCGCGACCTGCCGATCCTGTGCGAGCCGTTCACGCGCGAGCAGCCGCGCGGAAACCTGCCCGACGGCGCGTCCCGCCTCGGTCTGCGCGGCGAGCGGCTCAACCATTTCTCGGTCGTCTCGTCGCATGCCGAATACTCGCTCGTCCCCGAAGCCGGCGCCATCAAGGTGCCCGAGGCCATCCCGTTCGACCGCGCATGCCTCATCGGCTGCGGCGTGATGACGGGCTTCGGCGCCGTCAGCCGGCTGGCCCGCGTCGAGGCGGGCGCCAGCGTCGCGGTCGTCGGCTGCGGCGCCGTCGGCCTCAACGCCATCCAGGCCGCCCGCTTCGAGCAGGCTGGCACCGTGATGGCCATCGATCGCGACGTCGACCGGCTCGCCTTCGCCGCGCGACTCGGCGCGACGCATACCCTGCTCGCCGACGACTCCGCGCCCGAGGCCGTGCGCGAGCTCACGGGCGGGCGCGGCGCCGACCACGTGTTCGAGTGCGCGGGCGCGGAATCCGCGTTGCAGCTCTCGCTCGAGATCACCCGCCCTGGAGGGCAACTCGTCATCCTCGGCAAGACGGCGGTAAACCGGCGCGTGAGCCTGCGCTTCGGCTCGCTGATGGGTGAAAAGCGGATCGTCCGGTCGAGCTACGGCGGCGCCCGACCGCGACGGGACTTCCCGTGGCTGGCGCAGCTCTATCTCGACGGACACCTCGACCTCGATGCGCTGATCTCGTCGCGCCTGGCGCTGGACCGGATCAACGAGGGCTTCGACGCGATGCGACGCGGCGAAGGCGTCCGCCACGTCGTCACCTTCGACTGAACCCCGAAGAAGGTGCGCGCTCATCCCCCATTGGCTGCCGGCTGGATCGACCGGCCGCACGAGCGTCTCGAGATCGGCGACATGCTGCTCGAATCGGGCGAGACCCTGAAAGAGGCATTCGTTTCGTACGTCGTTCACGGCGACCCGGCGCGACTCCGCGACGACGCCATCCTCGTCCTGAGCGCCATCGGCAGCTCGCACCATCGCCTCGACTTCCTGATCGGCCCGGGGAACGCGCTCGATACCGACCGCCACTGTGTCGTCGCGGTGGACGCGCTCGGCAACGGTCTGTCCATCTCGCCCTCGAACAGCGCGGCCCAGCCCGGTGCCCGGTTTCCGCGCCTGTCGATTTCCGACATGGTCCAGTCGCAGCGCCGTCTGATCGATCACATCGGGGTGGACCGGCTGTTCGCGGTGGTCGGCGCGTCCATGGGCGGGATGCAGGCGCTGCAATGGGCCGTGGCCGAGCCGCGTCGAATGCGCCGGGTGGTGGCGATGACGCCCATGGCCCGCACGTCGCGCTGGTCGCAGCTCGTGAACGAGATGTCGCGGCGCGCGCTGTTCTCGGACGCCGAGTGCCGCGTCGCCCGAACGCGCGAGGATGCCGCGCGGCTCTGGCTGCCGCTGACCCAGCTGCTCATGCCACGGACTCCCGAAGCCGTCGAGCAGGCCTTCGGCTCGCGCGAAGCGCTGCTGAGATGGACGGACGATGCCGCTGCCTCCGGCGTCGTGCCCGACGCGTTCGACTGGTGCCGGCAGAGCCAGGCCTACGACGAGCACGATGTCGGGAACAGCCCCGGCATGGGCGGCGACACTGCACGCGCCCTCGCCTCGATCGATGCCGAGGTCCTGGTACTCGCCCCGGCCCAGGACCTGTACAACCCGCCGTTCGCGGCTCGCGATGCCGCGGCAGGGATACGATTCGGTCGGTTCGTGGAGCTACCCGGGGTCGAAGGTCACCGGAGCGCCAGCGGAGTGGCCGAGCCCTCGACCGCGGCCTTGCGTACCGCGATTCGAGCCTTCCTGAGCAGCGAAAGCGACGTCGGTTCCCGCGCGGCGGATTCCTGACCTGCGCCGGTGGCTGCGCAGCGACGCGTTCGCTGCGGGTCGCTGCGTCGGCGCGCGCTACTTGCCCGGCGCCGACGCCGCCGGCGCCGCGATCGCCACCTTCGTCGGCGCGATCGGCAGGCGCGCCACCGCCAGCTCGCCCTGGCGCGCGTAGTCGATCGCTTCGCCGAGCACCTTGGCCGCCTCCTGCGGCGCGTGGAAACCCATCGAGTTCTCGGCGGCGATGAAGTCGAGCCGCCACTGCGCCTTGCGCTGGAGCTCGAGCGCGGCGTTGAGCTGCTCGGGCGTGGCGCCGGCCTTCTTGGCGTCGCGGATGGCGTCGATCATGGCCGTGATCGCGACGCCGCCGCGCTGCAGCAGGTCGTAGTTGCGCTGCTGGATCTGGTCGACGCGCGCCTTGATCTCGTCCTCCGACTGCTTGTGGCAGGTCTGGCAGGCGCGGTTGATGTTGAGCAGCGGGCTGCGCACCCAGTGGTCGGAGATCTTGGTCGCGCCGTCGCGCATGTAGGGCATGTGGCAATCGGCGCAGGCGACGCCGCTGCGCGCGTGCACGCCCTGGCTCCAGAGCTCGAACTCGGGATGCTGCGCCTTCAGGATCGGCGCCCCGGTCTCGGCATGCTTGTAGTCGAAGAAGCGATCGCCGCTCGGAAACTTGGTCTCGTTCCAGAAGGTCTCGATCTGGTCGACGCGCGTGCCCTTGCCCCACGGGAAGGTGAGCGGCATCTGCGTCGAGCAGTAGTACTCGACGTGGCACTGCGCGCAGACGAACGAGCGCATCTCGGTGCGGCTCGCGTCGACGTTGGGGTCGTACGCCTTCGCCTTGCCGTCGGCGCGCCAGCGTGCGATCGAGGGCGCGAACGGGGTCTCGGCCTCCGAGTTGGCCAGCCGCTGGATGCCCTGGATGAAGCCCGGCCGCGTGACGATCAGCTTCATCGTCTTGGCGTCGTGGCAGTCGGCGCAGCCCACGGAGTGGCCGTGGCCCATGTCGTGCAGCTTCTTGTCCATCTCCTGGTAGGTGAGCTTGTAGCTCGCCTCGAAGCCCTTCATGGCGTCGCCGCCGCCCATCTCCCGGTAGAGCGGCATCACCGCGCCGTGGCAGTGCAGGCACGAGCCCGACTGCGGCTTGCTCAGTCGCTTGGTGTTCTCCTGGTCCTGCAGCATGTAGGCATGGCCGCGCCGATCCCGGTAGTCGATCGAGAAGGCATAGCCGAGGAACATCTTCTTCAGCCACGGATCGCGCTCGATCTTCTCGTCGGGCAGGGCCTCGCTGCCGCCGTGGCCGCCGAAGCGCGTGCGAGTGAGCTGCGCGGTGAGCAGGAAGGCGTCGTACTGCTTGGGCCAGTTGACGCCCCACTTCGCCGGGTCGGTGGTGTCCTGCGTGACCTCGACCAGCCGGGTGGTGGTCACCTTGGCTTCCTGCTTGCGGCTGAAGATGTTCGTGAGCATCGCCGCGGCGCCGGCCGCAACGACGGCGACGACCAGCGCGACGACCAGCAGCAGCGCCGTCGAGACGCCGCGCTGGAATTTGCGGGCGCAGAACGATTCGATCTTCATGTCGACCTCTTTCGATCAGGAACGCGGCCCGCCGAGGCCGGCGCGCTCGCCGTGCCCCGCGGACGAATGACAGTGAACGCAGGTGAATTCGTCGCCGCGCCCGGTCTCCTCGGCGGCCTCGTGCACGAGGGCGCCGTGACAGGCCAGGCAGTTGTCCTGCAGGATCCGGCTGTTGCCCGGCTTGATGCGGATCGGCTCCTCGAAGTCCTGGAGCGTGAAGCCCTTCGAATGGTGGTAGCCGTTGAGCGCCTTGGCCGTCCACTTGCCGATGAAGTCGCGCGGCAGGTGGCAATCGACGCAACCCGCGGCGGCGTGATGGCTCGACTTCTGCCAGGAGTCGAACTGCGAATTCATGATGTGGCAGTTGGCGCAGACCTTCGAGTCCGAGCTCATGTACGAGAGGCCCTCGGCGTAGAGCATCGTGTAGCCGCCGAGGCCGGCGGCCAGGCCGACCAGCGCGGCGACCGCGAACAGCAGCGCCGGGCTGCCGACGAGGCCGCGCTGCCGGCTCGCACGCTTCGTCGGAGGAGGCTTTCCGTCGTTCATTGCGGCACCACGATGGTGCCTCTCGCCGCAGCCCCTCTTGCGCTAGGTCAACCCGAGGCGCAATCGCGCCCGAGCGTCTACGTCGCGGCCCACTGCCTGATCTGGTCGATCGTGGCGGTGGAACCGCCGCAGACGATGACGAGAACGGTCTCGAACTCGCGCAGCTCCGGCGCCTGCTCGTAGACCGGCGCGAGGCTCGCGCCGCAGGCGGGCTCGACCAGGATGCGGTGGTCGGCAAGGAAACGCTCGCATGCCGACAGCGCGCTCCGGTCCGACACCACGAGGCTGCTGATCGGATGTTCCTTCGCCCAGCGCGCCGCCCTGTCGCAGACGCGCTTCGCGCCGAGGGAGGTCGCGATGCTCGTGATGCGGTCCAGCTCGACCGGGTGCCCGGCCTCGACGGCGGCGCGAAACGACGCCGCGCCCTCGGTCTCGACGGCGACGATCGGGACGTCGGTCCAGCCGTTGCGGTGCAGGCCCTCGGCGACGCCGGACAACAGACCGCCGCCGCCGACACACAGGACGACGGCGTCCGGAACGAGACCGGCGCGAAAAACCTCGTCGATCATCGATGCATGGCCTTGCCAGAGCAGCGGGTCGTCGAAGGGGTGGATGAAGGCATCGGACGCGCCGACCAGGGAGAGAGCGAGCTCGTTGGCCTCCTGCCACGAGGCGCCGTGGACGATGACCTCGGCGTTTTCCTGTCGCAGCAGCTCCCGGGCCTTCGCCGATGCGGTTTCCGGCACGACCACGGTGACGGGCACCGACAGCACGCGGCCCGCATACGCGACCGCCAGGCCGGCGTTGCCGCCCGACGACGAGACGAACCGGCGGGCACCGCGCGCCCGGTGGGTTTCGCAGGCGAGGCCGATGCCGCGGATCTTGAACGAGCCGGGCGCCTGGAGCGCGTCGAGCTTGAGCCAGACCTTGCGGCCCGACACCAGGCTCAGCGGACGGGATTCGACGAGAGGTGTTTCAGCGTGAAGGGTCATCGCTCTCCAACGCCGAGCCGCTCAGGTCTCGCCGCGTCAGCGGCGACGTTGCCCGAGGCGCAATCCGGCCAGGAGCGCCGCCCCCGAGCCGAGCAGCAGGAACGTGGCCGGCTCCGGCACCGGCGTGGCGGCGAAGGTGAAGTCGGCCGCGGTGAACTCCTGCATGGCATCGCGACCGGCGGCGCCCGTCAGGTTGGTCATGCGGGCGAGGATCTTGAGGTCGGCGGTGTTTTCGGAGAGGTCTGCGGAGTACACGAGCCGCGCCAGGTCGAGCCCGCTGTTGAAATAGATGAACAGACCGGCGCCGGAGGTGGTGATCTGCGCCGCGATCAGGTTGGCCGCATTGCCGGCGCCGAAGGGCGTGGCGGCATTGGCGTCGTCGTCGAACGTGCGCAGGACGACGACGTTGGTGCCTGCAGAGGGAATGGTGGCGATCGGACCGTTGGCGAAGGCGATGCTGTCGACGAACGAGAAGAAGCTGCCCTCGAACGAGAAGAGGTCGGTAGCCGGCGAGAACGAGATGAAGGCTTCACCTCCCACGACCTGACGCCCCGGCGTGCTGGTGACCGTGGTCCCCGCGAACGGATCGCCGCTGAAGGGGAATTCCGTGGCGTGCGCGGAAGCGGCCAGCAGGAGAGCCGCAGCGGCGCAAGAAAAAGCCGAGCCTCGCATGTTCACTCCCTCGACCACCGGACGTCGGCGGCGCCGCGAAACGATGAACTGCTCGAATCGCAATGTCAAGCGATGGCGCGGCGCCCGCCGTCTGTCCTTCCTCCGAAGCGATCGAGCTCGGCCCCTGTCTGCGGAAGAGATGGCGGTGGTACAACCGACTCCTCCTCTGAGGCCCGCATCGATGGATCAGCGCGACAAGCCCTCCACTCCGCCCGAATCCGTTCGGGGTGAAGGGCTCGATTTCGAGCTGACCGACATCGACGAGGCTCGGCGGATCCTCGACGAAGAATCGATCTCGCAATTCGACGTGGCCAGCGTCGCGCGGCCGGAGCACTGGAAGCGCCTGCGGCGCGCGAACCTGCCGACCGACCGCGCGCTCACCGGCCGGGCAATCGACTGGTTGCTGGCCTTGCCGCCGACACTGCGCCCGCAAAGCCTGAGCCATCACTTTCCGCGGATCGTCAACGCGCTGGCCGATGTCTGGTACGAGCCCGAACAATGCCGGGCGGCATTCGACAGGCTCTTGCGCGATGACCGCAGGGGGCGACAAGGATTTCCGGCCGCGGTGCACGACGAACTGGTGGCGATGCGGAGGTGGAAAGAGCTCCTCTAGCAGTAGGATGACCGCGCCCTGCGCGCAGCCGGCGGCGCCGCAGGGCGATCGATTCATCGCCGGTCGGGAGACCCGTCATGTCGATTGCTCGTTCGCCGCTCGATGGCAGGAACTTCGACGGCATCGTCCTCAAGTGCGGCGAGACGTCGGGCGATGCCGACACGCTGAGCTTCAAGGACGGCCGATTCCGTTCCAGCGCATGCGATCCCTACGGCTATGGTGACGGCGCCTACACGGCGACGCCGTCCGGCGAGACGGTCGCGTTCGAGGCCGAGACCGAGAGCCCGCAATACGGCAAGCTGCTCTGGAAAGGCGTGGTGCGCGGGCCGCGCCTCGACGGCACGATGACGATGGTCCGCGACGGCCAGGCCACGGGCGAGAAGTGGGTCCTGGCCGGCGAGAAGAGCTGAGCGGTTCGCGCCCTTCGCCGAGAGCGAGGACGACATGTCGACACCCGATCCCGGCACCCCCGCGCCCGCATACCACTCGGGCATGCGCCAGCTGCAGGACCGCTGCGACACCCGCCTGCTCGCGGACCGGCTCGACGAGAAGCTCTCGCGCACCGCCTTCACGGCCGACGACCGCGCGTTCATCGAGAGCCGCCCGCTCTTCTTCCTGGCGACGGCCGACGACGCCGGGCGGCCCGACTGCTCCTACAAGGGCGGCGCACCCGGTTTCGTGCGGGTGACGGCCGCCGACGAGCTGGCGTTTCCGAGCTACGACGGCAACGGCATGTTCCGCAGCCTCGGCAACGTTCTCGTCAACCCTTCGGTGGCCTTGCTGTTCATCGACTTCGAGCGGCCCAACCGACTGCGCGTCAACGGCTCCGCCCGTCTCGTCGAGGCCGATCCGCTGCTGGCCGACCATCCGGGCGCGCAGTTCATCGTGCGCGTGCGCGCGGCGCGCATCTTCCCGAACTGCCCGCGCTACATCCATCGCATGACGATCGCCGAGGCCTCGCCCTACGTTCCGCGTGCCGACTACACGCCGCCGATTCCGAAGTGGAAGCGCTTCGACGACTTCGCCGACGTGCTGGCGCGCGACGACCCGGCGCGCGACACGCGACGCTGACGCTCGTCGCCAGTTCAGGCCTCTCCCGAGGCCGGCCGATCGCGCGAGACCCTACCGGCCTGGCGCGGCTCCCGTTTTGGAGCTATGCGAAGCGGTCGCATCCCCCGCAGTGGCGTCCCCGCCCGCCACGGCGGAGCGCAATCGGTAAGTCTTCCGTAACCCCCCCGCCGTTAGCCTGATCTTCGTGCCGAGGTACGGCATGCGGGGAAAACCCAATCCACGAACCAGGAAAGTGAAACATGACCCAACGCATCAGCGAAGGCATCATGAACGGCGTGGCCGCGCCGGTGCCCGAGCCGGAGACGGTGCTCCTGATGGCGACCGGGCTGCTCGTTCTCGCTGCCCGGCGGCGGTGTCTGCAGCGGCGCTGAGGAGCATCCTGATGTCGAATCCAACTTTGAAGGCACTTGTGCTGATGTTGCTCGCGTGCGGAGCGGCTGCACCGACGAGCGCGGCAGGGCAGGCGGTGATGCCGACGGCCGATCCGGCCATGTGCGACGCGCTCGCCAACATGCCCAACTCGCCGATGACCGTGGAAGCGTGCAGGTCGATGCTGCAGGTGGCCAAGGACGATCCGTCCGCGCACCGCAAGAGCGACGGAGCGATGACCTGCGCCGACATCGCGGCCGAGATGAAGGCCGCCACGGCGAGCATGGGGGTGTCCGACGCGGAAGCGGCGCGGCGGCGCAAGTCCGTCCAGGACGCGCAGACCATGAACGAGCGTCACGGGGCCCGAGCTGCCGCGGCGACGGCGCCGAACGCGGCCGCGCTGCAGTCGCTCGCCGTCATAGGCGCCGTCACGCCCTCCGCGGTGACCGCGCCGCTGGTCGCCGCGCAGCAGGCGGACCTTCAGGCAAAGGGCAAGGTCGCCGGCGACGCGTACCTGCGCGAAGCACGACAAGTCACCGGCGACAACGCGTCAGTCATGGCGTCGACGATGCGCGACCCGCGGACTGTTCGCCTGTCGCAACTCTCGGCGCAGAAGAATTGCCAGCCGACGGCGAGATGAGAGCCTGTCGAGTGCGAGCCGATCAGGGAATGAAAGTGGCGATCCACGGCACGTCGGTCACGTAGACAGTGCCATCGCGCGCCGGGCACTGAGGCGGGCGGGCCGCGCGCGGAGAAAATGGTCGCCATGAACAAGCCTCTCACCCGTGCCGAAGTCGCGCCCGAGACCACGTGGGACCTCGCCGATCTGTTCGCGACGCGAGACGCGTGGTTCGCCGAGCTCGGCGCCGTGGAGCGATCGGTCGCAAAGGTCGTCCAGCACCAGGGACGCCTCGCGACGAGCGCGACCGTGCTGCTTGCGTGCCTGGAGGCGCGCGACGAGGTGCTGGCCGCACTCGACCGGGTCGAGGCGTTCGCCGGCCTGCGCGAGTCAGGCGACGGCGGCGACGCCGGCCACCAGGCCGACCAGTCGACGGCGGCCGCGCTCGGCGCGCGCGTGAGGGCCGCGTTGAAGTTCGTCGACTCCGAGATCCTGGCCTTGCCCGAAGGCACGCTCGCCGCGTGGCTGCGCGAGGAACCGGCGCTCGGCGCCTACCGGCCGACGCTCGACAAGCTGGCCGCCCTGAAGCCGCACATGCTCTCGGCCGAGACGGAGCGCGTGCTGGCGAGCCTCGGCGAAGTGCTCGACGCGCCGCTCACGGTCTACAGCCGGGCCAAGACGGGCGACATGACCTTCGCGCCATTCGTCGACGCCTCCGGCACCTCGCACCCGAACTCGTTCAATCTCTACCAGTCGACCTACGAGGGCGCCGCCGACACGAGCGTGCGGCGCGGAGCGTGGGCGTCGTTCTGCGCCGGGCTCGCGCCCTACCAGCACACCCTGGGCGCGACGTTCGCCACCGAGATCGCCAGGAACATCGTGCTCGCGAAGGCGCGCGGCCACGCGAGCGCGGAGCGCTACCTGCTCCACGAGCACCAGGTTCCGTACGAGCTCTACACCGACGTGCTCGACATCATCCAGGCCGAGCTCGCGCCGCACATGCAGCGCTACGCGCGCCTGCGCCGGCGCGTGCTCGGGCTCGACAAGCTGCTGTACTGCGACATCAAGGCGCCGCTCGACCCGGGCTACGAACCGCCGACGACGTTCGCCGCCACCGCCGCGCTGCTCGAGGAAGCGCTCGCGCCGCTCGGCGCCGAATACGTGGCGCTGGTGAAGAACGCATTCCAGCGCCGCTGGATCGATCGCGCCGACAACGTCGGAAAGTCGTCGGGCGCGTTCTGCGCCACGCCCTACGGCGTGCATTCGTTCATCCTGATGACGTGGACCGACTCGATGCGCGATGCCTTCACGCTCGCCCACGAGCTGGGCCACGCGGGCCACTTCATGATGGCGGGGCAGCACCAGCGCCACGCCAACACCGACCCGGCGATGCCCTTCGTCGAGGCGCCGTCGATCATGAACGAGGTGCTCCTGTCGCGCCACATCCTGGCCGGCTGCACCGACCCGCGCAAGCGCCGCTGGGTGCTGACGCAGGTGCTCGGCACCTACCACCACAACTTCGTCACCCACCTGCTCGAGGCCGAGCTGCAGCGCCAGGTCTACCGGCTCGCCGAAGGCGGCCAGCCGGTCACCGCGGCGCTGCTGAACGAGAAGAAGCGCGCCATCCTGCAGAGCTTCTGGGGCGACACGGTCGAGATCGACGACGGCGCGGGCATGACGTGGATGCGACAGCCGCACTACTACTTCGGGCTCTACCCGTATACGTATTCGGTGGGACTGGTCGCGGCGACGGCGCTGGCAGAGAAGGCGAACCGGGAGGGGGACGCGGTGCTGGCGCGGTGGCTCGACGTGTTGCGCGCCGGGGGGACGTTGCCGCCGCTCGACCTGATGCGGCAGGTCGGGATCGATCTGTCTTCGGCGCAGCCGATCCGGGATGCGGTGGCGTATGTCGGGCGGATGATCGACGAACTGGAAGCCGGCTACTGACCGCACTGCTCGTGTCCCGCCTGCAGGCGCAAGATGACGAGCTGTCGGTCGGGCCAGGCTTGTGCAACGGTTGGCCGCCCGTTACGCGGGTTTTCACCCCGCTGTTGCGGGCGGATGCCGCACCTATAGTGACAGCAGGCGATCGACCGTTCGCTCGCCTCGCACCTCGAGGTTTCGCATGAGAGCATTTCGATCGTTCGCCCCTTGGCTGCTGTCGGCCGCGCTGCTGAGCGCCTGCGGCGGCAGCGACGACCCCTACGTCGCCGGCAGCGGCTCGCCGGCCGGCGCGCCGACGACCAAGGGCAGCTTCACCGCCGTGGTCTCGTTCGGCGACAGCCTGAGCGACATCGGCGCCTACGCGCCGGCGACATCGCTCGCCGGCAACGGCACGCCGCCCTTCTTTGGCGGCAAGTTCACGACCAACGAGACGAGCAACGGCTTGCCGGACGCGAACCCGCTCGGCAAGGTCTGGGTGGAGAACCTCGCCGCCTCGCTCGGCGTCGTCGTCACGCCTGCCGAGATCGGCTTCGGCGCCAGCTCGGTGATGTGCCCGGCTGCCGCCAACCCGGCATTCGCGAGCACCTGCACCGCCTACGGGCAGGGCGGCTCGCGCGTCACCGACCCGAACGGCATCAACCACTCGGCCGGCGCGCTGACGGTGCCGGTGGTGACGCAGATCGCCAACCATCTGGCGCGCTTCGGATCGTTCAAGTCGAGCGACCTGATCCTCGTCTATGCCGGCAACAACGATGTGTTCATGCAGTTCGGTGCCTTCGCGGCCACCGCGGCACAGGTCCAGGCCGACGCCGCCGCCGGCAAGCTGACCGCCGACCAGGCAAATCTCGCGCTGTTCGACGCGCAGACAAGCGCCCAGGCGGCGATGAAGGTCGCCGCGCTGGAGCTGGCGACCGACATCACGACCCAGATACTCGCCAAGGGCGGCCGCTACGTTGCCGTCATGACCCTGAGCGACATCGCCGACACGCCGTTCGGCAACTCGGCGCAGGTGCAGCCGGCGAGGGCGGTGCTGACCGCCCTGTCGCAGACGTTCAACCTGTGGCTGCGCGAGGGCCTCACCGGTCAGCCGGTGCAGATCATCGACACCTTCGCTTTGTTCAAGGATGGCTACCAGAATCCGGCCAAGTACGGCATCGTCAACAACACGGTCCCGGCATGCGACGCGGCCAAGATCAGCGCAGTCACCGGCGGCGCGGTCACCGATGGCTCATCGCTGTTCTGCAACGCAACGCCCGGCGCGCCGTACAACGGCCTGCGCGCCGGCGCCGACGTCGACACCTGGCAGTTCGCCGACAGCGTCCACCCGACGACCGGCGGCCACAAGATCATCAGCGATGCCTTCGCGGCGCAGCTGAAGTCGTTCGGCTGGATCTGACCCACGCAACGAGGCGAACCCCATGAAGAATCTCTGCTCGCTCGCCTTCGCGGCCGCCCTCGCCTTCACCGCGTGCGCGGCCGCGGCGCAGGAGAACGTCATCAAGTTCGGCATCACGTACTACCAGACGCATTCGCGCACCGACGGCATCAGCGGCGTCGGCGTGCCGCCGGGCGCCGACGCCGACGTCGGCAACGCGACCACCGTGATCTTCGTGTACGAGCGGCTCTTCACGCCCAATGTCGGCCTCGAGCTGGTGGTCGGCGTTCCGCCGAGGATCAAGGCCAAGGCGACCGGCAGCGTTGCCTTCCTCGGCGGCGAGGTGCTCTCGGCCAAGAACGTCGCGCCGACGCTGCTCCTCAACTATCACTTCTTCACGCCGAGCGACGCCCTTAGGCCGTATGTCGGCGCGGGAATCAACTACACCCACTTCAGCGATGTCAAGTCGAGCATCGCGCCGCAGGTCAGCATGAGCAACTCGACTGGCCTGGCGCTGCAGGCGGGCGCGAACTACGCGATCAGTAAGGACTTCGGCCTGTTCGCCAGCATCGCCAGGCTCAACGTCAAGAGCAAGGTGGTCGCCACCGGCGCGACGGTGCTGACGACGACGGTCGACTTCCGCCCGATCGTCTATTCCGCCGGCGTGTCGTACCAGTTCTGACCAGCGTCGTTCACGCCGCGACGAGGTAGGCATCGCTGAAGATCGATGCAGGGCAGACGGTCCATCGCTGGCGGGATGGTAGAGGACCCCGGTTCTGGGTGAAGCCGGCGGTCGCGCACCCTTGCGGCGTGACGGACACGTCGTTCGCCCTCACGGCGGCGTCGACGCCGGAAGGTGCGGCGATGCCGGCATCGCGGTGCGGTCGCTCCAGCGGGGCGGCGTGACGAAGAGCGCGCCGTCGCGCTCCCGCCTTCGGGGGCCTCGAACGCAGAGTCGGACCACCAGCCTTGATCGCGCGCGTCGTGACCGATGCGATATTCGAGCGGCGCGCCGGCGAATTCTTCGGCGCAACGCGGATCGGCCCGGAGCACCTTGGACCCTCGCGGCGCCAGCCATTGATGATGGTAGAGACTCCCGCCGGTGTCGCCAAGAGTGCGCAGCCGCGCCATCCGCCAGGCGCCCCGGGATCGGCGCGGACGCGCGCCACGGAGATGTTGTCGCGCCCCGTCGGCGCGAGGTTGGTGATCCGGACGATGATGCCGTCGTCGTCGACCTCGAAGCGCGGCGGGACCTCGCCGGGCGGCCATGCGCGTCGGCGTGAGCGCGTAGCGAGTCGGCGCGTGCGGGGCTCGGAAAGACCGTCGCAAAGGCACCGCTCTTGTCCAGGACCGTGACGTTCTGCAAGAGCGCCACGGGAATTCGGCACATGGCGGCGACGGCTTCGGAGACGCGGCTGCACGTCTCCAGGACGTAGCGAACGACGAGGATGATCGCGAAGCCGACGCCTTGAGTCGGACTGCCGCCGCAAGTCAAGCTGGCGACCAGCACTTCTGCACTCATGCATCCTATCCAAGTGCTTGTGCGAGGTTCGTCGCCTGACTTCCGCACGCGAATCTCGCGGTCCAACGGCGGTGAATTCCGCACGCGAGCCTCGCGGGCTGACGGCGGTGGACCCTCGCGGAGGCGGGCTGGCGCGCCACCTGTCCTCGGGCCCGACCGTTCTTGCCTTTGTCACCGGGCATCGGCGGTGTTTCTGACGAAGGACACGGCGGCACCGATTCGCTCTCCGTACCGACGGCCGACGGCAGCTCGGAGCCGAGCACCGGATAGTCGAAGGACACCGTCGCATCGCAAGCCGACACCGCGACCGCGATGACCGATGCCGCCCCGGCGCGACGAAGCGCTCGCCCGACGGCGCGCATCTTCAAGACGCGTCCGCCCGCTGCGCCGGTTCGGGGCGCCAACGCGTGAACGTCGGCACGATCGCCGGGACGCGCCCGCGGTACTCCTCGTATCGGCGTCCCCACTGGCGCAGGAGCGAGCGTTCCTCGTAGTGAACGCCGATCCAGACGTAGACCGTGAAACCGCCGGCCAGCAGCAGGTGATCGAGCGTCATGACGGGCGTCGCCCACAGGCCGATCAACAGGCCCGTCATGATCGGGTGGCGGTCGAAGCGGTACATCCAGCGCTCCTCGAACGGCGCGAACGTAGGCGGGCGATTGCGCAGGGCCCGGTAGACCTGCTGCAGGCCGAACAACTCGAAGTGGTCGATGGCGAACGTGGCCGCGAACAGGTAAGCCCAGCCCGCCACGCTCGCGCCCAGCAGGAACCATCGCGCCACCGGGTCTTGCAGCGACCAGACGACCTCCGGCATGGGCTGCCACAGCGCCAGCAGCGGCAGGAGGACCACGCCGGTGGCCAGAACGTACGTCGAGCGCTCGCAGGCGGGCGCGACGACGCGCGTCCATCGTGCCTTGAAGCCCGGCCTCGCCATCACGCTGTGCTGAAGCGCGAACGCGACCAGGAGAAGAAGGTCGATCGCCAGGCCGCGGCCGAGGCCCGACGCGCCCAGCGCCCCGCCGGTGAAATGGAAGACGCCGAGCATCGTCAGGATGAGGGCGAGCAGCGCGGCCACGCCGATCGCATACGCGACGACGCCGTAGCAGAAGAAGGCGATGCGCTGGAAGCGCGAGCGCTGCGGTGCAGCCAGGGTGGGGGAATCGAGGGTCATGATGTGTGTGTGTTCGCGCGAGTCGTCGGCCCGCCTGCTAGGCGGCCCGGGCCGCGTACATCGCGAAGGTCTGTGCAACGATCTTTCCGTCGCGGACCACGAAGGTGTCGGTCCCGAACGGCAGGTCCTGGCCCACGCTCCAGGTGATGCAGGCCACGTCGTCGGCGACGCGCAGGCTGCGCAGGGCGAAGCGGTCGACCGCCTGCGGTGGCAGCGCGGCGATGAAGCCTTCGAAGAATTGCCGGATCTCGCCCTTGCCGCGATAGGTCCTGTCTTCGGTCAGGAAGCAGGCGTCTTCGCCGTAGTCGCTCAGGATCGCGGCGATCCCCTTCTGCTGGATGAAGGACTGCAGGTGGCTGCGCACGACGGTCTCGGTCGTCGAGGTCGGATTCATGGGGGCCTTTCGGGTTGTCGAGGGGCGGGACGCTCGCCACGTGCGGTCGTCGGCGAAGAGCGCCCATGATCCCGAAGGCGGCCGCGCCACGATCTACCTTGAGTCGCGGGCACTTGATCGAGAGTCGCCTTCGGCCGGTTCGTGCGCGCGGCGTCCGAAGCGCGCGCCGACAATCGATCGCGCCCATGAACGAGGACATCCTCTCCGACGTCCTGCGACGCGTCCGCCTGCGCGGCGCGCTGTATTTCCACGTCAGCGGAGCGCACGACTGGGCCGCCGAGGCACCGTCCTGTCGCGAGATCGCCGCGGCCGTCATGCCCGGCGTCGAGCACGTCATGGAGTACCACGTCGTGCTCTCCGGCAGCTGCTGGGGCGGCGTGGTCGGCGGCGAGCCGGTTCGACTGCAAACGGGCGACCTGATCCTCTTCCCGCATGGCGATCCGCATGTCGTCTCGAGCGCGCCCGGCATGCGCGCGGCGCCGGATGTCGCCGGCTACTTCGAGCGCCGCAAGCGGACCCTGCCCTTCACCGTGCACCTGGACGTGCGCCAGGTCGGCGTCGACGGGGACGAACGCCTCGAGAGCCCCGAGAGCCCGACGGTCACTACCCTGGTGTGCGGCTTCCTCGGCTGCGACCTGCGCCCGTTCAACCCGTTGATCGCGTCCCTGCCCCGGCTCATGCACGTGCCGGCGCAGTCCCCTCACGACTGGGCGATGCAATGCGCCAGACAGGCCGCCGCAGAGGCCCTGCAGCCGCGCCCCGGCGGCGCGGCCATGCTGGAGCGCCTGAGCGAGATGACCTTCATCGACGCCGTGCGGCGCTACCTGGCGGCGATGCCGGAAGAGAGCCAGGGCTGGCTCGCCGGGCTGCGCGATCGCTTCGTGGGCCGGGCGATGGCGTGCATGCACGACGCGCCGGCCGAGCCCTGGACGGTCGACGAGCTCGGCCAACGCGTCGGGCTGTCACGCTCTGCGCTGCACGAGCGCTTCGCCGGCATCGTCGGACAGACGCCGATGCAGTACCTCGCCAACTGGCGCATCCAGGTCGGCGCAGCCCTGCTTCGCGACACGACCGCGACGGTGGCGTCGGTCGCGCTTGAAGTCGGCTATCAGTCCGAACCCGCATTCGCGCGCGCGTTCAAGCGAATGGTCGGGCGGCCGCCGGCCTCGTGGCGGCGACACGTGGGCGCGCAGCCGCCAGCGTGATCGGGCTCGCGCCCGACTCGATGCCGAAGGCGCGCGCACCGGCTACATGATCAGGAAGCGATCCCGCTGCGCCCGGCCGCAGGTGCCCATCACCTGCAGCGAGCGCTCGACCGCCGCGGTGCCGATGACGAACGAATTGGGCCCTTGCGGGCCGCCCTCGGCGCGCTGCTTCGCCTTCGCCAGCGCGCCGTCGTAGCCGGCGTGGTTCGAGATCAGCACGTCGACCGGGAGCGTGCGCGCGAGCGCGGCCATGCGGTCGGTGGCGGCGATGCAGGTCTCCAGGCGCGGCACGTCCTTGCCGAAGTTGAACGCGGTGCCGCCCCACAGCATGACCGTGTGCGGGCGGCCGTTCGAGGTGACGTTGAACACCGGCGACACCGTGCCGAGGGTGTGGCCCGGCGTCACGTAGAACGTCATCGACGTGTCGCCGAGCGTCAGCGTCTCGCCGTCCTTGACGACGCGATCGCGCCTGGGTGGCGACATCCAGTCCTTGTACGGGAACTCGAGCACGCCGCCGTCCATCTGCGCCCAGTCGGCCTCGCTGGCGATCACGCGCGCCTTGTAGTTCTGCACGAAGTGGTTGGCGCCACCGTAGTGGTCACCGTGGGCGTGCGTGACGACGACGTACTTGATCTGCGCCGGGTCGAGGCCGAGCTTGACCAGGCCGCTTTCGATCAGCTCCTGCGCCTCGCGCGTGTTGTTCAGCGCATCGATCAGAATGATGCCGTCCGAGGTCTTCAGCGCCCACGCCGAGACCCACGACGTGGCGATGAAGTACAGGTTGTCGAAGGCCTGGCCCGGCGGCGGGCCCGGCGCGGCGATCGCCGTGTCGAGGAAGTGGTCGAGCGCCGGGCCGCTCGCTCGCACCGCGGGCTGCGGCTTGCAGAGCGGAGCTTGCTCGGCCGAGTCAGAACGCATGTCTGCTCGCGACGGCGGATTCAACTGGTCGATGCAACACACTGATCGCTGCATAGGCAGCAGGAGT
>JBDTPG010000047.1:0-16863 GCA_039932815.1 Caldimonas sp.
AGCGCATGCCGATGCCGACGATGCTGACCTTGCAGATGCGGTCGTCGCCGATCAGGCCGGCGGCGCCGGTCTTCGGGATCACCGCGCTCTTCATCAGCGCCATCGTGCGCGCGTAGTCGTTGCGGTTGACGGTGAACGAGAAGTCGGTCCGGCCGTCGTGCGAGACGTTCTGGATGATGACGTCGACGTCGATGTTGGCCGCGGCCACGGGGCCGAGGATCATGTGGGCGATCCCGGGCTTGTCGGCGACGCCCATCAGGCTGATCTTGGCTTCGTCGCGGTTGAAGGCGATGCCGGACACGACGGCTTTTTCCATCTTGACGTCCTCTTCGAAAGTGATCAGGGTCCCCGAGCGCGCCTCCTCGGCGATGTCGATGTCCCACGGCGTGAAGCTCGACAGCACGCGCAGCGGCACGCGGTACTTGCCGGCGAACTCGACCGAGCGGATCTGCAGGACCTTCGAGCCGAGGCTCGCCATCTCCAGCATTTCCTCGAAGCTGATCGTCGTCAGGCGGCGCGCGTCGGCGACGATGCGCGGGTCGGTCGTGTAGACGCCGTCGACATCGGTGTAGATCAGGCACTCGTCGGCGCGCAGCGCCGCGGCGATCGCCACCGCCGACGTGTCCGAGCCGCCGCGGCCGAGCGTCGTGATGTGGCCGTGCGGATCGACGCCCTGGAACCCGGTGATGACGACGACCTTGCCGGCGCCGAGATCGGCGCGGACGCGGGCATCGTCGATCTTCTCGATGCGCGCCTTGGTATAGGCGACGTCGGTGGCGATCGGCACCTGCCAGCCGGCGTAGCTCACCGCCGAGATCCCCTCGGCCTGCAGCGCCAGCGAGAGCAGCCCGACCGACACCTGCTCGCCGGTCGATGCGATCATGTCGAGCTCGCGCAAGACGTCGTCGGTCGGGATCTCGGGCGAAAGCTGGCGCGCGAGGGCGAGCAGGCGATTGGTCTCGCCGCTCATCGCCGAGGGAACGACGACGAGCTGGTGCCCGGCCCTCGACCATTTCGCCACCCGGCGCGCGACGCTCTGGATCCGCTCGGGCGACCCCATCGACGTGCCGCCGTACTTGTGAACGATCAATGGCATGGAGACGGGGCGCGCGTCGCTGCGGCCGCAGAAAGCCCGGCACAGGGTTGCCAGGGGAAAGCGATTCTAGCGAGCGCCCCTTGCGGCCCCGGCCCTCGGCGCCCGCTTCAGCCCGGCAGCCAGGTGAGCGCGACTTGCGCTTCGCCGGCGGGAGCGAGCGCGCGCGCATCGATGCCGAGGCCGGGGACGAAGACGGGCACGCCATCGCGGCACACGATCGGGCCGTCGCGCAGCGCCGGGGCGACGCCGCTCGCCTGGAACTGGAGCTTGAGGCTGCGCGCAGGACGTCGCGCGCCGGCCTGGAAGCGATCGCCGGCGGCGCGCGGGCGCAGCTCGAGCCGCCTCGCCGCCACGATGGCGATGCCGCCGGATTCGACGCGATCGACGCGAAACGCGCCACGCCAGGCGGCGACCTCGAGCCGGCCCGCGCGGCTGAGGTCTACGGTCATCGCTGCGGGCGCCGCCTGCGCCGCCTGCGCCGCCTGCGCCGACGCCGCCCGGCGCAACCGGCCGCGATAGCTGCGCAGCTCGCCACTCGCGCTCGACCAGCGGCGCTGCGGTCCGTCGGCGAGCGCCTCGCGCAGGAGACGCTCGACCAGGCTGGCGGGCGGCGATCGGCCGAGCTCGATGCGCAGCCAGCGCAGCAGCGCCTGGCGCTGGCGAGCGTCCGAGAGGCGGCGCCAGGCGGCGATATCGAGCCCGGACTCGTCGACGATCGCCGCCACGTCGAGCGCGGCGATTTCGTCGACCACCGCGGCGCCTTGCTGGATGCGCTCGGCAGCGGCCGCCAGCGTCCCCTCGGCGTCGGCGAAGGAATCAGCGAGCACGGGCCAGACGCGTCGACGCAGACGATTGCGCGCGAAGCGGTCGTCGTCGTTGCTGTCGTCGTCGATCCAGCGCAGCCGGTGCCGGCGCAGGTACGCCTCGATTGCCTCGCGCGGTTGCTCGAGCCACGGACGCGCCCAGGTGACGCCGTCGCGGCAAACCGACCTCGGCATCGCCGACAGCGCCGCCATGCCGCCGCCGCGCAGCGCCTGCAGAAGGAAGGTCTCGGCCTGGTCTCGCCGGTGATGCCCGAGCAGGACGAGATCGACGCCGGCTTCGCTGGCCATCTCGCGCAAGGCGCGGTAGCGGGCACGGCGTGCCCAGGCTTCGACGCTGTCCCCTTTTCCGGGACCCTCCTCGAGCCTTCGAACCGCGAGCTCGACGGGGAGCCCCCGCCGCGCCCAGCGCCGGCACAGCGCAGTCGCGTGGGCAAGCCATGCCTCTGCGTTGACGCTCAGCCCGTGGTGGACGTGCAGCGCCAGCACCGAGACGCCGAGTGCCGCTGCCTGGGCGAGCGTCGCGTGGAGGAGCGCGGTCGAATCGCGACCGCCGCTGAAGGCGACCGCGACGACGCGCCGGCGCCCGCCGCCGTCAGCGCGCCGTGGTGTCGCTGAACCGCCCGTAGGACTGCAGCCGGTCGTAGCGGCGCTGCACCAGTTCCTTCACCGGCAGGTCGCTGACCTGGCGGAAGGCGTCGTTGAGCGCGCGCTTCAGGAACGCCGCCATCTGCTTCGAGTCCCGATGCGCGCCGCCGACGGGCTCATTGACGATCTTGTCGACCAGGCCGAGCGCTTTCAGGCGATGCGCCGTGATGCCGAGCTGCTCGGCGGCCTCCGGCGCGCGCTCGGCGGTCTTCCACAGGATCGAGGCGCAGCCTTCCGGCGAGATCACCGAATAGATCGAGTACTGCAGCATCAGCAGCTGGTCGCCGACGCTGATCGCGAGCGCCCCGCCCGAGCCGCCCTCGCCGATGATGGTGACGATGATCGGCACCTCGAGCTGCGCCATCTCGAAGATGTTGCGGCCGATCGCCTCCGACTGGCCGCGCTCCTCGGCGCCGATGCCGGGATAGGCGCCCGGCGTGTCGACGAACGAGAACACCGGCAGGCCGAATTTCTCGGCCAGCTTCATCAGGCGCAGCGCCTTGCGATAGCCCTCGGGTCGCGACATGCCGAAGTTGCGCGCCGCGCGCTCCTTGGTGTCGCGCCCTTTCTGGTGGCCGAAGACGATGCATGGCTGGCCGTTGAAGCGGGCCATGCCGCCGACAATCGACTGGTCGTCGGCGAAGGCGCGATCGCCGTGCAGCTCCTGGAAATCGGTGAACACCTCGGCGACGTAGTCGAGCGTGTACGGGCGCTGCGGGTGGCGCGCGATCTGCGTCACCTGCCAGGGAGAGAGGCCGGAGTAGATGTCCTTGGTGAGGAGCAGGCTCTTCTTGCTCAGCCGGTCGATCTCTTCCGAGATGTCGACGGCCGACTCGTTCTGCACGTAGCGAAGCTCCTCGATCTTCGCTTCCAGCTCGGCGACAGGCTGCTCGAACTCGAGGAAATGTCTTTTGCTCATCGCAGCCAGCGCCGGGCCGCCCCAAGCGGGCTGCCGCCCCCTCGGGGGGCAGCGAACGAAGTGGAGCGTGGGGGCTTCATCAAACTCAGTAGCTCACCGGCATCGGATCGAGGCTGCGCCAAATGTACCAAGTGGCGACCGAGCGATAGGGCGTCCAGCCATCGCCGACCTCGCGCGCTTCGGCGCGCGACACCGGCTCGCCGCTGAAGTAGTTGACGCTGATCCCCTTGATCAGGCCGACGTCGTCGAGCGGCAGCACGTTCGGGCGCAGGAGATGGAAGATGAGGAACATCTCGGCGGTCCAGCGGCCGATGCCGCGGATGCCGACGAGCTCTTCGATGATCTCTTCATCCTCCATCTCGCGCCAACGCGCCGGTCGCACCGCGCCCGACTGGAAGTTCTCGGCGAGATCGCAGAGGTACTCGACCTTTCGGGCCGAGAGGCCCGCGGCGCGGATGTGCGGCGCGTCGAGCGCGAGCACGGCATGGGGCGCCAGCTTGTGCGACGGGCCGGCGGTCAGCGCGACGAATCGGTCCCAGACGGCCTGCGCCGCCTTGACCGAGATCTGCTGACCGACGATCGATCGCGCCAGGGTCGTGAAGGCGTCGCCACGGCTCTCGAGGCGGCCATCGCCGAGGCGCGGGATGAGCTTCTTCATCACCCGGTCGCGCCTCACGAGGTGCTTGCAGGCGTCGTCCCAGAAGTCGGCGACGAGGCTGGAGGCGGCGGCGCTTGCCACGCTCAACCCTTCACCCAGGTGGTGCCCCGCGCGCTGTCCTTGAGGACGACGCCCAGGGCGGCCAGCTCGCTGCGGATCGCGTCGGCGCGCGCGAAGTCGCGCGCGAGCTTGGCCGCGGCGCGCGCTCCGATCCGCTCGGCGATATCGGCTTCCGAGAGTCCGGCGCCCGCCTGCAGGAACGTGCGCGGGATCTGCTGCAGATGGCCGAGCGTCGCCGCCAGCCCCTTGAGCAGCGCGGCGTCGGACCGTTTGCGATTGCGATTGACCTCGGCGGCGAGCTCGAACAGGACCGAGACCGCGATCGGGGTGTTGAAGTCGTCGTTCATCGCCTCCCGAAATGCAACGGCGCGCGGATCGCTCCAGTCGACTTCGACCGCGCTCTCGGTCGGCACCGCGTCGAGCGCGGTGTAGAGACGGCGCAATGCGCTCTTCGCGTCGTCGAGGCCGCCGTCGCTGAAGTTGAACTGGCTGCGGTAGTGCGTGCGCACCATGAAGAAGCGGATGGTCTCGCCGTCGTAGCGCTTCAGCACGTCGCGAATGGTGAAGAAGTTGCCGAGCGACTTCGACATCTTTTCGTTGTCGGTGTTGAGCAGCCCGTTGTGCATCCACACGTCGACGAACGGGCCGCCGCTAGCGCCCTCGCTCTGCGCGATCTCGTTCTCGTGATGGGGAAACTGCAAGTCCTGGCCGCCGCCGTGAATGTCGAAATGTTCGCCGAGGAGCGCCTTGCACATCGCCGAGCACTCGATGTGCCAGCCGGGGCGACCGGGCCCGTAGGGACTCGGCCACTTGGCGTCGTCGGGCTCGCTTTCCTTGGCCGTCTTCCACATCACGAAGTCGAGCGGATCGTCCTTGCCGTCGAGCACGGCGACGCGCTCGCCGGCGCGCAACTGGTCGATCGATTTGCCGGAGAGCTTGCCGTAGCCGGCGAACTTGCGGACCGCAAAATTCACGTCGCCGTTCGTGCTGCGGTAGCCGAGGCCCTTTCGCTCGAGCGTTGCGATCATCTCGAGCATCTCCGGCACGTACTCGGTGGCGCGCGGCTGGTGCGTCGGCCGCTCGAGGCCGAGCGCGTCGGCGTCCTGTTGCAGCGCCGTGATGTTCTCCTCGGTCAAGGCGCGGATCGAGATGCCGCGTTCGAGCGCGCGGCGAATGATCTTGTCGTCGATATCGGTGATGTTGCGAACGTATGTGACGCGGTAGCCGATCGTCTTCAGCCAACGCTGGGCGACGTCGAACGCCAGCATGAAGCGGGCGTGCCCCATGTGGCAGAGGTCGTAGATCGTGATGCCGCACACGTAGAGCCGGGCGTGACCCGGCTCGATCGACGTGAACGGCTCCGTCGCGCGGGTCAGCGTGTTGTGGATGCGAAGTGTCATGCAGCGGGGGCCTGCTTCGCACCTCTCGCCGCCTCGCGCATCGCGGCGAGAAGGGCTTTCGGCATCGTGTGCGTACCCTACAATCGATTCAGTATAGCGGCCCTGCCGAGCGTGAATTCAAGGTTCGCGGCACCGTTCGAGCGCCCAGTCCACCGATGCAATTCAGGATCTTCGCTGCCGGGCTGCCCCTCCTGCTCTCGCTTTGCGCGGTCTTCGCGCCGCCGGTGCGCGCCGCGACCGCCGAAGAGCTGAGCGAGGTCACTCGGCTGCACCACGCGGGCCAGACGGCTGCCGCGCTCGAGCGCGCCGAGCGCGCCCTGGCGACGCAGCCGAAGGACGCCCAGATGCGCTTCCTGAAGTCGGTGATCCTCGCCGACACCGGCCGGCCGGCCGAGGCTCAGGCGATCCTGCAGCAGCTCGTCCAGGACTATCCGGAGCTCGCCGAGCCGCACAACAATCTCGCCGCGATCTACGCGGCCGCAGGCGACTACGGCAAATCGCGCGCCGAGCTCGAGGAGACGATTCGCTTGAACCCCGCCTACGCGCCGGCGCACGAGAACCTGGGCGACGTCCACGCCCTGCTCGCCGCGCAGTCGTATGCGCGCGCGTTGCGCCTCGAGCCGACCAATGCGGGCCTGCCGAAGAAGCTCGCCCTGGTGCGCCAGCTCACGGCGGTCTCGGCCGAGCCGAGGGCAGCGCCGCCGGCGCCCGCGCGGCCGGCGTCGGCGCCGCGTCGCTAGCCGCATGATCGTCCCCGCTTTTCGTCAACGACAGGAGTCCTCGATGCAGCCGTTCATCTCGCGCCTCGTCACCGCCGCCATCGCCGCAGTCGCGCTCTGCGCGAGCGGCGCGGCGCTCGCCCAGAAGGTCCGCCTGGCCACCTCGGCCGGCGACTTCGTCATCGAGCTCGACGCCGCCAAGTCGCCCAAGAGCGTCGCCAACTTCCTCGAGTACGTGAAGCAGGGTCACTACAACGGAACGATTTTCCATCGCGTGATCGAGAACTTCATGATCCAGGGTGGCGGCATGGGCACCGACATGAAGGAAAAGGAGACGCGTGCGCCGATCCCGCTCGAAAGCCGCAACGGGCTGACCAACCAGCGCGGCACGGTCGCGATGGCGCGGACGCTCGATCCGAATTCCGCGACGGCGCAGTTCTTCATCAACGTCAAGGACAATGATTTCCTGAACCAGGCGCAATCGCGCGACGGCAACGGGTACGCCGTCTTCGGCAAGGTCGTGCAAGGCATGGACGTCGTCGACAAGATCCGGTCGACGCCCACCGGCGCCGGCGACGTTCCCCTGCAGCAGGTGGTGATCAAGAAAGCAACCGTGGAGAAATGATGAGACAAGTCGATCTGGAAACGAGCGCCGGCACCATCCGCGTCGAGCTCGACGACGAGAAGGCGCCCGAGACGGTCAAGAACTTCCTGACCAACGTCGAGAACGGCCACTACGACGGCACGGTGTTCCACCGGGTCATCAAGGGCTTCATGGTCCAGGGCGGCGGCTTCGAGCCCGGCATGAGCCAGAAGCCGACCGGCTCGACAATCAAGAACGAGGCGAACAACGGCCTCAAGAACGACAGGTACACGCTGGCCATGGCGCGCACCTCGGCGCCTCACTCGGCGACGGCGCAGTTTTTCATCAACGGCGCCGACAACGAGTTCCTGAACTTCAAGTCGGAAACGCCGCAAGGCTGGGGCTACGCCGTCTTCGGCCGAGTCGTTTCGGGCCAGGACGTCGTCGACGCGATCGAGAAGGTGCGCACGGGCAACCGCGGCGGCCACGCCGACGTGCCGCTCGACGACGTGACGATCACGCGCGCCACCGTCGTCTCCTGACGGCGGCGGGGCGAACGGCGGTCGTCGTGGCAGCGTCCTCGCCGCGCCTGCCGGCTCTGCCCGAGGCGGAATCGCTGCCGACCTTCGCCGCGCCGGCGCACTGGCGCGCGATCGACCTGATCTCCGACCTGCACCTCGCCGAGAGCACGCCGCGCGTGTTCGAGGCGTGGGCGGCGCACCTGCGCCACACCGACGCAGACGCCGTCTTCATCCTCGGCGACCTGTTCGAGGTCTGGATCGGCGACGACATGGCCGAGCGCGGCTTCGAGGCGCGCTGCGCGGAAGTCCTCGGCGCCGCAGCCGCCGAGCGGACGGTCGGCTTCATGGCCGGCAATCGCGACTTCCTCGTCGGTGACGCGATGCTCGAGGCCCGCGGCGTGCTGCGTCTGGTCGATCCGACCGTCGTCCTCGCCTTCGGCGAGCGCGTCATGCTGTCGCACGGCGATGCGCTGTGCGTCGACGACGTCGACTATCAGCGCTATCGCTCGATCGTGCGCCGGCCGGGCGTGCAGCGCGCCTTCGGCGCCCTGCCCTACGCCGCGCGGCGCGCGATCGGCAACGCGTTGCGGCGGCGCAGCGGTCGGCGCGAGCCGACGCAGCGCGGCGGCTTCGTCGACGTCGACCGGGAAGCCGCGCTCGCCTGGATGCGCGGCGCGCGGACGCCGACGCTGGTCCACGGCCACACCCACGCGCCGGCGAGCCACGATCTCGCGCCTGGCACCGTGCGCCACGTGCTGAGCGACTGGGACCTCGACGACAGCAGCGCTCCGCGCGCCGAGATCCTGCGCTGGAGCGCCAGCGGCTTCGCGCGCATCGCTCCCTTCGCCGAACCTCGATCGCCGCTGCCGTGACCGGCTGGTGGAAACGCTGGCGGCGTGCCCGCACGCTCGAGCGTCGGGCGATCCCGGACGGGTTGTGGCGACTGACGTTGGTGCGTTTCCCCTTCTTGGCAGCGCGCAGCGCGGCACAGGTCGACGCGCTGCGCGAGATGGCGACGCTCTTCCTCGCCCGCAAGGAGTTCAGCGGCGCGCGCGGCCTCGTCGTCACCGACGAGATGGCGGTCGCGATCGCCGCGCAGGCCTGCCTGCCCGCGCTCGCGCTCGGTCTTGACTGGCTCGACGGCTTCGTCGGCATCGTCGTCCACGAGGACGTCGTCGTCGCCCGCCGCGAAGTCGAGGACGACGATGGCATCGTCCACGCGTACGACGAGGAGCTGAGCGGTGAGGCGATGAGCGGCGGGCCGGTGATGCTCGCCTGGCGCGACGTCGACGACGCGGGCGAATCGGCAGTCGACGGCTACAACGTCGTCGTTCACGAGTTCGCCCATGTCATCGACATGCGCCGCGGCGTCACCGCCGGCGTCGAGAGCGCGGACCCGGAAAGCGCCCGCGGCCGCTGGCTGCTGGCCCTCGCCGGCGAGTACGAGCGCTTCGCCGCGCGGGTCGGCGACGACGAAGAAACCTTCCTCGACCCGTACGGCGCCGAAGCGCTCGAGGAGTTCTTCGCCGTCGGCGCGGAGGCCTTCTTCGTCGCTCCCGACGAGCTCGAGCGCGAGGAGCCGCCGCTGTACCGGCTCCTCGTCGAGTTCTTTCGCCAGGAACCTGCGCGCGACAAAGAAAACGGGGGCCGCGAGGCCCCCGTCGATTCAGACCCCAGCGCGCGCTAAGCCGTCGCGGGCTCCGATTTCGGCTTGTCGCTCTTCTTCACGGGCTGAATGTCGAGGAGTGGCTTGCCCTCGGCATCGACGTCGACCGTCAGCCTGCCGCCGTCGACCAGGCGGCCGAACAGCAGCTCGTCGGCCAGGGCGCGCCGGATCGTGTCCTGGATCAGGCGCTGCATCGGCCGCGCGCCCATCAGCGGATCGAAGCCCTTCTTGGCGAGGAGCTGGCGAAGACCGTCGGTGAACGTGACCTCGACCTTCTTCTCGGCGAGCTGGCCCTCGAGCTCGAGCAGGAACTTGTCGACCACGCGCAGGATGATCTCCTCGTCGAGCGACTTGAAACTCACCGTCGCATCGAGCCGGTTGCGGAACTCCGGCGTGAACAGTCGCTTGATGTCGGCCATCTCGTCGCCGGCCTCGCGCGAGTTGAGGAAGCCGATCGTCGCCTTGTTCATCGTCTCGGCGCCGGCGTTGGTCGTCATGATGATGATGATGCTGCGGAAGTCCGCCTTCCTGCCGTTGTTGTCGGTCAGCGTGCCGTGGTCCATGACCTGGAGCAGCACGTTGAAGACGTCGGGGTGCGCCTTTTCGATCTCGTCGAGCAGCAGCACGGCGTGCGGCTTCTTCGAGACCGCCTCGGTAAGCAGGCCGCCCTGGTCGAAGCCGACGTAGCCCGGAGGCGCGCCGATCAGGCGGCTCACTGCATGGCGCTCCATGTACTCGCTCATGTCGAAGCGGATCAGGTCGACGCCGAGAACGAAGGCGAGCTGCTTGGCGACCTCGGTCTTGCCGACGCCGGTGGGCCCGCTGAACAGGAAGGAGCCGATCGGCTTGTCGGGCCGGCCGAGGCCGGAGCGAGCCATCTTGATCGCCGACGCCAGCGCGTCGATCGCCGGATCCTGGCCGAAGACGACGCTCTTCAGGTCGCGGTCGAGCGTCTTCAGCTTCGAGCGGTCGTCGCTCGACACCGAGGCGGGCGGGATGCGCGCGATCTTGGCGACGATCTCCTCGACCTCCAGGCGCGTGATCGTCTTTTTCTGCTTGTTCTTGGGCAGGATGCGCTGCGCCGCGCCAGCCTCGTCGATGACGTCGATCGCCTTGTCGGGCAGGTGGCGGTCGTTGATGAACTTGGCCGACAGCTCAGCCGCGGCCTGCAGCGCCGCCGGCGCGTACTTGACGCTGTGGTGCTCCTCGAAGCGGCTCTTCAGGCCCTTCAGGATCTCGACCGTCTGCTCGATCGACGGCTCGACCACGTCGACCTTCTGGAAACGTCGCGACAGCGCCGCGTCTTTTTCGAAGATGCCGCGATACTCGGTGAAGGTGGTCGCGCCGATGCACTTCATCGCACCCGAGCTGAGCGCGGGCTTCAGCAGGTTGCTGGCGTCGAGCGTTCCGCCCGATGCGGCGCCGGCGCCGATCAGCGTGTGGATCTCGTCGATGAAGAGGATCGCGTTCGGCTGATCCTTCAGGTTCTTCAGCACGCCCTTCAGGCGCTGCTCGAAATCGCCTCGGTACTTGGTTCCGGCGAGCAGCGCGCCCATGTCGAGCGCGTAGACGACCGACTCGGCGAGCACCTCGGGCACCTCGGACTGGGTGATGCGCCAGGCCAGGCCCTCGGCGATCGCGGTCTTGCCGACGCCGGCTTCGCCGACGAGCAGCGGGTTGTTCTTCCTCCGGCGGCACAGGATCTGGATGACGCGCTCGACCTCGTGCTCGCGACCGATCAGGGGGTCGATCTTGCCGTCGCGGGCGAGCTGGTTGAGGTTCTGCGTGAACTGGTCGAGCGGCGAGCCCTTGCCGTCCGACTCCTCTTTCTCGCTCTCGGCGCTGGCACCGCCGCCCTCGCCCGGCTTGGCCGATTCGGGCGGATCGCTCTTCTTGATGCCGTGGGCGATGAAGTTGACGACGTCCAGGCGGGTGACGCCTTGCTGGTGAAGGTAGTAGACGGCGTGCGAGTCCTTCTCGCCGAAGATCGCGACCAGGACGTTGGCGCCCGTGACTTCCTTCTTGCCGCTGCCCGTGGACTGGACGTGCATGATCGCGCGCTGGATGACGCGCTGGAAGCCCAGCGTCGGCTGGGTGTCGACCTCGTCGGCGCCGCCGACGGTGGGGGTGTTTTCCTTGATGAAGCCGAGCAGGCTCTTCCGGAGGTCGTCGAGGTTGGCCGAGCAGGCGCGCAGGACCTCGGCGGCGGAAGGGTTGTCGAGCAGCGCCATCAGCAGGTGCTCGACGGTGATGAATTCGTGGCGCTGCTGGCGCGCCTCGACGAAGGCCATGTGCAGGCTGACTTCTAGCTCTTGCGCAATCATGCGGACTCCATAATGCATTGCAACGGGTGTCCGCCGCGCCGTGCGGCGGCCAGCACCAGTTCGACCTTGGTCCCGGCGACATCCTTCGAGTAGACGCCGCAAACTCCGCGACCGTCGTGGTGGATCTTCAGCATGATCTGCGTCGCCGTCTCGAGGTCCCGGTTGAAATACTCCTGCAGCACCATGACGACGAACTCCATCGGGGTGTAGTCGTCGTTGAGCAGGATCACCTGGAACATCGGCGGCGGCTCGGTCTTCTGCTCCTTGCGTTCGGCAACAACCGCGCCCTGGCCGTCGTCGGTACGAGGCCGTACGACGGGTACAGGAGGCTTGTCGACGGGCATGAATTCATTCTATCGAGTTGGCGCTCTCACGCTTCGGTCGAATGCATATGGCCCTCTGGGCTTTTTTCACAAGCCCCGGTCGCATCGCCCGACCCTGCCTGTTCGGCGGACCCCGGTCGTGCGGCAAGTCGCGTTTGTCGCCCTCCGAGGGCTCGGGCGTCCCTCCCGGGGCGCCCTTCTCCGCGCTACATGTTGTCGATCATCACCTGTCCGAACCCGGAGCACGAGACCTGCGTCGCGCCATCGAGCAGGCGAGCGAAGTCGTAGGTGACCTTCTTGGACAGGATCGACTTTTCCATCGAGCTGACGATCAGGTCGGCGGCCGGATGCCAGCCCAGGTGGCGCAGCATCATCTCGGCCGAAAGGATCTCCGAGCCCGGATTGACGTAGTCCTTGCCGGCGTACTTGGGTGCGGTGCCGTGGGTGGCCTCGAACATCGCGACCGAATCGCTCATGTTGGCGCCCGGGGCAATGCCGATGCCGCCGACCTGGGCGGCGAGCGCGTCGGAAACGTAGTCGCCGTTCAGGTTCAAGGTGGCGATCACCGAATACTCGGCCGGCCGCAGCAGGATCTGCTGCAGAAAGGCGTCGGCGATGACGTCCTTGACGACGATCTCCTTGCCGCTCTTCGGGCTCTTGAACTTGCACCACGGCCCGCCGTCGATCTCGACCGCCTTGAACTCCTTCTGCGCGAGAGCGTAGCCCCAATCCCGGAAGCCCCCCTCGGTGAACTTCATGATGTTGCCCTTGTGAACGAGCGTCACCGAAGGCTTGTCGTGGTCGATCGCGTACTGGATGGCCTTCCGGACGAGCCGCTCGGTGCCCTCGCGCGAGACCGGCTTGATGCCGATCCCGGAGGTCGCCGGGAAGCGGATCTTCTTGACGCCGAAGTCGTCCTGCAGGATCTTGATCAGGCGCTTGGCCTTCTCGCTCTCGGCCTCGAACTCGATGCCCGCGTAGATGTCCTCCGAGTTCTCGCGGAAGATCACCATGTTGGTCTTCTCGGGCTCCTTGACCGGCGAAGGAACGCCCTTGAAGTACTGGATCGGGCGCAGGCAGACGTAGAGGTCGAGTTCCTGGCGCAGGGCGACGTTGAGCGAGCGGATGCCGCCACCGACCGGCGTCGTCAGCGGCCCCTTGATCGAGACGACGTACTCGCGCAGGACCTCAAGGGTCTCCGGCGGCAACCAGACGTCGGGACCGTAGACCTTGGTCGACTTCTCGCCGGCGTAGATCTCCATCCAGCGGATCTTCTTCTTGCCGCCATAGGCCTTGGCGACCGCGGCGTCGACCACCTTGATCATGACCGGGGTGATGTCGACGCCGGTGCCGTCGCCCTCGATATAGGGAATGATCGGCTCGTCAGGCACCGTCAACGAGAAATCGGCGTTGACCTTGATCTTCTGCCCGGCTTCGGGCACCTTGATGTGCTGATACATGAAAATGGAGCTCCGGTGGGCGTGGCCGTCTTGGCAATGCAGCCCGAAATTCTATGTCGGATGACGCACCATGAATGACAGATGGGCTCGGTTGGCGGCCACCGTGGCCGTGGTCGGCTTCGCGGCGCTCGCGTCGGCTCAGGACGGGCCGCAGAAGCTGGCACTGGTCCGGCTCAATGCGGGCATCCACAACATCAACGCCGAACTGGCGTCGACGCCGCAGCAGCGCGAGATCGGGCTGATGTTCCGCACGGCGATGCCGACCAGCGACGGCATGCTGTTCGTGTTCGAGCGGCCGGCCCAGCAGTGCTTCTGGATGCGCAACACGCTGATTCCGCTTTCGGTCGCCTTCCTCGGCGACGACGGCAGCGTCGTCAACATCGACGACATGAAGGCGCAGACGCTCGACGCCCACTGCTCGGCCAAGCCGGTTCGCTTCGTCCTCGAGATGAACCAGGGCTGGTTCGCCAAGCGCGGCATCAAGCCGGGCAGCAAGCTGCGCGGCGCTCCGTTCGCGAACTGAAGCGAGGCGACCGCGCCGCCGCTGGGTCGCGGCGATGGCTCGCCCCCCAGCTCAGCCGAAGTTCTTGGCCGCGAACTCCCAGTTCGCGAGCGAGCTCATGAAGGTCTCGGCCCACTTCGGCCGCTGGTTGCGGTAGTCGATGTAGTACGCGTGCTCCCAGACGTCGATCGTCAGGAGCGGCGTGTCGCCGGTCGTCAGCGGCGTGCCCGCCGCGCCCATGTTGACGATGTCGACGCTGCCGTCGCCCTTCTTGACCAGCCAGGTCCAGCCCGAACCGAAGTTGCCGACCGCGCTCTTGGCGAACGCTTCCTTGAACGCCGGATAGCCGCCCCACTTGCTCTTGATCTGCTCGGCCAGCGCGCCCTTCGGCTCGCCGCCGCCGGCCGGCTTCATGCAGCTCCAGAAGAAGGTGTGGTTCCAGATCTGGGCGGCGTTGTTGTAGATCGCGCCGGTCGCCTTCTTGACGATGTCTTCGAGAGCCATCGACTCGAACTCGGTGCCCTTCTGCAGGTTGTTGAGGTTGTCGACGTAAGCCTTGTGGTGCTTGCCGTGGTGATACTCGAGCGTCTCCTGGCTGACGTGCGGCGAGAGCGCGTCCATCGCGTACGGAAGGGGGGGAAGCTTGTGTTCCATGAGAGTCCTCTCGAGGGGATGAAGTTGTTCCGGCGATTGTAGGGAGCTTCCTTTTCCGCGCCGGCGACGCAGTCAGCGCGGCGCGTGCGCGGGCTCGATCGCCGTCGTCGTCAGTTCGGCCTGGCCGTCGGCGAGGCGAGCCGTGACCGGGTCGCCGACCTCGAGCCGCGAGACCGAGGTGACCGGCCTGCCGTCGCGGCCGACCAGAAGCGCATAGCCGCGCGCAAGCACCCGGTCCGGGTCGAGCGCCTGCAGGCGAACGGCAGCGCCTTCGGCCCGCACGGCGACTCGCGAACGCGCGATCGCGAGCGCGTGGCCGAGTCGCCGAGCCGCCGCATCGGTACACGATCGGCCGGAGGCGACAGCACGCGCCGGCGCCGCTGCCAGGCGCTGTGCAAGCAGATCGAGCACGTGGGCGCGCCGCGCCAGCGTCTCGCTCGGCCGCGCCAGGCGCAAGGAGAGGCGGTCGAGACGCTGTGCCTGCATTTCCTGCCCGGCGCGGATGCGCCGGAGGGAGGCCGCGGCGAGGCTCTTCAGCACCTGGAGCTGCGCCGCGGTCGCCGGCGCGACCAGTTCCGCGGCCGCGGTCGGCGTCGGCGCGCGCAGGTCAGCGGCGAGGTCGGCAAGGGTGACGTCGGTTTCGTGGCCGACGCCGCTCATGACGTGCATCGGCGCGGCGCGAATCGCGCGCACGACGCGCTCGTCGTTGAACGCCCAGAGGTCCTCGAGGGAGCCGCCGCCGCGGCAGACGATCAAGGTGTCGACCTCGTTGCGCTGACCGGCCAGGGCTATCGCGGCGCAAAGTGCCGCCGGCGCGTCGATTCCCTGGACGACGCTCGGATAGATCACGACGCGAACGTGAGGCGATCGGCGCGCCAGCGTCGTCGCGACGTCGTGCAGCGCCGCGCCGGCCAGCGAAGTGACGACGCCGATCGCGCGCGGGTGCTGCGGCAGCGGGCGCTTGAGCGAGGCCTCGAACAGACCTTCGGCCTCGAGTCGGGCCCGCAGGCGAAGGAAGCGCTCGTATAGCGCTCCGGCGCCCGCCGATACCATGGCCTCGGCGATGAACTGGAGCTCGCCGCGCGGCTCGTACACGGCGACCCGCCCGCGCAACTCGACCCGCTGGCCCTCGACGGGCGCGAAGTCGAGCAGCGACACCGCGCGACGAAACATCGCGCAACGCAATGCCGCGCCGCCGGCGGGATCCTTCAGGGTGAAGTAGCAGTGCCCGCTCGCCGCGCGCGAGAGGTTCGAGATTTCGCCGCCCACCGTGCACGCGGGAACCTCCTGCTCCAGCATGGAAGCGACCGCATGAACGAGGGCCCCGACGCTCCAGACCCGGCCACCGGCTCGATCGGAGAAAAGCTCACCCATCGACAAAGCGACGGCTGGCGCCGGGCGACAACTCCACAGCCGCGCCGTTATTGGGGTTGCGGACCGTTGTGCCGTCGCGGGCCGCAATGCATCGGTGCAAGTGGTTGATATTCAAAGGAATTCCGGTGCCGCGTTTTTGAGCAGGCTGCGCGAAGAGCCCGACTTGGCTGGCGTTCGACAGCGCGGAGCGAAGTTGTCCACAAAGTTGTCCACCTGCGCAGGGGGCAAGGCGGAGCCGATTTTCGGCGACGCGCGATGTCCGGAATATCACGCACGCCGCGGCGCCGTTTCGACGGCCGCCGACGGCACGCCATAATTCGGGCGATCGGTGCGGCCCAGCCGCCTTCGTTCGACGGAAAGGGCCATATTGCTTTCGATCATACAAGCCGCTGGTTGGCCGATCTGGCCGCTGCTCATCTGCTCGATCGCCGCCCTGGCATTGATCATCGAACGATTCTCGAGTCTGCGCGTGATCCGGGTCGCGCCGACGCGCCTGCTCGACGAAGTGATCTCCGTGACCCGCGCGCACCTGCCGGCGCCCGACGTGGTCAACAAGCTGTCGCACAACTCGGTCCTCGGCACCGTGCTCGCGAGCGGGTTGCGTGCGGTGATCGCCGAGCCGCGAATCACCGAGGCGGGCCTGCGCGCCGCCTTCGAATCGGCCGGGCGCGCCGCCGTGCACCGACTCGAGCGCTACCTGAACACGCTGGGGACGATCGCCTCCGCCGCCCCGCTGCTCGGCCTGATGGGCACCGTCATCGGCATGATCGAGATCTTCGGATCGCAGGCGCCGAGCGGCGGCAACAACCCGGCGCTGCTCGCGCACGGGATCTCGGTGGCGCTCTACAACACCGCGTTCGGGCTCATGATCGCGATCCCGGCGTTGATGTTCTACCGCTACTTCCGCGGTCTCGTCGAGAGCTACACGCTCGAGATGGAGCAGGCGTCGGACCGCCTCGTTCCGCACCTGATGCGCTTCGCCGTGCCGCGCAGCAACTGATCGCGATGGCTCTCAACTTCAGGCGGCAGCGCCCGGAAGAGCCGGAGATCAACCTGATCCCGTTCATCGACGTGCTGCTCGTCATCCTGATCTTCCTGATGCTGTCGACGACGTACTCGAAGTTCACCGAGCTGC
>JBDTPG010000048.1:0-16805 GCA_039932815.1 Caldimonas sp.
AGCTCACGGTGCTGGTCGCCAACCTCGCGCCGCGCAAGATGAAGTTCGGCGTCAGCGAGGGCATGGTGCTCGCCGCCTCGCACGCCGACGAGAAGGCGCAGCCGGGGCTCTTCATCCTCGAGCCGCACGCCGGCGCCGTGCCGGGCCTGCGCGTTCGCTGAGCCCGTGGCGCCGATGTCGAACGACGCCGCCGCCACCGTCGACATCGTCCGCCGCTACGACGACAGCTCGTGGGGCGACGACGGCGCGACGCGCGGCGTCGAGGACGTCGTCGAGGCCGGCCAGGTGCTCGCGTTTCCGCGCCTCGCCTTCGCGCTCGGCGAAGCGGAGCGCCGCTTCCTCGACCCGCGCTGGGCCGACGTCAAGGCGAAGAACGTGTCGGTGCGCTGGCCGTCCGGCGAGCTGCGCGGCGCCGTCGGCGCCGCCACCGACCTGCGGGAATTGCGCGCCATGATCGTCCGCTTCGCCGAGCTGAGCGAGGCGTTCGCGCTGCGTCTGTTCCCGCACTACCGCGGCCACCTCCGGCGCGGCAACACGTCGTTCCGGCCGACCGACGTCGCCGGCAGGGTGCGCAGCTGGCGCCAGGACGACACGCGGCTGCACATCGATGCCTTCCCGTCGAACCCGATGCAAGGCACCCGCCTGCTGCGCGTCTTCAGCAACGTCAATCCGGATGGCGTGCCCCGACGCTGGCGCGTCGGCGAGCCGTTCGAGGCGCACGCGCGCCGCTACCTCGCCGGAATCCGCCGACCGTGGCCGGGCTCGGCGTGGCTGATGGCGGCGACCGGTATCACCAAGCGGCGCCGCACCGAGTACGACCACCTGATGCTGCAGCTGCACGATCGCGCCAAGGCCGACGTCGAATTCCAGCGCTCGAGCCCGCAGGCGCGCGTCGATTTCGCACCCGGAACGACCTGGGTCTGCTACAGCGACCAGGTCCTGCACGGCGCGATGGGCGGCGTCCACATGATGGAGCAGACCTTGCTCCTCGACGCCGAGCACCTTCGTCAGCCGCGAACCTCGCCGCTGCGAACGCTCGAGCAGCTACTCGACCGCCCGCTCCGCTAGCGCCGCCCGCGGCGTCCCGATCGCCACCCCGAAGGGCACGGCGTGGGCTCGCCTCATGCGAGTGAAATACGCTTTGTGTGCACATCTGATTAACATATGATCGGCCATGGAACTGAAGACGGCGCGGCTCACCCTGCTGATCGACCCGGCCAAGAAGGAAGCGTTCGAGCGCCTGTGCGCACGCCAGGACCTCACGCCGTCGCAGGTCGTCCGCCAACTCATCCGCGACTACCTCACGCGCCATGGCGAGGCTTACGTCCCGAGCGGATCGCCCGGCAAGCGGTGGCCCGATCGCGGCTCCCTCCCGGCGAAGGCGGCGCCCGCCGGGACGAAGGTCGCGGCGAAGACGCGCAAGCAGCGCTGACCGACTCGCATGGGCGGACTCGCCGAGCTGACGCGCTGGCTCCCCCTCGACTGGGTGCTGGTCGTCGTTTCGGCATGGCTGCTGATCGGCCTCCTCGGCATGTTCGCGTTGCGCAACCTCGGCTTCGTCGCCAAGGCTCTTTTCCCGGCGGGCGGCGCGGTCGCCCTCGTCCTGTTCGCGGTCGCGCTCGGCGCGATGCTCTCCACGCCGGAGGTGGTCGTCCTGCCGTTCGGCCTGCCGGGGCTGCCTTTCCACCTTCGCCTCGATCCCCTCGCCGGCTTCTTCCTGATGGTGATCGGCGCCGTCTCGGCCGGGGTGTCCGCGTTCGCCGCCGGCTACTTCAGGAAGGGCGAAGGCACGCCGCCGGGGCTGCTCTGCCTGGAGTACCACGTCTTTCTCGCCAGCATGGCGCTGGTCGTGCTCGCCGACGACGCCTACGCGTTCATGGTGATGTGGGAAACGATGGCGCTGTCGTCGTTCTTTCTCGTCATCGCCAACCACCGCCTGCCCGAGATCCGGCAGGCCGGCTACCTGTACCTGCTGATCGCCCACATCGGCGCGATCGCCATCCTGCTGTGCTTCGGCGTCCTCCAGGCCAACACCGGCGACTACACCTTCGCCAACATGCGCGCCCAGCACCTGTCGCCGTTCTGGGCTTCGGTCGCCTTCCTGCTCGCACTACTCGGCTTCGGCGCGAAGGCCGGCATCCTGCCGCTGCACGTGTGGCTGCCCGAGGCCCACCCGGCCGCCCCGTCGCCCGTCTCGGCCCTGATGAGCGGCGTGATGCTGAAGACGGCGATCTACGGCCTGCTGCGCGTCACCTTCGACCTGCTGCCGGCGCAACTGTGGTGGTGGGGCGTGCTGCTGCTGGCGCTCGGCCTGGCCAGCGCGCTGTTCGGCGTCGTCTTCGCGGCGGTCCAGGTCGACATGAAGCGGCTGCTCGCCTATTCGTCGATCGAGAACATCGGCCTGATCTTCACCGGCATCGGCCTCGCGGTGCTCTTTGCCGCGTTCGCGATGAAGGCGATGGCGGCCCTGGCGCTGACCGCGGCGCTGTTTCACGTCGCCAGCCATGCCTTCTTCAAGAGCCTGCTCTTCGTCGGCACGGGCGCGGTGCTGCACGCCACCGGCCAGCGCAGCCTCGGCAAGCTCGGCGGCCTGATGCGCTACATGCCCGTGGTCGGCTGGCTGACGCTGGTCGGCACCCTGGCCAGCGCCGGCCTGCCCCCGCTCGGGGGCTTCGTATCCGAGTGGCTGCTGCTGCAGAGCTTCCTGTTCACCCCGGAATTGCCGAGCTCCTTCTTGAACATGCTGATCCCGGTCGTCGCGGCGCTCATCGCTCTCGTAGCGGCGCTGTCCGGCTACCTGATGGTCAAGTTCTTCGGCGTCATCTTCCTCGGTCGACCCCGGGAGGAGAGCCTTCCCCGGGCGCAGCCCGCCGGCCCCTGGGAGCGCGCCGGCATGGTCTGGCTGGCTCTGGGTTGCGTCGCCCTCGGGTTGCTTCCGGTCCAGGTCATCCAGCTGATCGACGCGGTCACGCGCCAGATGCTCGCCGCAGGTCTGGGCGACGTCGTTGCCGCGCAAGGCTGGCTGCTCGTTCCCGTCAGCCTCGAGCGGGCGAGCTACGGGCCGGTGATCTTCCTGCTCGGCCTGGCGGCGAGTTGGGCGCTCGCGTTCGCGCTGGTCAGGAAGCTCTATCACGGACGGCTGCGTCGCGCGCCGCCATGGGACTGTGGCTACCCCTGGCAGACCGCGCGCATGCAGGACACGGCCGAAGGATTCGGCCAGCCGATCCGCCAGATCTTCGAGCCGTTCTTCCTGATGCAGCGCGAGTTGCCGTCGCCCTTCGATCGCCAGCCGCGCTACAGCGTCGTCGTCGGCGATCCTTTCTGGCGCTGGCTCTACATACCCGTGGCCGACATCGTCGAACGACTGTCGAGCTGGATCGGGCGGCTCCAGCAAGGCCGGATCGCGGTGTATCTCCTCTACAGCTTCCTGACGCTGATCGGCGTGCTGCTGCTGGTGAAGCGATGAGCATTCTCGGCACGATCTCGCAGCTGCTGGAAATCGCCCTGGCGTTGTTGCTCGCGCCGCTTCTGATCGGCTGGATCAACCAGTGGCGCGCCTGGTTGCAGAACAAGTCGTCGCCGGGCCTGCTGCAGCCGTACCGCCTGCTGCACAAGCTGTTCAACAAGGAGTCGGTCGTCGCCGAGCACGCGTCGCCGCTGTTTCGCGTCGCGCCTTACATCGTCTTCAGCAGCATGCTGCTCGCGAGCGCCATCGTGCCGTCGTTGTCGACCGACCTGCCGCTGTCGCCTGCCGCCGACGCGATCGCCCTCGTCGGCCTGTTCGCGCTGGCGCGCGTCTTCATCTCGCTCGCCGCGATGGACATCGGCACCGCCTTCGGCGGCCTGGGCGCGCGCCGCGAGATGCTGATCGGCTTTCTCGCCGAGCCGGCGCTGCTGATGGTGCTGTTCTCGGCGTCGCTCATTCCGAAGTCGACGTCGCTCGCCACCATCGTCGAGACCCTCGCCCACCGCGACCTCGCCATCTATCCGAGCCTCGCCTTCGCCGGCGTCGCGTTCGTCATGATCTCCCTCGCCGAAAACGCCCGCGTTCCGGTCGACAACCCGGTGACCCATCTCGAGCTGACGATGATCCACGAGGCCCTGATCCTCGAGTATTCAGGCCGCCACCTGGCGCTGCTCGAATGGGCCGCGAGCCTGAAGCTGTTCGCCTATTCGTGCCTCGGCATCGCGCTTTTCTTCCCCTGGGGCGTCGCCGAGGCGCACGACCCGCTCGCCCTGGTGCTGGCGCTGCCGGCGCTCGTGCTGAAGCTCGCCATCGGCGGCGCGCTGCTGGCCTTGCTCGAGACGGCCAGCGCGAAGATGCGCATCTTCCGCGTCCCGGAATTCCTCGGCACCGCCTTCATGCTCGCGGTGATCGGCGTTCTCGTCCACATCCTGCTCGGGGTCTAGCGTGACGACGTATCACATCGCGCAGCCTTCGCAGCCGTTCTGGGGAGCACCGGCCGCCCCTCGCACGACCGGAAAGAGGTCGGCGTGAGCGTCTTCGCCAGCCAGCTGATCAACCTCTTCGCGGCGGTGATCCTGATGCTGGCGTTCGCCATGCTCTCGCAGCGCCGGATCCTCTCGCTGATCCACCTGTTCACGCTGCAGGGCGCGGCGCTCGTCGCCGCGACCGCGGTGGTCGGCTACGTGACGCACCAGCCGCACCTCTACGTGTCGGCGGGGCTGACGTTCCTGCTCAAGGTGGTCCTGATCCCGATGCTCCTGCACCGGATCATCGAGCGACTCGACGTGCGTTGGGACGTCGAGGCGCTGATCAACGTGCCGACGACGATGCTGATCGGCATCGTCCTGGTGATCTTCGCGTTCAACCTGGCGCAACCGATATCGCGGCTCTCGGCGTCGATCGCCGGCGGAACCCTCGGCATCGCGCTCGCCTGCGTCCTGCTGTCCTTCATGATGATGATCGTCCGCTCGAAGGCGGTGCCGCAGGTGATCGGCTTCCTGTCAATGGAGAACGGCCTCTTCTTCGCCGCGACCTCCGCGACCTACGGCATGCCGATGGTGGTCGAGCTCGGCATCGCCCTCGACGTCCTCGTCGGCATCCTGATCCTCGGCGTCTTCATGTTCCAGATCCGCGAGCGGTTCGACAGCCTCGACATCCGCCACCTCGAGAAGCTGAAGGACAACTGACCGTGGAGGCACTCGTCTTCGTTCTCGGGATCCCGCTCGCGGGCAGCGTCGTCCTGGCGTTCATCGGCGATCGCGGCTTCGCGCGCGACGTCAACGCGGGCTTCAGCTTCGCGACCTTCGTCGCCGCCTGCGCGCTGACCGCCCGGGTCGTTTCATCCGGCCCCCTGCTCGCGTTCGACGAGGAATTCTTCATCGACCCGCTGAACGTCTTCCTGGTCACGCTGACCGCCTTCGTCGGCCTGACGACGGCGATCTTCTCGCGCCCGTACATGCGGGTCGAACAGGACCACGGCAAGATGACGCCGGCGCGGATGCGCCTGTACCACTGCATGTACCAGCTGTTCAGCTTCACCATGCTGATGGCGCTGACGACCAACAACCTGGGACTCCTGTGGGTCGCCATGGAAGCGGCGACGCTGACGACGGTGCTGCTGGTGAGCGTCTACCGCACCGCGGCGAGCCTGGAGGCCGCCTGGAAGTACTTCATCCTGTGCGGCGTCGGCATCGCGCTCGCCCTGTTCGGCACCGTGCTGCTCTACATGGCCGCGGAGAAGGTGCTCGGCAAGGCGGGCGGCGCCCTGCTGTGGACCCACCTCGACTCGGTCAAGGCGCAGCTCGATCCGAACATCATCACGCTCGCGTTCGCGTTCCTGTTCATCGGCTACGGCACCAAGGTCGGCCTCGTGCCGCTGCACAACTGGTTGCCCGACGCCCACGCCGAAGGCCCGACGCCGGTCTCGGCGGTGCTCTCGGGCCTGCTGCTCAACGTCGCGATGTATGCGGTGCTGCGCTGCAAGGTCCTCACGGACGGAGCCCTGAACAGCGCGCTCGCGAGCCATCTCCTGATGGGCTTCGGCCTCGCATCGGTCGTCGTCGCCGCGTTCTTCCTGTCGCGCCAGAAGGACGTGAAGCGGATGTTCGCGTACTCGTCGATCGAGCACATGGGCCTGATCGCGTTCGCCTTCGGGCTCGGCGGGCCGATTGCCAACTTCGCCGGGCTGCTGCACATGACGGTGCATTCGCTGACCAAGTCGGCGATCTTCTTCGCCGTCGGCCATGCGACCCAGAAGGCGGGGACCCAGGTGATGGCCGACATCCGTGGCTTGATCCAGGTCAGTCCCACCGTGGGCTGGGGGATGATGCTGGGCTCGCTCGCCATCCTCGGCATGCCGCCCTTCGGCGTCTTCGCGAGCGAGTTCCTGATCCTCACCACGGCGATGCGCGAACAACCCTGGGCGACGCCGATCCTATTGCTCGCGCTCGCCGTCGCCTTCGCCTCGGTGCTCCGACGGGTTCTGCCGATGGTGTTCGGCGAGACCTCGGTCAAGGCGCTGCCGCACCCGCCTGCGCTGCTGCCGGTGTTCGTCCATCTCGCGCTCGGTCTGATGCTGGGCCTCTATGTCCCGCCCTATCTGGTCGGCTGGTACACCCAGGCCGCGCGGATGCTCGGCGGCTGAGATGCGGATCCCCGGCCTCGACCTCGCCTTCGCGCGCCTGCCGACGCCGCTGCCGATCTGGCGCGCCGACGTCGACGCCGCGGCCTGGCAGGCCTCGGCGCGCGCCGTGGCCGCGGCCGGTGGCCGACTGATCGCGCTCTGGGGCTCGGATCGCCGCTGGCGCGACACGGGCGGCTTCGCGGTCTGCGCCGCCTACGCGATCGCCGACGGGATCGCCTGGCTCGACCTGCCGCTGGTCGTCGAGGCGCCGGCCTATCCGGACCTGTCGGTGCACTTTCCGTGCGCCGAACGCATGCAGCGCGCCGTGGCGGATCTGCTCGGCATCGTCGCCACCGGCGCGCGCGATGCGCGCCCGTGGCTGAATCACGGCGCCTGGCCGGCCGGCCGGTTTCCGTTGCGCGAGCAGGAAGCCGGCGACGCGACCGCGGCGAGCGGGGACGTCATCGACTATCCGTTCGTTCGCGTCGGCGGAGACGGCGTCCACGAGATACCGGTCGGTCCGGTGCACGCGGGCGTCATCGAACCGGGCCACTTCCGCTTTTCGGTCGTCGGTGAAAAGGTCCTGCGCCTCGAGGAGCGGCTCGGCTACACGCACAAGGGAATCGAACTGCGCTTCACGCGGCTGGCTCCGCTCGAAGCTCATCGTCTCGCCGGACGCGTCTCGGGCGATTCGACGGTCGCCTTCGCCTGGGCCTATTGCATGGCGCTGGAGGCGGCGGCGAGATGCGCGGTTCCGGCCCGCGCTGCGTGGCTGCGCGCGCTGCTGCTCGAGCGCGAGCGCGTCGCCAACCATCTCGGCGACCTCGGCGCGCTCGGCAACGACGCCGCGCTGGCGTTCGGCCTGGCGCAATTCTCCCGGCTCCGCGAAGACTGGCTGCGCGTGTCGAAGGAAGTCTTCGGCCACCGCCTGATGATGGACTGCGTCGTCCCGGGCGGCACCGCCGGCGACGTCGAAAGCGTCGCCGCCGAGCGCATGAGCAGGCAGTGCGATGCGCTTCTGCTCGAGGTCAGGGAGTTGCGCTCGATCTACGACGGACACGCCGGACTGCAGGATCGCTTCATCGGCACCGGACACGTGAGCCCCGAGTTGGCCGCGCAACTCGGGCTCGGCGGGCTCGCCGGCCGCGCCAGCGGTCCGGGCGCGGACTTGCGCGTCGATCATCCCTGGCCGCCCTACGACACTCTGGCTGTGCAGATGGCAACGCATTCGGCCGGAGACGTCGCGGCGCGGGTCGCCGTCCGCTTCCTCGAGGTGTTCGAATCGCTGCGCCTGATCAGGGCCATCCTGGCAGGCCTTCCGGCCGGTGGGCACCGTGTCCCCGTGCCGCTCGGCACCGGCGCAAGCGGCGGCGCCGGCTGGGTCGAGGGGTGGCGCGGCGAGGTCTTCGTCGCCCTCGAGCTCGAGGGCGACCGCATCAGGCGATGCCACTGCCACGATCCGTCGTGGCAGAACTGGCCTGTGCTCGAGCATGCGGTGATCGGCAACATCGTTCCCGACTTCCCGCTCATCAACAAGTCCTTCAACCTCAGCTATTCGGGCCCCGACCTGTGAGCATGCCCAGCGCCGGAACATAGAGCATGTGGAAGATCATCAGGCAGATCGCGCGTGGCGGCATGCGCACCGAAACGCCGCCACCTGGCGACGACGCGATGCGCGTGGAGGCCGAACGGATTCAGCGCGACGTGCTCGCCATCCTCGGCAGGGCGCTCGCGATCCGCCATGTCGACGCCGGCTCGTGCAACGGCTGCGAGCTCGAGATCCACGCCCTCGACAACCCGTACTACAACCTCGAGGGCCTCGGCATCCGCTTCGTCGCCAGCCCGCGCCACGCCGACCTGCTCCTCGTGACCGGTCCGGTCTCGCGCAACATGGTGCTCGCCCTGGCGCGAACCCACGACGCGATGCCGGCGCCCAAGCTGGTCGTCGCCGTGGGCGACTGCGGTCGTGACGGCGGAATCTTCGGCGTCGGCTATGCGACGTGCGGCGGGGTCGCGAGCGTCCTGGCGGTCGATCTGGTCGTGCCCGGCTGCCCGCCGGCGCCGATCGAGATCCTGCGCGGGATCCTGACCGCCGTGAGACGGGTCGACGCGAAGGCCGAGGGTCTGTTGACATAGTCCACGAATCCGTCGCCCGGCGGGCGCCGCTGCTCGGCTATTCTTCCCCGGCCGTGGGATACCTCGAAGAACTGAAGCGCCAGGCCGATGCGGCGCTCGCCCAGCAGACGCAGGACATCGGCGCGCTCGAGCGCAACGCCTTGCTGACCGACGCCGCCTGCCAGTCGGCGTCGCGCTACTTCGGCACGCTCGCGCGCCAGCTCAACGTCCTGCAGCCGGTCTCGAAGGCGGTCTGGCGCTTCGACAGCCGGACGTCGTTCAACCAGCTCCGGTTCACCGATTTCCGCGCCGACGCGCGCATGAGGAAACTGCGCGATGCCGAGGTCTTCGACCACGTCGTCCTCGGCTTCGCCGCCAAGACCGGCACGCGCGTGACGATCGCCAAGGACTTCCCGCCCGAGATCGAGAAGCTCGAGGCACGCTTGCGCCAATGCGGCGCGCACTACGACAGCGAAGTGATCCGCGATCCCGAGAACGGCCGCTTCATCGAGAAGCGCTTCGAGCTCCTCGCCGATTTCCAGAGCAGCGTCCGCGTCCTGCCCGACCACGACTCGGCGCGGGTGACCTTCCACGTCGCCAACCTCGACGGCTTCGAGACCGTGAGCGTCGTCTTTCCGGCATTCGAGGTCGGCACCGCCCGGCTCGACGAGCTGGCGCGCTGGATCAACGGCGAGCCGCACGGCTTCCTGCGCGACGGCCAGCACATCCGGCGCGTCGCCGCCTGAGGATCCACGCGCGGAGGGCGCCGCCCGCTGCCCGCTTAGACTTCCCTTTTTCGCCCCGACCGACGCCATGCCCTGGTTCTGGAAGCCGTACACCTCCGACATCACCTCGTTCATCGACGAGCTGAAGGCGAAGAAGCCCACCCTCGAGGACGAGCAGCGCCGCGGCCGCTCGATCTGGTGGGACCGCCGCATCGACCTCCAGGCCGAGACCGAGTACGAGGACGCGCGCGTCCGGCAGCAACCCTACGTCTACCAGACCCGCCAGCGCTGAGCGCGCGCCGGGCCCGAGGGTCGCCGAATGGAAATGCTCGCCGAAGCCGCTGAAGAGGTCGTCGACAGCATCGCCGTGGCGCGCCTGTACGGCGAGCCGCTGTTCGACCTGCCGCACGACCTCTACATCCCGCCCGACGCGCTGGAGGTCTTCCTCGAGGCGTTCGAGGGGCCGCTCGACCTGCTGCTCTACCTGATCCGGCGCCAGAACTTCAACATCCTCGACATTCCGCTGGCGAGCGTGACGCGCCAGTACCTGGCCTACGTAGAGCAGATCCGGTCGCGCAACCTCGAGCTCGCCGCCGACTACCTGTTGATGGCGGCGATGCTGATCGAGATCAAGTCGCGCATGCTGCTGCCGCCGAAGAAGACGGCCGACGGCAAGGAGGTCGACGACCCGCGCGCCGAGCTGGTGCGGCGGCTGATCGAGTACGAGCAGATGAAGCTCGCCGCCGCCAAGCTTGATGCGCTGCCGCTGCTCGGCCGCGACTTCCAGCGCGCCCAGGTCACGGTCGACGAGTCGGCCGCGGAGCGATTCCCTGACGTCGTTCCCATCGACCTGCACAACGCCTGGCTCGAGATCGTCAAGCGCGCCCGCCTGAACCAGCACCACCTGATCTCGCGCGAGCACCTGAGCGTCCGCGAGCACATGAGCATCGTCCTGCGCGCCCTGCAAGGCCGCCGCTTCGCGCTCTTCGAGGACCTGTTCGACGCGGCGCGCGGCGCACCGGTCGTCGTCGTCACCTTCATCGCCCTGCTCGAGCTGGCTCGCGAGCACCTGCTCGAGGTGACGCAGGCCGAGGCGTTCGCACCGATCTACGTCAGGCTCGCGTACCAGCCTGCGTGAGGCGCGTGCGGGCTGGCCTCAGGCTGCTCGATTGCTTCAGAGGTTGGGCAAGGCCTGCAGATAGGAGGCTACGTCGCGGATATCTTGCGCAGTGAGTTCGTGCGACACCTTCTCCATGACGATGCCTGCGGGTCGCTCGTCGGTGCGCTGGAACACCAGCAGCTGCTTCATCAGGTAGTCCGCATGTTGGCCTGCGAGGCGCGGAAAGGTCACGTCGCCCTTGCCTTCGGCGCCGTGACACGTCTTGCACGCCGGCACGCCCTTGTCCGCCACCCCGCCGGAGAAGATGGCCTTGCCCGCCTCGAATCTGCCGCGGTCACCCTCGATCGCTTGCGATTCTGGCGTCTGGCTGCCGTAATAGGCCGCGAGCCCCCTGATCTGGTCATCGGTCAGGCTGCGGCTCAGGCCCCACATGTACTCGAAACCCGCCGGATCGCGGCGGCGATGGCTACGAAAGCCCTCGAGCTGGGCCACGAAGTACGCCTCTTGCTGGCCCGCCAGGTTCGGGAAGTTGGGCGACACCGAGCTGCCCGTCATGCCGTGACAGTTGGAACAAACCTGTTGCGCCATCGTGGTGGCGGAAACCGCCGGGTTCGCCAGATCGCGCGAGCGTTGCGGATTGGCGCAGCCGACCGACAGGGCGGCCGTTGCGGCGACGAGGGCGAAAGCCGCGGACTTCATGAAGCACCTCCGGATGAATGGGCCGCGCACGACGCGCTCAATACGCCAGCCAGGTATAGAGGAAGAGCGTGTTGTTGTCGCGGGCGTTGCGGCCGAAGCCGTCGTAGTTTGTCGACGCGCCGTTGAAACGGCTGTACGCCGTGTACTGCGCCCCGATGCGCAGGTACTGGATCGGCATCCAGAACGCCTCCAGCGTGAGCCCACGAGTGGCCGGGTTGCCGGACAAGTTGCTTGCGGCGCCGTCGGACTTGACGAGCGTGCCGGTGGCGTCGAAGCCGGCAGTCTGGTTGGCCGTGTTGGTGGTGCCGGTGAGGTTGAACAGCCCCAGGGCGCCGCCGTACTTCGCTTGGTAGACGTAGCTCACCTTCGCACGAAGCACGCGGGTGGTGTCGACGGCATTGGAATTGACCAGCGTGGCAGCGCCGGTCGCGTCGAAGAAGGGCGCCGGCTGGTCGGCCAGTGCCGCCGGATAACGGTGGCGATCGCGCGCATAGACCAGCTGCGCCGTCACCGCGTGCGGGTCGAGCAGGTATTGGTACTGGGTATCGACCGCGAGGTCGGTGAACCGGTGCGTGCTCGCCGGGTCCGATGTATCGAGCGGGTCGTCGTACACGCTCGCGACCATGCCCGAGGTCCCGACCATCAGGCTGTGCGGCCCCCACTCTCGATTCACCGCCAGGCGCCAGTAGGGGTTGGCGCCGTGCAGCTTGGTCGTGCTCGCGTTGTCGAGCCCCGCGCTCATGAACGAGGTCGGTCCGCGCGAGGTGCCGTAGGCGCCGAACTCGGCATAGATCATCCGGTTCCAGAACGCGTAGGCCGTGAGCCCGGCGATGTTGCCGCCCGCAGCGAAGCCGGGATACGGCGCATTGCCGTCGATGAAGCGGCTGCTCGTCGGGCTGGGCACGGGCACGTACTGCATCCACGCCGCGGCGGTATTCCACGGATCCGACACCGACGGGTTGTTGTTCGCGCTGAGGCCGACGATCAGGTCGCGCTTGCCGCTGATGAACCGGTCGGCGAGGCGAATGTCGATGTTGTCGGCATTGCTGTGGCCGTGGAAATTGCCGTTTGCATCCTGCGTTGCGTAGGGGTCGTAGGTCACCTGCGCGAACGCACCGACGTTGTCCGTGACCTTGCCGCCGAGCAGCAGGCTGGCGGTGGCGAAGATGGCGCGGTTGTTCTTCTGGAAGTCAGCCCCCGGATCGTCGGACTTCGCCGTGTCGGCCAGCTTCGACATGCTGGCCACGACCATCGCCGACACCGGCAGCGCACGCTCGCCGATCGTGTAGCCCGTCAGCTTGAACATCCGTCCATAGGGCGTGAGTTCCGGAAACTGTCCTCCGGCGTGGCAGGCGATGCAGTTCTGCCCGGTCTGGCGGTTGAAGGCCGGGATCGCCCTTGCAACGTTGGGCAGCAGCGTCAGGCAAAGCGCCGAAACCGCCAGCAGTGCGCGCAGCCATCGCGCGGTGGCGTTGTTGCCTGCAACCATCGTATGCATCGCCATTCTCCCTCAGCGCACGACGCCATCTGACGCTCACGCCGGGAAGGCGACATTGACGCGGATCAACATCGCTATGTGCCATGGCGGCGACGGCGGTGCAGCCCCCGATTCGAGATCACGCCATTACTTCCGGCTCGCCCTGATCCGCAGCTTGAACGCGATCAGCGCCCGTAGCTGGCCGAGGCGTCCGCGCCGACCTAGGTCAGGCTCGCGTACCAGGCGACCCGATTCAGGGGCGAGGCGCTGCCGCGCACGCTCAATCGACGGCGAGGATGAACAAACCGCCAAGGCCGAGAACGCCGGCCGGCACACCCCAACGCTCCCACTTCGAGACCGCGCCGCCGGCGATCACCTCGACCGGCACCGACGTCGACTCGAGCAGCCGATGCGTCATCGAGTCCTCGAGCATCCGCGTGATCGAGTTCTTGCGCGCGGTGCCGATGACGATGTGATGGACGTCGAGCCGCTTGGCGGCGCGACAGACCTGTTCGGCGCGCTCGCCGATGGCCCGGTGCGTCTGGTGGGGCACGCCAGCGTCGGTGAGCAGCGCGACCGCCGCCGACATCGCCGTGTCGGCGCGGTCGTGCAGCCAGCCTTCGCGATCGGCACGGCTGACGAAGCGCGCCGCGTGGCGCGACACCCGCGGCTGCACGTTGAGGAGGTGGATGCGCAGCTCGTGATGGCGGCGGTATTCGGCGATCACGTGGCGGACGGCGCGCAGCGCGTTCGGCGAGCCATCGACGGGGACGAGGACGTTCAGCACGGGAAGCTCTCCTGGGGTTGAGACCGGTCGCGGCGCCGGCGCCGGTGCTGCCACCGCCGGCGACCCGGCTTCGCTCGCACGGACCGGCGACGCATGCGCCCGCGACGCCATCCGGGCGCGGATGCGCGACTCGAGGCGGCGGTGGTTCTTGACGAAGGCGACGCCGAGGACAAGCGGAATCGCCAGGTAGAGCAGCCTCCCCGCGAGCGGCGTCGTTTCGATCCACGGCTTCAGCAGCGCCTCGCCGTTGACCATCTTCACCGCGGTCCAGACCAGGACGGCCGCGCCGAGATAGACGACACCGGGGAAGCGATCGACGACCCTGAGCACCACGGTGCTGCCCCAGACGACGATCGGCACGCTGATGACGAGGCCGGTGACGACGAGCAGGTAGCTGCCGTGCGCCGCGCCGGCGACGGCGAGGACGTTGTCGAGCCCCATCACCGCGTCGGCGACGACGATGGTGCGCATCGCGCTCCAGAACGTGGCCGGCGCCGGTTCGTGCGCGTCGCTCGCGTCGGCATCGGGAAGCAGCAGGCGGTAGGCGATCCAGAGGAGCGCGAGGCCGCCGGCGAGCAGCAGGCCGGGGAGGTGGAGAAGCCGGACGACGATCACCGTCATCAGGCTGCGCACGCCGATCGCGCCGATCGCGCCCCAGACGATCGCCCGCTTCTGCAGCGCCGGCGGCAGGCTGCGTGCCGCAAGGGCGATGACGATGGCGTTGTCGCCGGCGAGGACGAGATCGATGACGACGATCGCGAGCAGCGCGGAGATGAAGGAAGCGGGATCCATGGCGTGAGCTCGGTCGTCCGGCGGTCGATTCTGCAAAGCGGGGCGGTGTCGAGCGTCGCGAATCGCGATGCATCGCGAATCTCGATCGATGCGTGATCGCCGTCGCGAGCGCGCGATGCCGGCCACTGGCAAGGGACATTCGCGCCTGCCAGAATGCGCCACGCGCGGTCCCCGGACCGATCCCGCAAAGTGGGAGTAGCCCGCGTCCCGACCCGCCGGGACGTCCGATTCGTCGTCAATACGGGCCATCAGGCCCCGGCGCTTCGGGTGCCCTCGGGCATGAGCAAGACCTTTGCTTTTCCTTCGACAGGAACGGCAATGCCCACCCCGCTCGCCCTCACCCCCTTGCGGCGCTACCTGCGCCACGGCACCCTGCCCCAGCTCGCGGCGTTCGAAGCCGTCGTCCGGCTCGGCAGCGCGACGCTCGCGGCGCAGGCGCTCTGCGTCGCCCAGCCGACGATCTCGGGCCACCTGAAGAAGCTCGGCGAAGCGCTCGACGTGCGCCTCTTCGAGCTGCGCGGCAAGCGCCTGGTGCCGACCGCGGCGGCGTTCGCGCTGCTCGAGGCGACGCACGAGGTTTCGGCCGCGCTCGCCCGCTGCGAGCGGACGCTCGGCACCTATCGCCAGCCGACTGCGCCGGCCGAACGCTCAGCGCCCGCTGAGCTTGAACGCGATCATCGCCCTCAGCTTGTTGGGTAGCACCGGCTTGATGAGGAGATGGAAGTCGTGCTCCAGCGCTTCCTTGTCGTGGCCGGTCATGCTGCTGCCGGTGACGACGATCGCCGGCACCGCGCGGCCGAAGCGCTCGGCAATCAAGACGCAGCCACCTCATGCCTTGGTGCCGTGGCTGGGAAAGCGAGCGCGCAGGCCTCGTCATCGGTCATTCGGCGACCTTGGTCGTACAGCCCGGATAGCGCCTCGGGCGGACGTTGGGCAGCCAGCAGCGCGAGCAGCCGATTGCGAACCTGCTGCGCCACGGGCCGCGGATGTCTTCCTTCGGTCGCGTACACGCCATCCGCGTAGGCCCAGACGCGCGCCGCGTCGTCGATGCGTCCGCGAAGTGCCATCAACAACGAGGCGTCATAGAGCACGGAGGCTCCGCTACCGTAGGTCTGCCTGGCCCGGGGCAGGGCCTCGCGGTACACAGGTTCGGCCTCGTCCAGGAGATCGGCGCTCATCAGGGCGGTCGCGAGGAAGCGCAAATTGCCGCCGTAGGCAAACCCTTCCCGTGATGGGCCAGGGCGGGCCAGAATTTCACTTGCTGCTGTCGCGGCCTGGCGGGCATTGCCGGCGGAAAGATCCAGGTCGACCAGTATCAAGAGGGCGTTCGACTCGTCGACAGGGCTTTCCGTCTGCCGACTGACCGCCAGGTACTCGAGCGCATGCGCGCGCGCTTCGCTCGGTGCCCGGAGCGAGTCGAAGACGAGGGCGGCGATGTTGTCGATGCGAGCCCGGAGCCAGGCAGGCCATGCCGAATCGCGCAAATTGAGCGCTTCGTCCAGCGCACGTTTCGATTCGTCCAACTGCCCGGTCATCAACAAGGAATACGCGAGCGCATTCCAGCCCAGGTAAGTGCCCCGACGATCGTCTAAATCGACATAGAGGGCGATCGCGCGTTGGGCGTCCTCGATCGCGCCAACGGGCGACGGGACGCCCCCCAACTCGGCACAGGCGAGCCAGAAGCGCGCGGCGTCCGGTGCAGGAATCGAGCCATCCACCAGCGGTCTCAACATCTCGCACCAGTGCCACGCTTCCGTTTTCAGGGCGAGGTAGTGGAGGTAGCCGTTTCCTGAGCCCGCCGCTCCGAGCAGGGCGACCGCGATGCGACGATCGCCGCCTGCCTCGCTGGCCCAGCGCACCGCTCCGCGCAGGTTGTCGAGGTCCGCCGCGAGTGGCTCGACGGCTTTCGCCGAAGAAGTGCTTTGAAAGATCTCGCAGTAGAACCGTTCGAACAAATTCAGCATGACCTCTGCGTGCCGGTGCATCGTCTGTGGAGTGGCACCGCTGCCCGCGAGACGCTCGAGTGCGAACGCGCGAGTCGTCTCCAGCATCCGGTAGCGGGCGTTGCTGCCCACATCGACGGTCACCATCGACTTGTCGACCAGTGCGCCCAGGTGATCGAGCACCGCCCACTCATCCATCGGACCACCGGCGGCCAGCTTTTGCGCGGATTCCAGCGAGAAGCTGCCGGCAAATACACCGAGCTTGTCAAACACCGACTGCTCAGGTTCGGAGAGCAGACCGTAGCTCCACTCCAAGGCGGCGCGCAGCGTCTGATGCCGACGCAGCGCCAGGCGCGAGCCAGCCGTCAGCAGGCGAAAGCGCTCGCCGAGCCGATCACGCACTCCGGTCACGCCGAGCAACGGCACGCGCGCGGCGGCCAGCTCGATCGCCAATGCGATGCCGTCCAGGTGGCGGCAGATGTCCACCACCGCCGCGACGTTCTGCTCATCCAGCGCGAAACGTGGGTCGGCCGCTTGCGCACGCGCTTCGAAGAGAG
>JBDTPG010000049.1:0-16715 GCA_039932815.1 Caldimonas sp.
CCAAGCTGCGCTACCACCGCATCATCATCATGACCGACGCCGACGTCGACGGCGCGCACATTCGCACGCTCCTGCTGACGTTCCTGTTCCGGCAGATGCCCGAGCTGGTCGAGCGCGGCCACATCTACATCGCCCAGCCGCCGCTCTACAAGGTGAAGTTCGGCAAGGACGAGCAGTACCTGAAGGACGGCCACGAGCTCGACGCCTACCTGATGAAGGTGGCGCTGAAGGACGCCCGCCTCGAGACCGGCCGACATGCCGACGGCCAGACGGCGCCGGTGCTGCGAGGCGAGACGCTCGAGGCGCTGGCGCAGAAGTACGTGATTGCCAAGAACGTCGTCGAGCGGCTCTCGAACTGGATGGACGTCGATGCGCTGCGCGCCCTCGCGAACGGCCTCGAGCTCGACCTCGATTCGCTCGAGGCGGCCGAGAAATCCGCGGCGGCATTGCAAGCGGCGCTCGTCGACGCCGAAGTAGCGGCCGAGTTCGACGGGCGCACCGACAAGCACGTGCTGCGCATCAGCCGGCTCCACCATGGCAACGTCAAGTCGAGCGTGATCACGGCCGACTTCGTTCACGGCGCCGACTACGAAGCGCTCAGTACGGCGGGCCGCACGTTCCGCGGCCTGGTCGGCGCCGACGCCGTCGTCAAGCGCGGCGAGGGCGAGCGCCAGAGGGAAGCCAAGGTCGGCGACTTCCGCGAGGCGATGGCCTGGCTGATCCAGCAGGCCGAGGCGGCGGTCGCGCGCCAGCGCTACAAGGGTCTCGGCGAGATGAACCCGGCGCAGCTCTGGGAGACCACCATGGACCCGGCGGTGCGCCGGCTCCTGCGCGTCCAGCTCGACGACGCGCTCGAAGCCGACCGTGTCTTCACGATGCTGATGGGCGACGAGGTCGAGCCGCGCCGCAACTTCATCGAGAGCAACGCGCTGCGCGTCGCCAACATCGACGTCTAGGGCGTTGCGTCGCGAGCCGACGCGGCAAGGGTTAGCGAGAAGGGTTTGGGGCGGCGCGTCCGATAAAGTATGCGCTACCGCACGCAATAGCGCGCCACGTCTCCGTTCTTCTCGTTCGGCGGGCGAGCCACCCGCCTCGCCCGTGCTGCTCGAAACGCCACGCCCATGCTTGCGAGCGCCTACGCGCCAGCGATCGCCTTGTCTGCCCTCGGCTTTGCGGGCGCGGGACTGGTGCGCCCCGAGTGCGTGCTCGCGACGCGAGACGGCTCGCTCTATACCGCCGACTGGCGCGGCGGCGTGGCCCGCACGGGGGCGGACGGCACCCATACCCTGTTCGCGGGCAGTCTGCCGGAAGGGCGCGCGCTGCGCCCGAACGGCATCGCCTTACGCCGCGACGGCAGCTTTCTGCTCGCCGATCTCGGCGAGACGCGTGGTGGTGTCTTCGTGCTGGCGCGCAGCGGCGAGGTGCGGCCGTTCCTCGAACAGGTCGACGGCATCGAACTGCCGCCCACCAATTTCGTCTTTGAAGACTCCGCCGCCAGGGTGTGGGTCACCGTCAGCACGCGGCGCGCGCCGCGCGCCGCGGCGTATCGCGCCGACGTGGCCGACGGCTTCATCGTCCTGGTTGACGGCCGCGGTGCCCGGATCGTCGCCGAGGGCCTCGGCTACACCAACGAAGCCGCGCTCTCGGCCGACGGCGCCTGGCTCTACGTCAACGAAACCTTCGCGCGCCGCCTGACGCGCTTTCGCGTCGGCGCCGACGGCTCGCTCGGCGCTCGCGAAACCGTGACTAACTTCGGGCACGGCACCTATCCCGACGGCCTCAGCTTCGATGTCAAGGGCGGCGCCTGGGTCACGAGCATCATCAGCAACCGCGTCATCTGCGTCGCGGCCGACGGTGCCCAGAGCCTGATCGTCGAAGATGCCGACGCCGCTCATCTTGCTTGGTGCGAGGAAGCCTACCGTGAGGGCACGCTCGGCCGCCAGCACCTCGATTGCGCTGCCGGCAAGGTGCTGCGCAACATCTCGAGCCTGGCCTTCGGCGGCAGCGACCTGCGCACCGCCTACCTCGGCTGCCTCCAGGGCGACGCCATCGCCTCGTTCCGTTCTCCCGTGGCGGGCCAGCCGCCGGCGCACTGGCTGTTCTGAACATGGCTGGCGCGGCCCTGCCCCCGACCGTGAACCGACGCGCCAAGGCGATCGGCGCCGGCACGACGAGCCCTGCGGCGAAGTCCGTGCCGGCGCGCCGCAGTCGTGCGCCGCAACCCGCGCCGCAACCCGAGACGATGCTGGCGCCGAAGTCCGCACGGCCGGCCTCGCGCGTCGAGGAGGCTCATGCCGTGCTGCGCCGGCGCGTCCTTGACAACGTCTATCCGCCCGGCCACCAGGCGCTTGAGGCCGAACTCGCCAGGGAGCTCGGCATCAGCCGTACGCCGATGCGCGAGGCGATGCTGCGTCTCGCCAACGAGGGCCTGGTCGAGGTGGTGCCGCGCCATGGCATGCGCGTGCTGCCTCTTTACGCGGCCGACATGGCCGAGATCTACACCGTGCTGACGGCGCTGGAATCGGCCGCAGCGGAGATCCTCGCGCAGCGCTCCCCGGGCGACGCCGAGCTGAAGCCGCTGGTCGACGCTACGCGCGAGATGTCGCGCTCTCTCAAGGCCGACGACCTCGATGCCTGGGCCGCGGCCGACGAGCGCTTCCACCAGCAGCTCATCGAGCTGGCCGGCAATCGCACGCTGAAGGATGCGGTGCAGCGCCTGGCCGACCGCGCACACCGCGCGCGCGTGTTCACGCTGCGGCTGCGCCCGAAGCCTGTCAATTCCACGCGCGAGCACACCGAGCTGCTCGAGCGCATCCGTGCCGGCGACGTCAAGGGCGCCGTGCAGGTCAATCGCGCGCACCGCGAACGCGCCAGCCGCGAGCTGCTCGCCATCGTCGAGCGCTACCGCCTCAACCAGATGTAAACCTCGGGATCCACTCGTGACCCAGACCACCACCTTCGATATCTGCGTGCTTCCCGGCGACGGCATCGGCGTCGAAGTCATCGACGCCGCGCTGCCGATCCTGCAGAAGGTGCGGAAGGGCGCCGGCTTCGACCTGTGTTTCGTCGCCCATCCGGCCGGCGCGCAGCACTACAAGGCGAGCGGCGAGGCGTTGCCCGACGCAACCCTCGAAGCCGCGCGCGCCGCCGACGCGATCCTGTTCGGTGCGATGGGCTGGCCCGAGATCCGCTATCCCGACGGCACCGAGATCGCGCCGCAGCTCGACATCCGCGTCGCCCTCGAGCTCTATGCTGGCGTGCGGCCGGCGCGAGCGCTGCCCGGCATCGCGCTGCCGCTGGCCGACCCACGGTCTCGCGACATCGATCTCGTCATCGTTCGCGAGTCGACCGAGGGCTTGTTCGCCTCGCGCGGCAAGGGAACCGTCGAAGGCGATGCCGAAGCGCGCGACACGCTCGTCATCACGCGCGCGGGATCGGAGCGCGTGCACGACTTCGCGTTCCGCCTGGCCGAACGGCGCAAGGCGCGCGGCCGACCGGGCAGCGTCACGTGCGTCGACAAGGCCAACGTGTTCCGCTCGATGGCGTTCTTTCGCAAAATCTTCGACGAGCGCGCCGCGAGGTTCCCGGCCATCGAAGCGCGCCACCACTACATCGACGCGACCGCGCTCGACCTGATCCGCAAGCCCTGGGACTTCGACGTCCTTGTCACCGAGAACATGTTCGGCGACATCATCTCCGACCTGACGGCCGCGCTGGTCGGCGGCATGGGCATGGCGCCTTCCGCCGACATCGGCGATCGGCACGGTCTGTTCCAGCCCTGCCACGGCTCGGCGCCCGACATCGCCGGGCAGGGCAAGGCGAACCCGACGGCGATGATCCTCTCGGCGGCGCTGATGCTCGACTGGCTCGGCGAGCGGCACGACAACCGGGCGCTCATCGACGCGGGGCGGCGCATCGAGCAGGCGGTCGACGCGGTGTTCGCGTCGAAGCGCATCACGCCCTTTGAGTTCGGCGGCAGGGACGGCACCCGAGCCATCGCCGATGCCGTCTCCTCTAACCTCTGATCGAGGCACGACGTGAAGAAGCTTCGCGTGCTCGGCGTCGGCGCTGGCTACTTCAGCCAGTTCCAGTACCTGGGCTGGCGCAACATCGAGAGCGCCGAGTGCGTCGCCATCGTCAACCGCGACGAGGCCAAGGCGCGCGAGCTTGCCCATCGCTACGGCGTGCCGAAGACCTACACCGACCTCGATCGCGCGCTCAACGAAGAGAAGCCCGACCTCGTCGATCTCATCACGCCGCCGCAGACGCACCGCGCTTTCGTCGCCAGGCTGGCCGAGCGCGTCGTGCCGACGATCTGCCAGAAGCCGTTCGGCGAGTCGTATGCGGACGCCGTCGCGATCACGGAGCTCGCCGAACGCGCCAGCATGCCGCTCGTGATCCACGAGAACATCCGCTGGCAGCCGTGGTACAGGGAGGCGCGCCGCCTGATCGACGCCGGTCAGCTCGGCACCCTGCATTCGGTGGCGTTTCGCCTGCGCCCCGGCGACGGCCAGGGGCCCCGGGCCTACCTCGATCGGCAGCCGTACTTCCAGGAAATGCCGCGCTTCTTGGTTCGCGAGACGGCGATCCACTGGATCGACACCTTTCGCTACCTGATGGGCGAGGTGCGTACGGTGTACGCGGAACTGCGCCGCGTCAATCCGCTGATCGCCGGCGAAGACGCGGGCACGATCGTCTTCGCTTTCGCCGGCGCATCGACCGGCCTCTTCGACGGCAACCGCCTGAACGATCACGTCGCCGCCAATCCGCGCCGCACCCTGGGCGAGTGCTGGCTCGAGGGCTCTGCCGGTGTGCTGCGCCTCGACGGCGACGCGCGGTTGTGGTGGAAGCCGCATCACGGCGGCGAGCGAGAACACGGATACGACCGCGGCCCCGACGACACCTTCGGCGGCGGCGCCTGCGAGTGGCTGCAGCGCCACGTCGTGGCGCACTTGACCCACGGAGCGCCGCTCGAGAACAGCGCCCGGGATTACCTGACCAATCTGTGCGTGCAGGAGGCCGTCTATCAGTCGGCGAGCACCCATCGCCGCATCGACATGGCCACATTCGACCCACTGCAGCCGGACGCGGTCCGTGCCGCTGCAGCTCCCGCCTGACCGCATCCACCGAAGGAGACCGATGATGAACCGCCAGATGTTCCTTAAGACCCTGATCGCCGCGGCAAGCGCCGCGGCGGCGCTGACGTTCTCCGCCACCGCTGCAGCGCAGACCGTGCTCAAGTTCAGCCACACCGACCAGCCCGGCGGCCTGCGACAGAAGGCCGCCGAGCTGTTCGCGCAGAAGGTCGATCAGTACACGCAAGGACGCTACAAGGTGCAGGTGTTCCCGGCCGGCCAGCTCGCCAACGACCCGAAGGCGGTCGAGCAGCTGCAGCTCGGGGGTGTCGACTTCACCGTGACCGGAACCGGCACCTATGCAACGCATATACCGACCCTCAATCTGACCGCGCTGCCCTACCTCGTCGAGAGCTACGAGCAAGGCTGGAAGCTCTATGACGAGTCGAAGTGGATGCAGGCGCAATTCGAGAAGGGGCCGGCCAAGGGCTTTCGCTTCCTGTCGAACTTCGAGGCGGGATTTCGCAGCATGACGACGAAAGAACCGCTCGCGACGCCCGCCGATGCCAAGGGCAAGAAGCTGCGCACGTTCCCGAACGAGATGATGCGCTGGACCCTGGAGTCGATCGGCTTCAACTTGCAGATCATGCCGCTGCCCGAGGTTTACCTCGCGATCCAACAGGGCGTGGTGAGTGGCCAGGAGAACCCGATCGACACGATCTACGCGAACAAGTTCTACGAGGTCGCGCCCTACGTCACCTTGACCAAGCATGTCTACAGCCCGATTCCGTTGACTGTGTCCGAGAAGACGTGGCAGAAGCTTTCACCCGCCGATCGCGAAGCGATCACGAAAGCGGCGAAGGAGGCGGCGGAGTTCAGCAGGAAGGAAGTGCGCGCCGCCGAGGATGCGCAGCTCGCCGACATGCAGGCCAAGGGCGCGAAGATCGGCCGCCCGAACCTCGAGCCGTTCCGCCAGTCGGTGCAACCGGCCTATGCGAAGGCGAAGGAAAAGTATGGCGCCGAAGTCGACGCAATCCTCGCCGACGCCGATGTGGTACGCAAGGCGACGCCCGCCAAATAGATCGTGGAGGGCGAGTCCGAGATGGGAGGCGACGCCACTTCTCGCGGCGGGGCGCCCCCCGCCGCGCTGCTGCTGCCACCGGGGCCGCCCGCGCCGTGGCCGATCGTCTGGCTCGGCCGCCTGGTGGACTGGGCCGTTGTCGTGATCGGCGCGACGATGGCCACGATGATCTTCAGCAATGTCATCGTGCACAACGCGTTTCATGGCGACATCGCGTGGACGACCGAGTTCGGCGAGCTGCTGATGGTGTGGGTGACCTTTCTCGGCGCCGCCGCGGCGACACGACGCGGCGCGCACATGGTGATCGCCGAGCTCCTCGACCGGCTGAGCGGTGCGGCGCGGCGCCGCGCCGATGCGGCGATCCAGTTCATCGTGCTCGTCACGCTGGGCCTGCTTGCCTGGCATGGCATCGGCATCGTCCAGGCCGGGATGATGAGCCAGCTCACCGTGCTCGGCTGGCCGATGGCCACCCAGTACGCGGCCCTGCCCGTCGCCTCTGTGATCACGATGGTCTTCGTGCTCTGGGACCTGACCCAGATCTTGCGCGGCAAGTCGAATGCCGAGCGCTACGGCGTTCCCGGGCCATGATCCTGTTCGAGACCTTCGGGCTCTTCATCGTCGCGACGCTGCTCGGCGTGCCGCTCGTCTACGGCCTCCTGCTCTCGACGGTGGCAATGATCTGGTGGAACGGCCTGACCCATCCGCTGACATCGGTCTTCCTCAGCTACATCGGCGGCGTCGAGCCGTTCGTGCTGATTGCCGTGCCGCTCTTCGTGCTGGCTGGCGAAGTTCTCTCGCGCGGTGGCGTCGGCCTGCGCATCGTCACGTTCGCGACCAAGCTGCTCGGCTTCCTGCCGGGCGGGCTCGGCATCTCGACCGTCACCTCGTGCCTGATCTTCGGCGGGGTCTCCGGCTCGGCCATCGCCGATACCGCGGCGATCGGCTCGGTGATGGCGCCGGCGATGATCAAGAAAGGCTACAGCCCGGCCTTCGCCGGCGCCTTGATGTCGACGGCGGGAACGCTCGCCATCATCATGCCGCCGTCGATCCCGATGCTCGTCTACGCCTTCGTCTCCGGTGCTTCGGTGCGCGACCTCTTCATCGCCGGCGTGGTCCCGGCCGTGATCTTCGCCATCGGCCTGTCGCTCGACTGCGTCCGCGTCGGCACGAAGACCGGCTGCGACAACGGTGATGTCCGCTCGTCCGGCGGCGAGATCTGGACGGCGTTCCTGGCCGCATTCCCGGCACTCCTGATGCCCGTGATCATCCTCGGCGGCATCTGGTCGGGCTACTTCACGCCGACCGAAGCGGCGGCCGTGGCAGCAGCCTACGGCCTGTTCGTGTCGATGGTGATCTATCGTGACCTGAAGCCGCGCGACCTTCCCGCGCTCCTGCTCAAGTCGTTCACGACGAGCGCGGTCGTGATGGTCGTGATCGGTGCGACGGCGAGCCTGGCCTGGCTCATCACCGTCGAGCAGGTGCCGGTTCAGATCGCCAACCTCGTGACCCACTACGCGACATCGCCGTGGATGTTTCTGCTCCTCGTCAACCTGGCGATGCTCGCGCTCGGCTGTTTCATCGAGCCGGTGCCGGCGCTGATCCTCGCCGCGCCCTTGCTCGTGCCGCTCTCGGCCGCATTCAAGATCGACCCGGTGCACCTCGGCCTGATCATGACCTGCAACCTGGCGATCGGCCTCTACACGCCGCCGGTCGGCGGCACCTTGATGGTCGGCGCGCGACTCGCCGGCGTCGGTATGGCGTCGGTCGTGCGCGCGCTCATCCCGCAGATGACGATCAGCGTGGCGATCCTGCTCGTCATCACGTATGTTCCCGCCATCAGCATGGCATTGGTGCGCGCCGCACGGTAGCGATCGCCGGCAACTTCGGCGGCCGTGACTCTTCACCAAGGCCACTGCGGCGCTCTCATGGTTCGCTATGTCGTCACCGTCGAGCTCGCCGTCATTCCCCGGCACGCTGACGCCTTTCACGCCGCCTTGATCGCGACGCCCGCGCATCCCGAGCGAGCGAGCCCGGCTGCCGGCAGTTCGACGTGTGCTTGACGGAAGGCGAGCCGGTCCAGGTCTTGCTGACAGCGCGCATCTCAAGGCCTCCGACGCCGCGGTGGCGCTGCGGCTGCAAACGAAGACAGTGCGGACCTACGTTCTGGCCGATCCTTAGCCGCGCATGGGAAGATGGGCATTGCACCGCTCCCCGGCGTGCTTTTCACAGGAGATTGCCGTGCTGGAAAAGCTCCCTGACGCGGTCGGCCACGCCTTGCGCGGCCAGCGCGCCGGCCTCGACAAGACCGCGTTCCAGGCGGTCGACCTGCGCGCCGGCATGGCCTCGCTCACCGTCTCGAGCCTCGCGTTCGTCGACCATGCGCCGATCCCGGAACGCTACACCGCCGACGGTCCCGGCTTGTCGCCGCCGCTGCAATGGATCGGCGTTCCGCCCGACGCGGCATCGCTGCTGCTGATCGTCGAGGACGCCGACGCGCCGACGCCGCAGCCGCTGGTGCACGCGATCGTCGTCGACCTCGACGGCGCGGACGGCGCGTTCGCCGAGGGCGCGCTGCCCAGCGGCGGCAACGACGGCAGCGGCCTGCACGTCGGCCGCAACTCGTACCTGCAGGCGGCCTGGCTGCCGCCCGACCCGCCGCCCGGGCACGGCGTGCACCGCTATGCCTTCCAGCTCTTCGCGCTGACTGCGGGCGCGACCTTCGAGCGCACGCCGGGGCGCGATGCGGTGCTTGCCGCGATCAAGGAGCATGGCCTGGCCAGCGGCTGCCTGATCGGCACCTACGAACGACCCGACACGGCGATCAAGACGCCGGTCGAGGACGAGACCGTGTCAGTGCCCGGACCTCGCCTCGCGACCTGAAGCGACGGCCTCGTCGGCGCTGCCTTCTTCGGCCGTCGGGTCGAACAGGCCGGGCGGACCGGTCGGTCGCGCGTCCTCGATCGCCAGCATGCGCCGCTTCGTCGACGCGCCGCCGGGCGCCGAAAAGCCACCGAGCCCGCCGCTCGCGACGACGCGGTGACACGGGACGACGATCGGCATCGCATTGCGGCCGAGCGACTGGCCGACCGCGCGCGCCGACGCATCGGCACCGACGCGTGCCGCCATTTCGCCATACGTCAACACACTGCCGGCGGCGATGGTGCGCACGACGTCGTAAACCCGGCGGTCGAAAGCGTCGACGGCGCTGCTGTCGAGCGCGACGGTGCTCAGGTCGACGCGCTCGCCGGCGAGGAGGCGAACGATCGCATCGACGACCTCCGCGGTCGCACCGGTAGGCACGGTCTCCGCTGCATCGCCACAGCGGTGCAACACCTTGCGCCGCAAGGCGTTGGCGTCCTTGTCGGGCAGCCAGACGCCGGTCAGGCCGATTCCGTTCCAGGCGATCGCGCACGGGCCGAGCGCGGTCGGGAAGAAGGCGAAGGAGCCGGGCGCGGCCATCGGCCGATCGTACGGCGAGGCCGCGGCGCGGCCGACCGGAAAGGCGGACCACGTCGCCGTCAAGGAGTTGGCGCGCGTGCCGGAAAGCTGCATCGCCGGCACCGCGGCCGAGCAGGAGGCGACGCGACAATGGGCGATGCTCGACCTTCTCGCGTCACGACCCCGCCGGCTCAGCTGCGGCATCGTCGTGCTGCTCGAGTCGCGCGAGTTGCTGCTCTGCCACGTCACGGGTCAACGCCACTGGGACTTGCCCAAAGGCGGCATCGACGCGGGCGAGACGCCGATCGAGGCGGCGCTGCGCGAGACGCGCGAGGAAACCGGCCTTCGCCTCGGCGCGGAAACGCTGCTCGACGTCGGACGGCACGCCTATACCGCGAAGAAGGACCTGCACCTTTTCGCCTGCCTGTCGCATCGCATCGATCCGCGCGAGCTGCACTGCCCGAGCTGCTTCATCGAGCGCATCTCGGGCCGCATGCGGCCCGAGATGGATGGCTTCGGCTGGTTCGGCTTCGACCGGATCGAGACGCTCTGCACCCCCAAGCTCGCGCAGCTGCTCACGCGCCGGCTCGACCTCGACGCGACGCTCGTGCAGCTCGATCTTGCCCGCCGCCAGCCCCTCGCGGCCTGAGCGCCGAAGCCGGCGCTGACTTTCTCTAGCGCGACAGCGCCAGTTTCAGGCCGAAGCCGATCATGAAGACGCCGGCGGCGCGAGCCAGAAACCGGCCGATGCGCGGGTTGGCGCGCATCCGCTCGGCGAGCCGGTGCGTCAGCACGGTGACGACCAGGCCATAGACAAAGGTGAGCGCAGCGATCGTCGCCGCCATGACCGCGAAGGTGGCGATGCCGGCCGGCCGGGCCGGGTCGACGAAGAGCGGGAAGAACGCCATGTAGAACACGATCGCCTTCGGATTGAGCAGGGTGATCGCGAACGCCTGCCGGAAATACTGCCCGGCGCGGATCTGCAGCACCGGCGCGTCGCCGGGTTTGGCGAGGACCATGCGCAGGCCCAGCCAGGCGAGGTAACCCGCGCCGAGCCACTGAATGCCGCGAAACGCCGGCGGGTAGGCGGCGAGAAGAGCCGCCACCCCCGCGACCGCGAGCCACATCAGCACCTGGTCGCCGGCGATCACGCCGAACGTCGCGGCCAGGCCGCCGCGCGGCCCGCCCTTGCCGGTCGAGGTGATGAGGGCGAGGTTGCCGGGGCCGGGGATCATCAGGAAGACGATCACGGCGACGACGAAGGAGGGGTAGTCGGCGATCCCGAACATGGGCGGTGCGGAGGGACGAAAAGGACTTCGATTGTCGTTCGCGCGGCGGCGCGGACAATCGTTGGCGCACCTCCGACTTCATGACCCGCCCGCACTCCCTTCTCCCGGCCTCGGTGCCAACGCAGGAGCCGCTCGCCGCCTTCCTCGACGAGGTGCGAGCGGCGATCGAAGGCGGCGCCTTCGCGTCCCTCGTGCTGTCGAAGCCGCGCCACGCGGGCAGCGGCCCGCGCGCGGTGCGCGCTCGCCTGATCGCGCTCAAGGGCGCGCCGGCGCTTTCCTTCGTCAGCGAGCACACGACGCGCGACGTCACGCGCAATCTGCCGGTCGACGACGGTCTCGCCGAGGTCGCTGCCCTGCTTGACCCAACCCATGCGACCGCGTTCGCCCACGCGACACTCCATCGCACCGACGCAGACGCGCAACTGCTCGTCAGCAAGAAGGGCAAGGCCACGTTGCGCCGGCACGCGCATCCGTCTGCCGTCGACCGCCCCGACGCCGATCCCACCGTCGTCGCACCCGCGCTGCACGACCGCGCGCGCGAGCGCCGCCTCTCGCTCGATCTGCCGTTCCTCGTCGAGCTCGGCCTGACCGATGCGAACCATCGCCTCGTGCCGGCGATGGCGCGCAAGTGGCGCCAGATCGACAAGTTTCTCGAGGTCCTCGACCACGCGCTCGACGCCTTGCCGGCCCCTTCGCTCGGCGACGGCGCGGCGCCGATCCGCGTCGTCGACTACGGCTCGGGCAAGGGCTACCTGACCTTCGCCGTCCACGAGCACCTGCGCCGCCGCTTCGGCCGGCCGCCGGCGGTGACCGGCGTCGAGCTGCGGGCCGAGCTGGTCGAGCTCTGCAATGACGTCGCGCTTCGAACGGGCTGCGAGGGCCTGCGCTTCGTCGAAGGCGACCTGCGCAGCGTTGCGCCGGCGGCGATGGACGTGATGATCGCGCTGCATGCGTGCGACACCGCGACCGACCACGCGATCGACCTCGGCCTGCGCGCTGGCGCGCAGGTGCTGATCTGCTCGCCGTGCTGCCACAAGGAGCTGCGCCCGCAGATCGCCCGGCCGCGCCTGCTTTCGGGCCTGCTCCGCCACGGCATCCACCTCGGCCAGGAAGCGGAGATGGTCACCGACAGCATGCGCGCGCTGCTGCTCGAGACGCGCGGCTACGACGCGCAGGTGTTCGAGTTCGTCTCGCTAGAGCACACCAGCAAGAACAAGATGATCCTCGCCCGACGGCGCGTCGACGGCACCGGCCAGGAGGCGCGCGCACGCACTGAGCTCGACGACCTCAAGTCGTTCTACGGCATTCGCGAGCAGCGATTGGAAACGCTGCTCGCGCGGCCGCCGTCAAGCTCGGGCGACGCCGCGGTTCAGGCCTGCCACACGCCGTAGCCGGCTTCGCGCAAGGCGATGCCGAGCTCGACCTCCATGTCGCGCGCGGCGTCGTAGGGCATCGGGTTGTAGACCTCGTAGAGCGCCGGCAGCAGGCGCAGGCCGTACTCGCGGACGAAGCGGTTGCCCTGGATGCCGGCCATGTGCCGATCGAAGCGAAGGTCCGGATCGAGCCCCGACATGCCGACGTAGACGAACGGCTGGCCGAGGCGGTAGTCCGGGTTGGCGCGGCGAAAGCTCGCCACGTTCCAGACCCGATCGTCGAGCTCGACGACGTAGACGCTGTAGTGATGCGAGCGCGGCCGCCGCGCCGCAGCGTTCATGGTCGGCCGCAGGTCAGGCGCAGGGGACGATCTTGAATTCGACCCGTCGGTCGAGAACGTCGAAGCCGTTGTCGGTGCCGCTGCCGACGATGTTCTCGCGAAAGCCCATGCCTACGGCACGGGTGCGCTCGGCCAGCTCGGCGGCCTCGACGGCGAGGCGCTGGCGGATGTACTGGGCGCGTTTCAGCGAGAGCGCGTCGTTGATCGGCCCCGGTCCGCTTCGGCTGGTGTGGCCGATGATCGCGACGCAGCTCTTCGATGCGACGGCCTCGCGCGCGATCTGGCGCAGCCACATGCCGTACGAGCCGCTGATCTTCGGGTCGGCCCAGAACTCGACGCTGCCCGCATTGAAGAGGAACTTGACGCCGAGCTCGTTGTAGGCGATGCCCAGGGCGACGATTCGGCCGAACGCCTGCTCCGCCTCCGGCAACCGGCCGAGCTTCATGTTCGACAGGTAGATGCCGCTCTGCACGCGAAGCTGCTCGCCCTGCGGCGTCGACAGCGCGGATCGGTACGTGCCGAGCGCGTCCTGGTACTTCTCGGCGTTGTAGAGCGACGTCGCTTCGTTGATCACGCTCGCCGCGCCGATCCGCTCCAGGTAATAGGCGTCGCCGCGCTGGCCGACCGGCGTCGCCGCGGTCTTGGCGTAGCCTTCGGCGACCTTGTCCCGGATCAGCACCGGGCTGTCGCGGTAGTAGCGCGACGGTGTGCTGTCGAGGTTCTCCTCGAGCGCCAACGCCGACGCCTGGGCGACGATGAGCCCGGTCTTGAGATCGATCAGCGCGAGGCTGAGGCGCACCGACGGCTTGGCGATGGGCGCTGTCGGCACCCTCGACATCGTTCCGGTCAGCAGGTACTGGGCGCGCGCGAGGTTGGCGGCCTGGAACGGCAGGAACTCGAACTGCGGATAGAGATTGCCGATGCGTTGGGTGACGCGCCGCTCGAACAGCGCCGTCGTCTCGGTCTGCTGGCCGGTGATCGTGTCGAGCATCGGGTCGATCGTGACGATGCGCTTCGGCAGCTTCGGGTCGGGCGTGGTCAGCTTGGCTTCGATGCGTGCCAGGAAGACCGGCAGCTTGCCGGTCTGCGCGACCAGATTGTCGGTTGCGTCGGCGAGTGCCTTTTCGAAGGTCTGCGGCTCGGACGAGGAGCAGGCACCGAGCAGGAGCGTGAGCGCGACGGCGAGGGCGGCCCAGGGGGCGCCGACTGCGCGGGCCAGGCGGCCGAAGGCGTCGGTCATTTGCACTCCCGCTTGAAGAAGTCGGTCTCTGCGGAAGTGATCTTCTCGAGCGACGCTTTCTGCAGGATTTCGGTGCAGCGCGACTGGCGCTCGAGCGCGGTCAAGGCGGCCGGCGCCGGCGCCGCGGCAGTGCGGGGCGGTGGCGCGGAAGCGACCGTCGGTGCCGGCGTCGGCGTCGGCGTCGCCGTCGGGGTCGTCGCGGCGGTGACGGGTGCCGGGCGCGTGGTGGTGGCGGTCGGTGTCCGCGCCGGTACCGGTGTCGGTGTCGGTGCTGGTGTCGGAGCGGCGGCCCTCGCCGGCACGGTCGCGGGCGACATCGGCTTGGCGATCGTGGCCGCAGGCGCAAGCGGCTTTGCGACGGTCAGGGGGTTGCCGGCGGGCGCGGCAGTCGCCGCCGGCGCGCGACTCGCGGTGCGGGAGGAGAACTGCAGGACGAGGGCGGCGATGCCGATCAGGGCGAACGTTCCCGCGACGACCCCGTAGAGCGCGCGCTTGCCGAGCACGCGCGCCTGGGCCGTCTTCATCCACGACGGCGTTGCACGGTCGACGTCGTTGCCGGTCGATCGCGGCGCCGGCCGCGCGGGACGCGACGGCCGTGCGTCGTGCGCCGCGGCGCGTGCAGCGGCGGGCGTTGCGTCGGCAGCGACGGAGGCCGCGGCGGCCAGGAGAGGGCGGTCGGGAACCGTGACTTCGCGCTCGCTCGGGGCGGCACCGGCGAACGGCTCTTGCATCAGGTCCGGCCGAGGCGCGAGCGAGACCGCTTCCGGCGCGTCGATGTCGCCCATCAGGGCGCGAAACTCAGTGTGATCGGCCGGGCGCTGCTTCGGCTGCACCGCCATCGCGGAGTCGATGGCCGTCAGGAAGCGGGCGCTGTACAGGCCGGCTGCGACCACCGACAGCGGGCGGACCCGATCGGTGGCGAGCCGGTCGGCCGCGGGTGCCGGTTCGCTGCCGGTGATCGCCGCGTAGATCACGGCCGCGAGGGCGTACAGGTCGGTCCAGGGCCCGCGCGTCGTCGCCGCCTCGCTGCCGTATTGCTCGATCGCCGCGAAGCCGGCTTTCAGGGCCGCCGCCGGGGTGTGGTTCATCGCCTCGATCGCGTGCGCCGCGGAAGCGAAGCCGAGGAGCACCGGGCCGAACGGTGTCAGCACGATCTCGTCGGGACCGATGTTCTGGTGCCAGGTCGCGCCCTCGTGCAGGAGCGTGAGGGCGTTGAGGATCGGCTTCAGCCAGGTGCGCAGCTCGCTCTCGCTCGGCACATGGCCGAGCTCGGCGAGCGCCGTCTTGAGCGTCGGGCCCTCGTAGTAGGGCATCACCATGTAGCCGGTGCCGTTCTCTTCCCAGAAGCGGTAGACCTTGACCAGCGACGGGTGGTCGAAGCGGGCGAGCAGGCGTGCTTCGTTGATGAATCCCTTGAGGCCGGCGCGGACGGCGTCGAGGTGGCGGTCGGCGGCGATGACGACGTTCGTCGAGCCCTGGATGCGGCCGACCATCGACGCCGGCATGTACTCCTTGATCGCGACCTTGCGTTGCAGCGCATGGTCCCAGGCGAGGTAGACGATGCTGCAGGTTCCTTCGCCGATCAGGCCCTTGATCTCGTACTCGCGCAGGCGCGTGCCGAGCGGCAAGGTGTGCGCCGGCATCGCCGGCAGCGTGGCGCGGGCGGTCTCGAGTTCGGGAAGCGGGGCCATCGTGATCAATCAGCTCCTGCCTCGGCGTCGGCGCAAGGCCGGCTCCAGGGCGAACGCCGCCGCGCGCAAGGGGGCACAGAGCGGGCTCGGCATTGTCGCGCCGGGCAGGGTGCGCGGCCGTCGTCGCGACGCCGCATGCGGCGCAACAAAATCACGTCATCGCACGGCTCAACGCCGGTTCGTGCAGCGCTTCTCAGCCGGGGGTGGGCTCGCGGCGGCGAAACAGGCCGTGGCCCTCCATCGTCAGCACGGTCTCTTCGTCCTGGTTCATCACTTCCCAGCGCGAGCGAAGGATGCCGACGTCGCGGCGGCTCGCCAGAGGGCGGGATTCGAGCACCTCGAGACGAACGTGCAGCGTGTCGCCGGGATAGACCGGCTTCTTCCAGCTGAGCTTCTCGAGCCCCGGCGAGCCGAGGCTCGCCGACTCGAGCAGGTAGGCGTCGCACATCATGCGCATGGCGATCGCGCACGTGTGCCAGCCGCTCGCGGCGAGGCGGCCGAAGAGCGAAGCCTCGGCGGCGGCGTCGTCGAGATGGAAGGGTTGGGGGTCGAACTCGCGCGCGAATGCCAGCACCGCTTCGCGGGTGACGAGATAGCCGCCGAATTCGCGCACCTGGCCGACCGGAAAATCTTCCCAGAAGAAGCGGAGGCGCCGCGGCGTTGCGACGGGCAATTCGGCGGAGATGTTCATGGCGGGCCGCGATCGATGGGGCAGCCCTCAGGATAGCGAGCCGGACGGTCGCGTCGCGCCGCCGGCGGCGGCGGAGCGCGCCGCGATCAGCGGCCGAAGAAATGACGGAACACGTCGGGCTCGTTGACCTCGCGGATCGCGACGCCCTTCAGCTCGCGAAAGGGCTGCGACACGGGCGCGGTTTCGAGCTCGGCTGGACGGGTCGCGTCCCAGGGCGAGGTGGCGGGCCCGACCGGCGCCTGGCGAACGCGTTGCGCGAGCGAAGGCAGCTCTTCCCATTCGATCGCGCCCGGGGGCGGTGGCGAACGGAACGCGTGCGAGAGGTGGAGCGTGGAGGGAGCGTGGCGCATGGCGGTCACCCGGCAGTGGACGACGAGACGATATCGACGCCGCACCCGAGGCGAAGCGCCGAACAACGCCGGGGTCGCCGTCCAGATCGGCGCTGCGCCGGCGCACCGTGACCTTTGCCGCGCTAGCGCATGCGCACTTCGGCGTG